>NZ_CP095481.1:4403437-4717968 GCF_023023025.1 Amycolatopsis sp. WQ 127309
ACACGAGCAAGTTCGTGAAGGACACCAAGAACGTCGTCTCCGACGCGAAGCGCTACCTGCAGCAGCAGCTGGGCCGGGTGAAGAACCCGGCGATCGTGCTGGACGTCGACGACACCTCCGAGGTCACCTACGGCTGGGAGGCCGACAACGACTTCGGCTTCGACCCGGTCAAGCAGCAGCAGGCCATCGACAACGGCACGTTCGAGGTGAACAAGCCGGTGCTGGAGCTGACCAACTGGGCCGCCCAGCACGGCGTGAAGGTGTTCTTCCTGACCGGCCGCAACGAGCTGCAGGGCCCGCAGTCGCTCAAGAACCTCGCCAACGAGGGCTACCCGGCCCCGGCCGGCGCGTTCTTCAAGCCGAAGGTGACCGCGCCGGACTACCTCCCGTGCGGCCTGACCTGCAACACGGTGCAGTACAAGTCGGGCACGCGGGCGCACATCGAGGCGACCGGCGCGAAGATCGTGCTGAACGTCGGCGACCAGTTCAGCGACCTCGAAGGCGGCCACGCGCTGCGGCCGATCAAGCTGCCGAACCCGATGTACTACCTGCCCTGACCCGGAATAACCGCCGGGTCCCGGGTGCTGCTCCCAGTACACGACTTCGTCGAGGAGCTGACATGCCGGAGAAGAAGGTGCTGGTCCCGGGCCCGGACCACCCGATCACCGTCGAGCCGACCAAGGCCCGCGTGGTGGTCAAGGCGGGCGGGCGCGTGGTGGCCGACAGCCGCAACGCGCTGACACTGCAGGAGTCGAACTACCCGGCGGCGCAGTACATCCCGCGGGCGGACGTCGACTTCAGCCTGCTGGAGCGGACCGACCACGAGACGTACTGCCCGTACAAGGGCGACAGCAGCTACTACAGCCTGAACGCCGGTGACGTGCAGGCGGAGAACGCGATCTGGACGTACGAGAAGCCGTACGACGCGGTCGCGTCGATCAAGGACCACGTCGCGTTCTACCCGAACGTCGTGGACTCGATCGAGCTGATCGAGGACTGAGCTGGACCTCGACCTGCTGCGGACGTTCCTCGCGGTCCACCGCGCGGGCTCGCTGACCGGCGCGGCACCGTCACTGGGCTTGTCCCAACCGACGGTGACCGTGCAGGTCAGGGCCCTGGAGGCGGAGCTGGGCCGGCAGCTGTTCGTCCGCCGCGCGCGAGGCGTCACGCCGACGTCGGCGGCCGACGAACTCGCGGCCCGCATCGCCCCGCACGTCGACGCGCTGACCGACGTCGCCCTGGGCCCCGCCGATCGTTTCGCGGTGCCGGTCCACCTGGCCGGACCGGCCGAGCTGACGACGGCCCGCGTCCTGCCCGCACTCGTGGACCTGGTTGCCGACGGTCTGAAGCTGCGGGTGAGCTTCGGCCTGGCCGACGACCTGCTGGCCGGGCTGACGCAGCGCCGGTTCGACCTGGTCGTCTCGACGATCCGCCCCCGCGGCCGCGGTTTCGCCGCGACGCCGTTGACGGACGAGGAGTTCGTCCTGGTCGGCCCACGCGGCTTCACCGGCGACCCGCGGACCGCGCCGTTGGTGGCCTATGCCGAGGACCTGCCGATCATCCGCCGCTACTGGCGCTCGGTGCTGGGCGTCCGGCCGCCGCCCGGGCCCGCGGTGGTGGTCCCGGACCTGCGGGGCGTGCTGACGTGCGTGCTCGCCGGCTTCGGCGTCAGCGTGCTGCCGCGGTACCTGTGCGCGGCGGAACTGGCCTCGGGTGCGCTGATCGCCCTGCTGGACCCGGCGGAACCCCCGATCAACACGCTGTTCGTGGTGACCAGGACCGAACCGTGCCGGGCGGGGCCCGCGGCGGTGCGGGACGCACTGCTCGCGGACGCCGCCCGGTGGTGACCCAGCGGTGACTCAGCCCGTGTAGCCCGCGAAGATCTTCGCGAACTCGTACTTCGCCTGCGGCACGTTCGTGCACTTGTACAGCGCCCCGGTGCACGCGTTCGCGTCGCGGCCGGCTTCCCAGAACGACAGCATGCCCAGGTGGACGGTCTTGGCGAAGGCGACCAGCGCCTTGGCGTCCTTCTGGAGGAAGATCTCGTTCTGCGAGTCGTTGACGCCGATCATCGGGGTGACGCCGACCTTCTTCCACGCCGCCGCGTCGCTCAGGCCGTACAGCGACTTCAGCTGCGCCTGCGTGGCCTTCGCCGCGGAGATCGCCTTCGCGCCCTGGTCGCCCGCGCCCTGGTAGTAGTCCATGGCCATGATGTTGACCAGGTCCAGGTTCACGCCGGCGTCCTTGGCGGCCTTGACGACGTTGAGCCCGTTCGCGTCGAGGCCGTTGGGCAGCACCGGCAAGGTCAGCGAGATCTTCAAGCCCGGGTTGTTGGTCTGCAACGTCTTCAGGGCCTGCGAGCGGCGCGTGATCGACGCCGGGTCCGCGACGGCCGCGCCCTCGACGTCGATGTCGACGTACTTCAGGCCGTACGCCTTGACGACCGCGTCGTACTCGGCCGCGACCTGGGCGGACGTGGTGCACGCCTGGGCCAGCTCGATGCCGGACGCGCCGCCGAAGGAGATCTTGACGTCGCCGCCGGCGTTGCGGATCTTGGTGATCTCGTCCTTCTGCCAGGCCGTGCGCGGGTCGTACGCGCCGAACCAGCTGGCCTTGCAGCCGTAGGAGTTGACGAAGGCGAGGGTGAAGCCCTTGACGCCGCTCGCGGCCGACATCGCCGAGAGGCTGGGCGTCGGCCACGCGCCCATGTCGACGTAGGGGCCGACCGGGATCGGCGAGCCGGCCGCGGCGCCGGCGGGTGCCGCGAACCCGGTGGCCAGGACGGCCAGGCCGCCCAAGGCGGCCAGGAGGGGACGGAGACGGGGGAGACGCATGGGGGGACCTCCACGACAAGCAGCGCGGCGGCGGGAATTCCGGACCTAATTGGTATAGACCATTAATGTGGTCCGGACCATACGCCGTTCGGGGGCATGACGGCGGGTGACGGGCGGAACCGGCCCCCACGACCGGTTCCGCCCGGTCTCACGCCGTCGCGCGCCGGCGTCCCCGGTCCAGCCACCACTGGGCGATCAGGAACGGGATCACCCAGCCGGTCCACGTCGTGAGCCCGGCGATCGCCTGGCCCAGCGCCAGTTCGCTGCCGCCGAACGTCGTGTCCAGCTGCCCGGGGAGCACGACAGACCAGACGATCGCCCAGATCCGGTTGCTGATGATCGACATGCACAGCACGAAGCTGCGGATCATCCAGCGGCGGTGGTCGCCGAAGCGCCGGGCCCGCGCCATCCGGTAGCCCTGCACGGTGCAGCCGAACCAGAGCGTCGCGAGCAGCACGTTCGACACCGCGCCGACCGGCCCGAACGGCGCGGCGACCGCGATGGCGAGCCCGGCGATCGACGCCGGGATGGCGCCCGCGAAGACGTACACGCGGCCGGTGCGGCGGTGCACGACCGGGTGCTTCTGCCGCAGCCACGGCCAGATCTGCAGCGAGCAGGTCACCATCGCGACGGTCGCGAAGCCGATGTGCGTGACCAGCACGGGGTAGTACCAGCCGACGCTGCCCGGGGCCGGGATCCGCGACTCCGCCGGGTCCAGCCCGAGGTAGGGCGGGAGCGAGTACACCAGGAACACCGTGACGATCAGGCCCAGCGGGAACACCCACGGCCGGCGCCACCACGGCGTGGCGCGCCGGGTCCCGCTCGGGCTCGCCGGTTTCTCTGTCGTGGTCATGCCGTCCCCCTGTCTCTTACGCTGTATCGGCACCGTATGGACCAGCGTGAAGATCCGGCAATCCTTGCTGCCGAGAATGGGTGAGTACCCTGGAAGTGTTCTAGGTGACCGGGTGAAGTGTTCTAGTACGGATCGAGGGGTGTTCGTGGCCGAGCAGGCGCCGTACCTGCGGATCGCGGCGGACCTGCGGCGCCGGATCACCGCCGGTGAGCTGCGGCCCGGCGAACGGGTGCCGTCGACCCGGTCGCTGGTGCGCGAGTGGGGCGTGGCGATGGCGACCGCGGCGAAGGCACTGACCGTGCTGGGCGAGCAGGGCTGGGTGCGGGCGGTGCCGGGCAGCGGCACCGTGGTGAGTGACCGGACGCCGCAGAAGCCGCCGCTGGGCCGGGCGCGGCTCGTCCGGGCCGCCATCGCGCTGGCGGACGCCGAGGGCCGCGGGGCGCTGTCGATGCGCCGGCTCGCGGCCGAGCTCGGCGTCGGCCCGATGGCGCTGTACCGGCACGTCCCGGACAAGGACGAGCTGGTCCGGCTGATGGCCGACACCGCCCTCGGCGCCGAGGAGCTGCCCGAGCCGGGCCCGGCGCGATGGCGGCCGCGGCTGGAGCTGGCCGCGCGGACGCAGTGGCGGGCCTACCGGCGGCACCCGTGGCTCGCGCCGGTGATGCTGAACTCGCTGGTGCGGCCGCCGGTGGTGCCGAGCGGGCTGCGGCTGGTCGACTGGATGCTGCGGGCGCTGGCCGGCACCGGGCTGCACCGGCGGACGAAGCTGCAGGTGATCATGACGGTCAACGGCTGGGTCGGCGGCCTCGCGGTGAGCCACGCCATCGAGGTCGAAACCGAGCAGGACACCGGCATCACCGGTTCCCAGCGGCTAGAAGCCGAGATGGCGGCGCTGGCCGGGCACCTCGAGTCGGGCCGGTTCCCGGCGCTCGCGGACACGATCACCGGGCTGGCCGACGTCGACCTCGACGAGGCGTTCGAGTTCGGCCTGCGAGTGCAGCTCGACGGGATCGCCGTGCTGCTCAAGGAGTCCTAGACTCGGCGCGGTGCGCATCACCACGGAACGGCTCACGCTGCACCCCTGGTCCGAGGACTTCTTCGACGACCTGTTCGGGCTGGCCCAGGTGCCCGAGACGGTCCGGTACGTCGGTACCGGCGAGCCGTGGACCCGCGAGTACACGCTCGCCAAGCACCGCGCGACGCTCGCGCACTGGGCCGAGCACGGCTTCGGCTGGTTCGCCGTGTCGGCGGTGCCCGGCTCGTTCGACGGCGTGGTCGCGCTGGTGTCCCGCGACAACGTCGAGTCCGGCCTCGGGCATCCCGCAGTGGAGATGGGCTGGTGGATCGCGCGGCCGTGCTGGGGCCGCGGTTACGCGACCGAAGCGACGACGGCCGTGCGCGACCACGTCTTCGCGGCCGGCTTCGCCGACCGGCCGCTGGCGATCTACGAACCGGCGAACGCGGCGTCGGCGCGGGTGGTGGCGAAGCTCGGGTTCGCGCCGCACAGCACGTTCCCGGTCGCCGGGCGCCGGCAGCAGCGGGCGGTGCTGAACCGCCCGCGCTGAGGGCCCCGAACGCCCCAATGTGGCGTTGGGTGCGTCCAACGCACCCAACGCCACATTGGGGCGCATTGGTCAAGCGGTCGCCGGG
This sequence comes from Amycolatopsis sp. WQ 127309, assembly GCF_023023025.1. NCBI lineage: Bacteria > Bacillati > Actinomycetota > Actinomycetes > Pseudonocardiales > Pseudonocardiaceae > Amycolatopsis > Amycolatopsis sp. WQ 127309. The sequence goes on from NZ_CP095481.1 coordinate 4,408,775, forward strand.
ACCGGGATGTCGCCGACCCAGCGGTGGATCGCTTCGGCCAGGCCGGTGTCGTCCGAGCCGGTCGTCAGCCAGGCGACGTGGCCGTCCGGGCGCAGCAGCAGCGCGCCGACGTCCGAAGTGGACTGTGCGGCCACCACGTCGATTCCCGGGGCCCACGCGGCGAAGGCGTGCTCGGGCGTCAGGTCGAGGAGCACCGGACGGCCGGGGTGCAGCAGCGCGGCGAGGTGGCTCACGTCGCCCCGCAGGGGGAGGTCCGGGGCGAGACGGCCGAGCCACGGGTGCCCGGGCGGCTCGTAGCGGGCGTCGAGGCCGGTAATGATCTCGGCCAGCGCGAGCTTGCCCGCGGGGTGCGTGGCGACGCGGCGCATCAGGTCGGCCAGCGGTTCCGCCGCCGCGGCCTCCGAGAGCGCGACCTGCGCGCGGGTGTTGGCCAGGATGTGTTCACCCGCCGCGTGCCGCTCGGCGTGGTAGGTGTCGAGCAGGCCCTCGGGCGCGGTCCCGCGCACCGTCGCGGCGAGCTTCCAGCCCAGGTTGAACGCGTCGTCGAGCGCGACGTTGACGCCGATCGCGCCGGCCGGCGGGTGGATGTGCGCGGCGTCGCCGGCCAGCAGGACCCGGCCTTCGCGGTAGCGCTCGGCCAGCCGGGCCGCGTCGCCGAACCTCGTCAGCCAGCGCGGTCCACGCAGCTCGACGTGCCGGCCGAGCACGTCGTCCACTCGGGACTGGAGCCGGTCGAGCGTGACGGGGGTGTCCTTGTCCGCGGGCGGGTCGTCCTCCCGGACGATGATCCGGACGTACCCGGGCCGCGGGATGACGAACAGTGTCCGGCCGTCCGGGCCGGCCGAAACCCCGTACGGCAGTTCGCATTCGACGTCGCCGAGCAGCGCGAACCACCGCGCGTCGACGCCGGGGAAGCCGATCCCGGCCCGCTTGCGCACGGTGCTGCGGCCGCCGTCGCAGCCGGCGAGGTACCGCGCCCGGACGGTCAGTCCATTGTGGATCTCCACGGTGACGCCGGCCGCGTCCTGCGTGAAGCTCCGCAGTTCGTGGCCGCGCAACAGTTCCGCGCCGAGGTCGAGCGCGCGGGCTTCCAGGACCTCCTCGACGCGGGTCTGCGGGATGCCGAGGGAGAACGGGTGGTCGGTGGTGGCGCCGTCGAGCAGCAGCGGCTCGGGCATGCCGGTCGCCGGCGCGTGCGGCACCTGGTGTCCCTCGGCGACCAGGCCTTCGGCCAGCCCGCGCCGCGCCAGCAGGTCCAGCGACCGCGAGTTCAGGTTGAAGCCGCGGCAGTACGGCGGCTTTTCCGGGTGTCGTTCGACGACGGTGACGCGCACGCCGGCCAGCGCGAGCTCCGCGGCGAGCAGCAGGCCGGCGGGTCCGGCGCCGGCGACGAGGACGTCGGTTTCGAGATCGGGCACGGTCTTCCCCTCAGAAGGTTTCGGGCCAGGGCAGGGAGCCACTGCGGATTTCGGCGGCCGTGCGGCGCGCCCAGTCGAGCTCCGCCTGCCACGCGTGCCGGACGTACTCGACCTCGATCATGAACAACCGCGGCGCGCCCTGGCCGACCGTGTCCGCCAAGGCCGTCTCCGCGCCTTCGACGCGGGCGGCGAGGTGGCGGGCGCGTTCTTCCAGCGCGTCGGCGGCGCGCTCGGGCCCGAGCGCGCCGAGGTAGCTGACCGCCGCGACGAACTTCGGGTACTCGTCGACGGGCACGCGCACGAGCTCGTCCAGCCAGGCGACGAACTCCTGCCGGCCTAGCTCGGTGTGCGTGTAGACGGTCCGCTCCGGCCGGTTGCCCTCCCGGACCGTCTCGACCGGCTCGATCCAGCGGTGCTTGGCCAGGGACTCCACGGTGTCGTAGAGCGACCCCGGGTTGATCTTGAAGCTGGAGTCCTTGTGCCGTTCGCGCAGCGTGGACGCCATTTCGTACGGGTGCATCGGGCGTTCCAGCAGCAGGCCCAGCAGGGCGAGCGCCAGGGTGTTGCGGATCTTGCGGGCTGCCATGGTCTTCAGTCGCTCCCTATTAGTCGGTTCCGACTATACGGGTGCGGTCAAGTCAGGCAGCACGTCAAGGACACCTGAAGGCGGCGCAGGCCGGTGCACCACCTCTGACGTCAGCGCACGTCGAGCGCCGTCACCCCGGAGACGTAGCGGCCGCCCTTGACGTCGCTGAGCGGGACGAGCCGCGGCAGCGCGAGCGCGGCGCCGTCCTCCGCGGTGGACAGCAGCAGCGGACGGCCGCCCGTGGCCTCCTCGGCGAGCGTGACCGCGGCGCCGTACCCGTCGTCGCCGACCGCGACCACGGCCGTGTCCGGCCGCGGCAGCACGCCCGCGACCAGCAGGACCAGCCGCAGCGACGGCCCGGTCTCGGTGTGCGTCTGCTGGCCGGCGCCCGAAGCGAACGTCGCCGTCACGGTCCGGGACGGCAGCAGCTTCAGCAGCGACGGCGGCAGCGTGACGGACCGGTGCGCGGTCGTGATCCGCACCGCCCGTTCGGCCGCCACGGCGTTAGACACGGCGATCCGCACCGACCGGACGTCGTCGACGCGGCGGCTGCGGTCCCGGTCGCCGGGCACGACCAGGTCGGTCTCGCGGCCGGTGGTGAGGACGGCGGGGTGGTTGCCGAACGCCGGGTCCAGCTCGGCCAGCGCGAAGGTGACCGAGCGGTGCGCGGCGCCGGTGACGGTCACCGTCACCCGCAGCGCGGTGTTCTTCCCCGGCGGCAGAACCGGCGTCGCGGCAGCGACCACCTTGGTCAGGTCGACGCCGGTGACCCGCGGATACGTCGTTTCGCCCAGGGCCTTCAGCTGCGAAGCGGTGTAGGACGCCGGAGTCGTGACCGCGCCTTCGACGGTGAGCGTCCGGGTCGACGCCCCGGCGGCGGTCGTCGTGCCGGCGAGCAGCACGGTCGTCAGGGCGAGTACACGGAACAGCATCCGACCTCCAGAAGCCGTAAATGCGGAGCGAACACCGCACTTTAACCGTTTTTGAGCCAAGTTTCCGAGATTGCGAGGACAGCTAAGGTGGCCGCATGACGGGGGAGCTGAAGCGCGCCCGGCTGGGGGTTTCGGTCGTGTTCGCGGTCTGCGGCGCGGCGTTCGCGACCTGGCTGGCGCGGGTGCCGGCGGTGCAGGCGCAGCTGGGGCTGAGCACCGGGCAGCTGGCGACGGGCTTGTTCGGGCTGGCCGCCGGGTCGGTGCTGGCGCTGCTCGGCGCCGGGGCGCTCCTCGCCCGGATCGGCAGCCGCGCGGCCGTCGCGCTCGGCGCCGTCGTGCTGTGCGCCGGCCTGCCGCTGGTCGCCTTCGCCTGGTCCGCGCCCGTGTTCGTCGTCGCGCTGGTGGTGCTCGGCGTCGGCAACAGCCTGCTCGACGTCGCGATGAACGCGCACGCGGCGCGCGTCGAGGACGGTTACGGCCGCCCGATCTTCGCCGGCTTCCACGCCTTCTGGAACATCGGCGGCCTCGCGGGCTCCGGCGTCGACGCGCTGATGGAGGCCACGCACGTCCCGGTGGCGGTGCACTTCCCGATCGCCGGCGCGGTGCTGCTCGCGCTCGCCCTGTGGGCCGCCCGCACGCGGTTCCTCGCCGGCGCCGACCGCGGCCAGGGCGAGGCGGCGTTCGCGTGGCCGAGCCGTGCGCTGGTGCCGCTCGGCGTGATCGCGTTCTGCGGGTTCGTCGCCGAGGGAGCGGTCAACAGCTGGAGCGCGGTGTACCTCGCCGACGTCACCGGCGCGACGCCCGCACTGGCGTCTCTGGGCTACTTCGCCTTCTCGACGACGATGATCGCGATCCGCCTCGTCGCCGACCGGGTCGTGGCCCGGACGGGCGCGGTGCGGTTCGCGCGCGCGGCGACGGTGGTCGCGGTGCTGGGGTTCGCCGTGGTCCTGCTCGCGCCGTGGCCGGTGGCGGTGATCCTGGGATTCGCGGTGGTCGGGCTCGGTGTGGCCGGGATCGTGCCGATCGCGTGGAGCGTGGCGAGCCGCAAGCAGGCGGACAAGCCGGGGCAGGCGGTGGCCGCCGTCGCCGCCTGCGGTTACCTGGGGTTCCTGGTCGAGCCGGTCCTGGTCGGCGCGCTGGCGACGCGGGTCGGGCTGCACTGGGCGTTGTCGTCGGCGGTCGTGGTGACGCTCGGGATCTTCGCGCTGGCGCCGTCGCTGCGGGAAGCCAGCCGCCGCAGCCCTTCGGCCGACGGAGTGCCCGGCGCCGCGGTGTAGACGAGCAGCCGGTGCTCGTGGCCCGGGACCGCGAGGATCTCGCAGTCGAGTTCCAGTGCGCCGGCCACCGGGTGGACGGTCCGCTTGGTCAGCGTCCGCTGCACCGCGACCTCCCGCTCGGCCCACAGCCGGGCGAACTCCGGGCTCGTTGTCCGCAGCTCGTCCACGAGTGACCGGACCGCCGGATCGGCCGGGTACCGGCCGCCCGCGCGCAGGTCCGCGACGCACAGCCGGGCCAGGTCCAGCCGGTTGCCGGTGATCGTGTCGCCGGTGTCGAACAGCCGGCGCAGCCGGTTGCGACGCCGCGGCGGCCAGCCGGCCGGGTCGCCGATCAGCGCGACGAGCATCCGGTTCCAGGCGACCATGTCGAACCCGGCGTCGATCACCATCGCGGGCACGTCGTCGAGGCGGTCGAGCAGCCGCAGGACGTTGGCGGGCACCGCGCGCGGCGGGATCACCGGCGCCGGGTGGGCCAGCCGCCGCAGGTAGGCGTGCTCGTCGCCGGTCAGCCGCAGCGCCCGCCCGAGCGCGGCGAGGACCTGCTCCGAGGGCCGCGGCCCGCGGCCCTGCTCGAGCCGCACGTAGTAGTCGACGGAGATCCCGGCCAGCAGCGCGACTTCCGTGCGCCGCAACCCCGGCGTCTGGCGTCGCGGGCCGGGCACGAGCCCGACGTCGCCCGGCTGCAGCCGCGCCCGGCGGCTGCGCAGGAAACCGCTCAGTTCCACGCTGTCCACCGTGCCATCATCACCCCGGCCCGGGGTGGTACCGGCGGGCCTACCCCGGTCGCCCGGATCGGGACGAGCCTGGACGCATGACGATTCTGGTGACCGGAGCCCGCGGGAACGTCGCCCGCGCGCTGGTGGGACAGCTGCTCGACGCGGGGCAGGACGTCCGCGCGGCCGGCCGCGACCCGAGCCGCGCCCGGTTGCCCGACAGCGTCGAGGTGGTCGCGGCGGACCTGGCCCGGCCCGAGAGCTGGGACGCGGCGTTGAACGGCGTCACGAAGGTGTTCCTCTACGCCGGGACGGCCGGGCTCGGCGGGTTCCTCTCCCGCGCGGGCGGCCTGGCGCAGGTGGTCCTGCTGTCCGCGGCGGGCGCCGACCCGGCGTCGGACGACGCCATCACCCGCGCCCACGGCGAGGCCGAGCAGGCGGTGCGCGACGCGGGAGTCCCGTGGACGTTCCTGCGTCCGGGCGGGTTCGCGGCCAACCGGCTGCTGTGGACCGAGCCGATCCGGACGGCCGGCCTGGTGCGCGACCCGTTCCCCGGCTCGCACTCGGCGCTGATCCACGAGGCGGACATCGCCGCCGTCGCCGCGTGCGCGCTGACGGCGTCCGGGCACCTCGGCGCCGGGTACACGCTGACCGGGCCCGAGTCGCTGACCGTGCGGCGCCAGGCCGAGCTGATCGGGCTCGCCGCCGGCCGTCCGGTGCGCGTCGAAGTCCAGGACCTCGACGACTACCGCCGTGAGCTGACGGCAGCGTTCGAAGCCCGGGGGCTGGGCGCGGTCGGCTCGGCGGACGTCGTCGAAGCGCGGATCCGGCGGCTGGCGGCGCTGGTCGACCGGCCCCAGCCGACGACGGAGACGGTCCAGGCGGTGACCGGCCGCCCGGCGCGTGGCTTCGCCGAATGGGCCGCGGACCACGCCGCCGATTTCGGCTGACCGCTCAGGCTTCGTGCTCGCGCAGCAGCCGGCGGACGGCTTTCCGGTCACCCTCGATCGTGACGCGGCCGTCGGCGAGCGCGGCGTCGAGGCCACCGGGCTTTTCGAGCAGCGCGTTGAGGGTGCGCGGGTCGGTCCGGACGACGGCGTCCGGACCGGCCGGTTCACCCGGCTCGACGGTCAGCCGCCCGGGTTCGGTGCGGACCGTCCACACGCGACTGTCCAGTTCGACGCGGTAGCAGGCCTTCCCGCGCGGACGCGCGGAGCCGCGGAGGAACAGCAGCACCGACGTCGCGCCGAGCGTCGCATCCGGGGGGAGCGGGACTTGCGCGGCCCACGCGCCCAGCGCGAGCACGATCGGCTCCAGCTCCCGGCCCCACGCGGTCAGCTCGTAGACGGTCGAACCGGCGGGCGGCGGCAGCGTCCGGCGGGTCACGACGCCCCGGCCTTCAAGCTCGCGGAGCCGGTCGGTGACCAGGTTGGAACTGGCGCCCGGCAGCGCGCGGCGGACGTCGGAAAACCGTTGCGGCCCCAGGAGCAGCTCACGCACGACGAGCAGCGCCCACCGCTCCCCGACGACGTCGAGCGCGCGGGCGGTGGCGCACGCGTCTCCGTAGCTGCGACTGGTCGGCATGATGTCAATTTACAACCCCGAGGTTGTTTTTAACAACTACCGTGGCCTACGGTGAGGCTCCTGACGTCGAACGGAAGGAACCGGTCATGGCCTCTCCGGTCGTGCACTTCGAGATCATCGGCACCGACCCGGCCCGGCTGCGCGGGTACTACGGCGAGCTGTTCGGCTGGGAGTTCGACACGTCGGGCCCGGTGTCGGACCAGGTGTCGGAGCCGGGCGACTACGGCTTCGTGGATACGGACGGCATCCCGGGCGGCGTCGGCGGCGGCGCGTCCTTCGCGCGGCAGACCGTGTTCTACGTGGGCGTCCCGGACGTCGCGGCGGCGCTGGCGCAGGCCGAACGCCTGGGCGGCACGCGCCGCATGGGCCCGGACCGCGCGCCGGGCCGCGACCTGGTGGTCGCCCACTTCACCGACCCGGAAGGCAACCTGATCGGCCTCGCCGGCCCAGCCTGACGAAGGCTCAGTGCTCCTCGGCCGTGCCCTGGACGTCGGCGCGGCACGCCTCGAGGAACCGTTCGCCCGCTTCGCTGATCCCGGTCAGCACCCGGTCGAGACTTTCCTTGCGCACCAACGGTTCCCCGGCGTCCAGTTCGGCGAGGACGGCGTTCACGCCACCGCGGGCGGCCTTCCACAGTTCCTTGCCGCGCCGGCGTGGTTCGTCGGTCCCGAACAGTTCCACCTGGTTGTAGGCCTTGCGAAGCTCGCCGCGGCGTTCGCGCCACCTGTCCTCGATCACGTCCCGGTCCTTCAGCAGCCCCGGGAACTCCGCCCGGATCAGCTGGAACGCCTCCTCGCTCGCCGTCGAGAGGCCGGCGTACGCCTTGACGCGCTCGTCACGCAGCCAGGTGGCGCGGTCCGCCGCGCGCTTCAGCGCTTCGGTCCGCTGGGTCGCCTTCAGCTTGCGACCCTCCACGAACGTCGTGGTCAGCAGGGTCAGCACCACCCCGCCGAGCGTCGCGCCCACGGTGATCAGCTGCGTGGTCGTCCCGGAGTCCATGCCGGGATCATCCCAGGGCGTCGTAAACCGCCTGGACGTACGTGCCGCTGCGGTCGGAACCGATGATGCCCGGGCCCATCCGGTTCATCATGTACGAGATCGTCAGCCGCCGGTCGAGGTCCATGATGATCATCGAACCGCCCCAGCCGCCCCAGAAGCAGATGCGGCCGTCCGGGATCCACGGCACCGCCTCCCGCAGCGGCAGCCCGTAACCGATGCCCCAGCGCAACGGGACGCCGAGCCCGAGGTCGACGCCGTTGGCCTGCTCCTCGAAGATCACGTCGATCGTGTCCGGGCCGAGCAGGCGGACGCCGTCGACCGTGCCGCCGCGGGCCAGCGCCGACAGCATCCGCGCGACCGACCGCGCGTTGCCGTGCCCGTTCACCGCGCCCAGTTCCGCGCGGCGCCACGCCGGCGTGTTCGCGACGTTCGCGTCGATGACCGGCCCGGTCAGCGTCTTGACGATCACGCTGTCCGGGCCCAGCGCGACGAGGTCGAACTCCGCGGGCGGCGGCGGGACGACGTCCGCGATCCGGCCCCAGTCCGCCTCGGCGGCCCCGATCCGGAAGTCGGCACCCAGCGGCCCGGCGATCTCCTCGGCGACGAACGCCTTCAGCGGCTTCCCGCTCACCCGCCGGACGACCTCGCCGACCAGGTGCCCGAAGTTCGCCGCGTGGTAGCCCGAAGCCGTCCCGGGCGTCCACCACGGCGCCTGTGCGGCCATCCGGGCGGTCGACGTCTCCAGGTCGTAGAGGTCCTCGACCGCCGCGGGCTGCTCCAGGCCCGAGACGCCGGAGGTGTGCGACAGCAGGTGCCGGACCTCGACGTCCTCCTTGCCGTTGGCCGCGAACTCCGGCCAGTACCGCGCGACCGGTGCGTGGACGTCGAGGTCGCCGCGGTCGACGAGCATCAGCGCGGCCAGGCTGGTCACGGTCTTCGTCGTCGACCACACGTTGGTGATGGTGTGCTCGTCCCAGGTCAGCGTGCGCGCCTGGTCGCGGAAGCCGCCCCAGAGGTCGACGACGACGTCGCCGTCGAGGTCGACGACGAGGGACGCGCCCAGCTCGTCACCGGAGCCGACGTTCTTCTCGAGCGCGGCGCGGACGTCGTCGAAGCGGGCGTCGTGCGTTCCGTGGATGTCGGTCATGCGAGCTACGGTAAAACCTGACATCGATGTCAGGGGCAAGGGTGAATGTCGTGCGTTATCCCGGGTCGAGGTCCCGCGCCCGGTCGACGGCCACCATGTTCTCCTCCGCCCAGTCCCGCAGCGCGGCGAGCGGCACTTCGAGCGACCGGCCGAGGTCCGTCAGCCGGTAGTGCACCTTCGGCGGGACGGTTGCCTCCACTCGGCGCGCGACCAGGCCGTCGCGCGTCAGGCTCTGCAGGGTCACCGACAGCATCTTCTGCGAGACGCCCGGCATCCGCCGTTGCAGCTCGGCGAACCGCACTTCACCCGGCTCGGCCTCGGCCAGCACCTTGACCGCCATCGACGTCCACTTCGTGCCGATCCGGTCCAGCAGCCGGCGCGTCGGGCACTTCGGGTCGAAGAGGTCGCCTCGGCCGGAGGAGGTCACCTGGAGCTCACCACCTGTCGTGAAAGTGCCTTCTTGGCGCTTCGGATGCTGTTACCTACCGTTTGGTGGTAACCAATGGTAACTGCCGAGGAGACAGCGTGCGCGAGTATCGGGTCGAAGCGAACGGCATCGAGATCAACGTCGCCGACGCCGGGGAAGGGCCCGCGGTCCTGCTGCTGCACGGCTTCCCGCACACCTGGCGGCTCTGGTCGGCGGTCATCCCGCACCTGGCTCGCGACCACCGCGTCCTCGCGCCGGACCTGCGTGGACTCGGCGCGACCACGCGCGCCGACGGCGGTTACGACGCCGGAAACCTCGCCCTGGACGCCGAAGCCCTCCTCGACGCGCTGGGCGAGCCGACGGCTGCGGTCGTCGGCATCGACGCGGGCTCCCCGCCGGCGTTCCTGCTCGCGCGGCGACGCCCCGAGCGCGTCCGGCGGCTCGTCCTGATGGAGTCGCTGCTGGGCCGGCTGCCCGGCGCCGAAGCCTTCCTCGCCGGTGGCCCGCCGTGGTGGTTCGGCTTCCACGCCGTGCCCGGCCTCGCCGAGACGGTCCTGGCCGGCCACGAAGCGGACTACATCGGCTGGTTCCTCGACGCCGGTACGCGCGGCCGTGGGGTAGCACCGGAAATCCGCGAGCACTTCGTCGCCGCGTACACCGGGCGCGAATCCCTGCGGTGCGCGTTCGAGCACTACCGCGCCATGCCCACGAGTGCCGCGCAAATCGCGGAAGCCGGTCGTCTCACAGTGCCGACGCTGGCGATCGGTGCCCATCCGGTCGGCGACACCCTCGCGAACCAGTTGCGGCCGATCGCCGACGACCTCACGGCGCACCTCGTCGAGGACTGCGGGCACATCGTCCCGCTGGACCGCCCGGACGTCCTGGTGCCCCTGCTGGCTTCTTTCCTTGACCTCGACCTTGCTGGAGCTTCAAGACTGGCGCCATGACGATCTGGATCTGCGGAACCTGCGGGGTCGAGCACCCCGACACCGAACAACCCCCGGCCGGCGCGTGCGCGATCTGCGCGGACGAACGGCAATGGGTGCCCGCTTCCGGTCAGGTGTGGACCACGCTGGAGAAACTCGCGGCCGACAGCCGCGAAGTCGTGCACCACGAACTGGAACCGGGCCTGCACCGGTTCAACCGCGAACCGCCGTTCGGCATCGGCCAGTGGACGCACCTGGCGCAGACATCCGAAGGCAACCTGCTGTGGGACCCGCCCAACCACCTCGACCCGGCGCTGGTCGCGAAGATCGAGGAGCTGGGCGGGGCCGCGGTGATCGTGGCGAGCCACCCGCACATGTACGGCTCGCAGGTCAGCTGGAGCCACCGCCTCGGGCGCGTCCCGGTGCTGGTGCACGCCGCCGACCGGCGGTGGGTGCGGCGCGAGGACCCGGTGCTGCGGGAGTGGTCGGGCACCGAGCGGGTCCTGCCCGGCGTGACGCTCGTCGAGGCGGGCGGCCACTTCCCCGGCGCCGCCGTGGCCCACGTCGGCAACGACACCGGCGGCGTGCTGCTGACCGGCGACACGATCGTGCCCGTCGTGGACGCGGGGTGGGTGACGTTCATGCGCAGCTACCCGAACAAGATCCCGCTCTCCGCGGGGCTGGTGCGGCGGATCGTCAACCGGCTCGAGCCGTACGAGTTCGATCGGCTGTACGGCCTGCTGGGCGGGACGGTGCTCGGCGACGCGAAGGGCGCGGTGTGCCGGTCTGCGGAGCGCTACATCGACTGGGTGAGCGGCGCGAACGACCATCTCGGCTGAACGGAAATCGCGTACCCGAAAAGAAGTATTTCCTCGCCCCCTTCAATTTATAGCCGACCCCGGGGCTTGCGGCAAGGCCGGGGTGATGCCGCAGAATGGCCCGCCGTAGATCGTGAACAGGGGAAATGGGGATTCTGCAGTGCGTGTTTTGCTGACGACGTGGGGATCGCGCGGGGACGTCGAACCGCTGGTCGGGCTCGCGGTGGCGTTGCGGGAACTGGGGGCGGAGGCGCTGGTCGCGGCGCCGCCGGACGACGATTTCGTGGCGCTGCTGGACCGGGCCGGGGTCCCGTTGGTGCCGCTCGGACCGACGGTGCGTTCGGTGGTCGCCAACCCGGAACCGCCGACCGGGGCGGACGCGTTCAAGCTCGCTCCCGCGCTGGTCGCCGCGCGGTTCGAAACGCTCGGCGCGGTGGCCGGGGAATGTGACGTGCTGCTGGCGACCGGCCTGTTGCCGGCCGGCGCCCGGGACGTGGCCGAAAAGCGGGGAATTCCGTACGTGTACGCGTGTTTCCACATCTTCGGGCTGCCGTCGCGGCAGTTCGCGCCGGGGATGCGGCCGGGCACGCCGTCGCCCGAGGAGGAGACCGACCTCGAGGTGCGGTGGGCGCAGGACGCCGAGCGGGTGAACGCGCTGTACGGCCCGGAGCTGAACAGCCGGCGGGCGGCGATCGGCCTGCCGCCGGTGGACAACGTCCGCGACCACGTGTTCACCGACCGGCCGTGGCTGGCGGCGGACCCGGCGCTGTGCCCGTCCGAGGGCATGACGAACCTCGACCTCGTGCAGTCGGGCGCGTGGATCCTGCCCGACGACCGGCCGCTGCCGGCGGACCTGGAGGCATTCCTGGACGCCGGCGAACCGCCGGTGTACGTGGGCTTCGGCAGCATGGCCGCGTACGCCCCGGAGGGCATCGCCCGCGAAGCGACCGAAGCGGCCCGCGCACAGGGCCGCCGGGTGGTCCTGGGCCGCGGCTGGGCCGGCCTGACCGCGATCGACGACGCCGAGGACTGCTTCGTCATCGGCGAGGTCAACCAGCAGGCGCTGTTCCGCAGGGTGGCCGCGGTCGTCCACCACGGCGGCGCGGGCACCACGACCACGGCCGCCCGGGCGGGCGCGCCCCAGGTGGTGGTACCCCGGATCGCGGACCAGCCGTACTGGGCGGAGCGGGTGGCCGGGCTGGGCATCGGAGTAGCGCACGAGGGCCCGACCCCGACGGCCGAGTCACTGTCGGCCGCGTTCACCACGGCCCTGACACCCGAGATGCGGACCCAGGCCCAGGCGGTGGCGGGCACGATCCGCGACGACGGGGCGACGGTGGCCGCGAAGATGCTCCTCGACGTCGCGAGCCAGGGGCGTCAGTAGCCGCATGAGCCGCGCCGCGCGTCACACCCAGCGACGCGCGGCGCGGTTCGTTCGGCTCAGGCCCACGCATCCGACGGCGCCCGGCGCGGTTCGGCGAACGACGGTCGGCGTCCACTCCAGCACGTGAGCCGCGCCGCGTATCGCATTCGGCGGCGCGCGGCGCGGTTCGTTCGGCGATGGTGAGTCGCCCGGCCCGCGCATCACGGCTCAGGCGGTCGGGCGGCCCGCTCCCGCGTAGTCGTCGCCGTCCTTGCGGTACGTGTGGACCTGCACGGCCTGCCCGGTCTGCGGCGCGTCGATCATCTGCTGGTTGCCGATGTAGAGACCGACGTGGTGGATCTTCGTCGTCGGCTCGCCGTAGAAGATCAGGTCGCCCAGCTGCGGCTCGGTCACGTGCGCCACGCTGCGGTACTGCGTGTCCGCCGTGCGCATCAGCTTGACGCCTGCGCTCGCGTACGCCGCCGTCGTCAGGCCCGAGCAGTCGAAGCCCGGGTCGCCGCCGCCGGTGCCGTTGCCTCCCCAGATGTAGGGGAGGCCGATCTTGTCGATGGCGAAGTTGACCGCGCTCAGCACCGCCGCGTTCGGCGCCGCCGAGCCCTGGCCGACCGTGCCGTAGACGTTGACCGTCGCGAGCGTCCGGTGCAGGAACAGCGGCGCCGACTGCAGCGCGCTCACCGAGTCCCACCAGGTCTGCCCCTGGGAGAGGTCGTGGCCGTCGGCGCACAGCGCGCGGCCGGTGGACAGCGCCGCGTCGTCGATGTTCTGCACGTCCGGGGTGCCGCCCGACGCGCTCGTCTTGTACTTCCCCCAGATCGCCGGGGACAGCTGCATCGGCCCGGCGGCGTTCGCCGTCGAGACGACCTTGTTGTAGAAGTCGCGCACCTCGACCGTGCCGAGCGGCTTGCTCAGCACGCCGGCGGCACCCAGCTGCCCGCCCTGCGCGCGGCCGTGGTCGGAGGTGACCTTCCCGACCGCCGCCAGCGTCACCCACGACAGGTGGCAGCCCGGGATCTCCTTGGTCAGCGTCACCGTGGCCTGCGCGTAGCCGGTCATCGCGCGCAGCGGGATGTCGAGCCACTGGCTGGTCTTCGACGCCCACTCGTCGAACTCGCTCGCCTGCGGCAGCTTCGGCTGCGTCGGCGGCGGCGTGGTCGCTTTCGGGACCACCGTCGGGACCACCGACGGCATCGGCGCGGCCGTCGCGGCGGCGTTCTCGGCCGTCTCCTGCTTCGGCGCGAACTGGATCGCGACCACGAGCGCGGCCGCGATCACGACGACCGCGGCCACCACGATCCCGGCGCGGCGTCGGCGCGGCGGCGGTGTGTTCTCCGGGACGACCACGGGCTCTTCGCTCACCGCGCGGCTCCGGTCAGCCGGTCCAGCACGAAACCGCGCAGGCCGTCGAGGTCGGTGTCCATCGCGACCTCGATCAGCCGGCCGGGGGAGAACTGCGGATCCTCTTCGCCGAGCCGTCGCCGGTCGACCAGGGTCTGGCCGCGCGCCGGGCCCAGCCCGCAGTCGACGTCGACGCGGTGGGTCTCGGTGTGCAGGATCCCGGGCGAGATCGCCTCGGCGACCGCGACGGCGTCGTGCATGACCATCCGGTCCTCGCCGAAGATCCGCGTGTAGTGCCGGCGGTAGGTCGAGGTGAGCCCCTCCAGCGTCGCGCCGATCGGCCCGGACGCGGCGAGCTTCGCCAGCCACTCGGCGTCGACGGCGCACCGGTGCGTGAGGTCCAGCGGCACCAGCACCACCGGGACGTCGTCCTCGACCAGCACCCGCCGGGCCGCCTCGGGGTCGCTCCAGATGTTGAACTCGGCCGCCGCGGTGCTGTTGCCGAAAGTGACCCCACCGCCCATGACCACCAGCCGCGCGATCTTCTCCCGCGCGCCCGGGTGGGCGGCCAGCAGCGCGGCGATGTTCGTCAACGGCCCGATCGGCGCGATGGTCACCGGCTCGTCGGCCGCCTCGAGCAGCGCGAGGATGAGACTGACGGCGTCCCGCTCGTCGAGCGGCCGGGTCGCCTCGGGCAGGGTGTCCGCGTGGCCGGACAGGCCGTCGCCGCCGTGGACCTCTTTCGCGTCACGCGGCTTCGAGTACACCAGCGGGCGGGCGGCGCCGGCCGCGACCGGCACGTCGGTGCGGCCGAACAGCTCCAGCAGCCGGCGCGCGTTCGCCGTGGTCTTGTCCAGGGGCACGTTGCCGAACACGGTCGTCACGCCCAGGAGGTCGACGTCCGGCGAGACCGCGGCCAGCGCGATCGCCAGCGCGTCGTCGACGCCCGGGTCGGTGTCGATGATCAGCTTCGTGCCCATCCAGCTCCCCTTGCCTGTGAACCCGTCCCGCACACAGGTTACGGTCACCGGCATGACGTCGATGTGGGGTGCGCCCGCTCTTTCGCGGGTGCGGGCCTGGCGGCAGGCCCGCCGCGACCCGCGGCAGGCGAAGTTCCTGACCGCCGACTCGCTGCGCTGGGTCCTGCGCAACCACGCGTACACACCCTGGTACCTGGTCCGGTACTACCGGCTGCTCAAGTTCCGGCTCGCCAACCCGCACATCATCCTGCGCGGGATGCTGTTCCTCGGGAAGGACGTCGAGATCCACTGCCGCCCCGGCTACGGCCGGCTGGAGATCGGCCGCTGGGTCCACATCGGCGACGGCAACGCCATCCGCTGCCACGAGGGTTCGCTGCGGATCGGCGACAAGTCCGTGTTCGGCCGCCAGAACGTCATCAACTGCTACCTCGACATCGAGCTCGGCGCGGCCACCCTGGTCGCCGACTGGGTGTACATCTGTGACTTCGACCACGTCATTTCGGACATCCACGTGCCGATCAAGGACCAGGGCATCGTGAAGACGCCGGTCCGCATCGGCCCGGACACCTGGCTCGGCACCAAGGTCAGCGTCCTGAAGGGCACCCGCATCGGCCGCGGGTGTGTGCTCGGCGCCCACGCGGTCGTCCGCGGCGACATCCCGGACTACTCGATCGCGGTCGGCATGCCGGCCCGCGTCGTGCGCAACCGCGAAGACGACTACGCCGCCGACACCGCACGCCGCGAAGCGGTCGCCGACATGGCCCGCAAGGCGAACAAGGCCCTGCAGAAAACCCTCGGCGAGCAGTAGAACCACTCAGGTCTGCCGTCGTCGATCCGGCCATACTGACCGGGTGGGGGAAGTCCGTACGCTCTGGTCCTCGGTCGTGCTGGCGCTGTGTGCCGTGGGGCTGCTGCTCGTCGTCCCGTTCCTGGTCTTGCAGGGGTTCGTGGCGAGCTTCCCGGTGTTCGGCACGAGCACGCACGAGGGCGACGGCTACCTGACCTGGGCGGCCTGGCTCGGCGCCGGGCTGCCGCTGATCGGCGTCGTCGTGGCGGCTCTCGGGCGCCGCCGAGGGTGGACGTGGTTCTTCGGGAGCTGCCTCCTCGTGGCCGTCGCGGTCGCCGGGATGAACTGGGCCGAGCACGTCCGCCACGCCCCGCCCGCGCCGCCGGGGCCGCGCCACTGCGTCGAGCGCAGCGGCGGCGGCACCGAATGCCCGGGCGGCTGACTACTCCTCGAAGGTCATCTCCGGCGGCGGCCGGCGGAAGCCGCGGGTGATCGCCGCCAGGACGACGATGCCGATCGCCAGCCAGACCAAGCCGAAGATCAGCGCGATGCCGTCCAGGTTGACCAGCAGCCACAGATCGACCACGGCGCCGATCACCGGGAAGACCACCCAGGTCAGCACCCGTTTCCCGGACCGGTCGCGCAGCCAGGTCGCGATCACGCTGACGTTGACGAACGTGAACGCCGTGAACGCGCCGAAGTTGATGAACGACGTCGACGTGCTGACGTCCAGGGCCAGCGCGACCAGCCCGACGATCCCGGTCAGGACGATGCCGAACACCGGCGTCGCGAACTTCGGCTGGAGCTTGCCGAACACGCGCGGCAGCACGCCGTCGCGGCCCATCGCGTACATCAGCCGCGACGCGCTCGCCTGCGCGGCGATCCCGGACGCGAACTGCGCGACGACCAGGCCGGCGAGGAAGAACGACGCGAAGAGGTTGCCGCCGATCGTCGTCGCGATCTCGAACGCGGCGGACGACTCGTCGGTGAACGCGCTGCCCGGGTGGGCGAGCTGGGTGAAGTAGGCCAGCACGATGAAGATGCCGCCGCCGATCAGCGCGGTGAGCAGGATGGCGCGGGGGATCGTCTTGCGCGGCTCGATCGTCTCCTCGGTCAACGTCGTCACCGCGTCGAAGCCCAGGAAGGAGTACGTCGCGAGCGCGGCGCCACCGGAGATCGTGCCCAGCGTGGCACCCGGGTGGAAGAACGGCTGCGAGCTCGCCAGCGCGTCCCCGACGTGCAGCACCTGCTTGATCGAAAGCACGACGAAGAAGCCGATCACCAGGATCTGGAACGCCATCAGCACGAAGTTCGCCTTCTCGGCGATCTTGATGCCGAGCACGTTGAGGATCGTCGTCAGCAGGATAAAAGTGATCAACCAGATCCACTTGGGCACGCTGGGGAACTCGGCGGAGAGGTAGGCGCCGCCGATCAGCCAGATCACCATCGGCAGGAAGAAGTAGTCGAGCAGCACCGCCCAGCCGACGAGGAACCCGGCGCGCGCGTCGACCGCTTTCCGGACGTAGGTGTAGGCCGAGCCGGCGACGGGGTGGGTGGCGGCCATCTTCCCGTAGCTGGCCGCGGTGAACAGCATCGCGACCAGGGCGAGCAGGTACGCCGAGGGCACGGTGCCCTCGGTCGTCGTCGCGACGATGCCGAACGTGCCGAGCACGATCAGCGGCGCCATGTAGGCGAGCCCGAACAGGACGACGCCTGGCAGGCCGAGCCGGCGCTGCAGGGCGGCCGGGGCCGCGGCCGTGGAGGTCATCGGTCGTCTCCTTCTCGTGGACGCCAGCGGTCCGGGTCGATCCGGCCCTGGTAGAGCGGCAGGGGCAGCGGCGCGTCGGCCGGGGTGAACTGCTCCCACATCCGGTTGGTGCCCGCGGTGCCGTCCCGTCGGACGCGCGCCACCTCGTCGAGGTCGATCGTGTGCGCGAGGACGCCTTCGCCGGGTGCGGGCAGCGCGCCGAGGACGTCACCCTCCGGCCCGACGAGCAGGCTGTCGCCCATGCCGAGCGGCCCGGCCGTGTTCACGCTGGCGACGAACACCTGGTTGACGATCGCGTTCGCCCGCGCCAGGACCAGTTCCTGCGCGCGGTCGGGGGTCGTGGTCTGGACGGGGTTGAGCACCACCTCGGCGCCCATCCAGGCGAGGTGGCGGGTCACTTCGGGGAACCACGCGTCGTAGCAGATCGAGAAGCCCACGCGCCCGGCGTCGGCCAGATCGGCGACGACGAACTCCGTGCCGGGGTCGTACGGCTCGTGCGGCCGCCACGGGAAGACCTTCCGGTACCAGCCGGCCAGCTCGCCCTGCGGCGAGAAGACCAGGGCGGTGTTGAACAGCTCGCCGTGGTCGCCTTCTTCGCAAACGGTGCCCGGAGCGAGCCAGATTCCCAGGTCGCCGGCCAGTTCCGCCAGCTCCTTCGTCCGGGGTCCGTGCAGCGGTTCGGCGGCGGCCCGCAGCTGCGCGGTGCGTTCGTCGCCCGCACCCTCGACGCCGCAGAGGTGCAGCTCGGGGAAGGCGGCCAGGCGCGTGTCCGGAAACCGGCCCAGGACGGCTTCGACCTCGCCCGCGAACCCGGCCGAGCCGGGCCGGGGCGGCGCTTGCACCAGAGCGATCGGGAGTGGTCGCGGCATGGACGGAAAATAGTCCACCTTGAACACTTAAACAAGAGTGCTCAAGATGAGCAATTTGTGCGGTACCGTCGGGTTCATGGCCACGGCAGACCTGGACGCCCCCGCCCTGACCGGCATCCGGCGGCTGTCGGCGCTGGACACGGTCCGCGCCCGGATCGCCCTCGCCATCGAGCTGGGCCTGCTGAAACCGGGGGAGCGCTTGCCGCCGAACGGCGACATCGCCCAGGCTCTGGGCGTCGCCGAGATCACCGTGCGCCGGGCGCTGGAGTGCCTGGCCGAAGACGGCCTGATCGAGCGACGCCGAGGCCGCGGCGGCGGCACCCTGGTCGCCGAGCACCCACCGGCGGAGCGAGTCCGCGAGGTCGGCGCCTACCGCGAGTCGGCCGCGGAGGTCCGCGAGCTGATCGACCACCGCCTGGTCCTGGAGTGCGGTTTGGTCCAGCTGGTGGCCAGACGCCGCCCGGACATCGAGCGCCTCCGGGCGTTGGTCGCCCGGATGGACACGGCGACGGGCTGGGCGGAGTTCCACGAACTGGACGCCGAGTTTCACCTGACGGTCGCCGCACCGGGCCCTCCGGCAGCGGTCCGCCAGTACGAGGCGGTGCTCACGGAGTTGTACCGGTTCTACCTGCCGTACCCGTTGCAGAAGCTGCGCGAGTCGAACCACGAGCACGCGAAGCTGGTGAAGGCCCTGTCCTCGGGCAACCGGGACGCGGCGACCCGGATAACCCGCGACCACGTGGGAGACCTGCACCGGACGATGTTCGTCGGCCTGGCCTGACCTGCGGATTCACCCCGTGGTCGAGCCTGTGACCACGGCTCCGGGGCGTGGGTGGTCACGGATCGACCGGCGCCGGGACCGGTCCGGACCGACCCCGGCCCGGAGCGTGGTCCGGATCCGGCGACAGCCGAGCGGCCAGCATGGACGCAAACCGACCGCATCTGAAGGCCGCCGTCGTCGCGGATCGACCAGGGGCGTGTGGGCCAGACGGCCAGAACTAGCCGTGGCCGGAAACCAGCCGCGGCAGAGACTTAGCTGTGGTCGTGAATCGCCCGCACCTCGACCGCCGCGACCGTGGTCCGTCGTCGGCCAACGCCAGAAGCCCGCGAGCCCATCCTCGAAACCCCTGGCCGTTCGGCGGTGGTCATCGGCCGACCACCCCCGCAGCACGACCCGCGAAGCCGACCCTCGAAGCCGAGGCGCATGTGCGCCGACCCGGCGCCCCAACAGCAGGTCAGCGGTTGCGCAGCTGCTCGCGGACCTCCATCAGCGCGAAGCCGAGCAGGTTCAGCCCGCGCCAGTAGTCCGGCTTGTCCGAGTTCTTCTCCTCGCGGGCGAGCCCGCTGCCCCACACGAGGTCCTTCTTCGACGCCTCGACGAGCACGGCCTCGCCGGTGCCGAGGAGGAAGCGGCGCAGGTCGCGGTGCGCGCCGAACTTGGCCAGGTTGCCGTCGACGACGATGTCGTAGCGGTGCCGCTCCCACGTCTCGTTGTCGTACCCGGCGACCTCGCGGCCGAGCACCTTCGCCGTCTTCGGGTCGGGCGCCTGGCGGATCAGCTCGGCCTTCTCGTGGTCGCCGAACAGCTCGGCCTTGCCCGCCATCATGTAGTGCTCGGCGGACGGGTACCGCACGCCGCCGGCCTCGAACGGGTCCACCCACCACTGGCTCAGGCAGCTCGCCGTCGCGCGCCCCGTCTTGGACGGCGCGTGGCCGTAGAACAGCAGGTACTCGGGCTCCGCACCCTCGTGGACCTTTTCGCGCAACGCTTCGATACTGCGGACTCCGTCGACCTTCACAACCATCCGTCTAGTGGACCACAGCGCTCACAGCAGGAAGTGGAAGAGGGGGCTACCCGGCTCGATCCGCTCCACCTGCAGCGGGCTCGCGTCCATCCGGGCCAGCAGTCCGGGCAGGTCGGCCGAGCGCGGGATCTCGATGCCGACCAGCGCCGGCCCCAGCTCGCGGTTGGTGCGCTTGACGTACTCGAAGCGGGTGATGTCGTCCTCGGGCCCGAGGACCTGCTCCAGGAACCGCCGCAGCGCGCCCGGCTCCTGCGGGAACCCGACCAGGAAGTAGTGCTTCAGCTGTTCGTGCATCAGTGAGCGCTCGAGGATCTCGCTGTAGCGGCTGACGTCGTTGTTGCCGCCGGAGACCACGACCACGACCGTCTGGCCGGGCTCGACGTCGACGACCGAACCGAGCGAGGCCGCGGCGAGCGCGCCCGCCGGCTCGGCGATGATGCCGTCCGACTGGTACATCGCCAGCATCTCGGTGCAGATCGCGCCCTCGGCGACCGACGTCAGCTCGGCGCCGCTCTCGCGGATCAGCGGGTAGGTGACGCTGCCGGCGACGCGCACCGCGGCGCCGTCGACGAACGTGTCGAGCTCGGGCAGCCGCACCGGGTGCCCGGCGTCGAGCGCCGCGGCCATGCAGGCCGCGCCCGCCGGTTCGACGCCGACGACCCGGACGCCGGGGTGCCGTTCCCGCAGGAAGCTGCCGACGCCGGCGAGCAGCCCGCCGCCGCCGACCGGGACGACCACGACGTCGGGCACGAAGCCGAGCTGCTCGATCACCTCCAGCGCCACCGTGCCCTGGCCGGCGACGGTCCGGACGTCGTCGAACGCCGGCACCAGCGTCGCGCCGGTGCGCTCGGCGTCCTCGGTGGCGGCCGCGAAGGCGTCTTCGTACGTTTCGCCGACGACGATGACCTCGATGTGCGCGCCGCCGAGCGTCGCGATGCGTTCGCGCTTCTGCCGCGGCGTGGTCCCCGGGACGTACACGCGCCCGTTCGCGCCGAGCCGGCGGCACGCGTACGCGACGCCTTGGGCGTGGTTGCCGGCGCTGGCGCAGACGACGCCGAGCGCGCGCGTGACGTCGTCCAGCTGGACGATGAAGTTGTAGGCGCCGCGGATCTTGTACGACCGGACGGTCTGCAGGTCCTCGCGCTTCACCCAGACCTGGGCGTCCACCCGGGACGACAGCCGCGCGCTCGGCTCCAGCGGCGTGCGGGTCACCACCCCGGCCAGCCGCGCGGCGGCGTTCTCGATGGTCGCCGCGGTCACCGTGTCGATGTCGTGCACCTGGTTGAATGTACGACTCGCGCGCGAAACCCGACCGGGTGCCCTACCCCTTCGGCACGGCCGGGTACGGGACGAACGTACTGGTGTTCTCGTCGACCGTGAGCTGCTTGCCGATCGTCGGGAACGCGCGCTGCGAGCAGGCCGGGCGTTCGCAGACTTTGCAGCCCATGCCGATCGGGGTGGCGGCCGCGGGTTCGTCCAGGTCCAGGCCCGTCGAATAGATCAGCCGTCCCGCGTGCCGCAGTTCGCAGCCCAGGCCGACCGTGAACGTCTTTCCCGGGCTGCCGTAGCCGCCGATGTTGCGCGAAATCGTCCGCGCGATCCAGAAGTAGCTCTTGCCGTCGGGCAGCGTCGCGATCTGGGTGAGGATCTTGCCCGGCTGGGTGAACGCCTCGTAGATGTTCCACAGTGGACAGGCACCGCCGACGCGGGAGAAGTGGAAACCGGCCGCGGACTGCCGCTTCGACATGTTCCCGGCCCGGTCGACGCGCACGAAGGAGAACGGCACCGCGCGGTGCTTGGGCCGCTGCAGGGTGGACAGCCGGTGGCAGACGGTCTCGAAGCCGACGCCGTAGTGGTCGCACAGCCGCTCGATGTCGTAGCGGAACCGCTCGGCCGCGGCCAGGAACGGTCCATACGGGAGAATCAGCGCCCCCGCGAAGTAGTTCGCCAGGCCGACGCGGGCCAGGGAGCGCGCGGCGGGGCCGGAAAACGCCCACGAGTCGGCCAGCTCGGTGATCAGGTCGTCGTACTCGAGCAGGGCGATCTGCGAAGCCATCCGGAACGCCTGCTGCCCGACGCGCAAGCTCGGCGCGAGGCGCAACGTCCGGCTGAGCGGCTCGTAGCGGTGCTGCTGACCCGCGGCTTCGTCGATGCCGTCGCTGGTCACTTCGACGCCGTAGCGCTGGGAAAGGCAGTCCTTCAACGCGCTGAGCACCTGGCCACGCTGCAGCGGGATGTCGGCCGCCATCTTCTCGGCGCGTTCGTCCAGCTCGGCGACGTAGTTCTCGCGCTCGTAGAAGAAGTCGCGCACCTCTTCGTGCGGCAGCGCCGACGCCGCGCTGCCGTGCAGGCCCAGGCCGTTTTCGGTGGTCAGCGCGGCGGTGTTCTCGACGGCGTTGCGGTAGCTGCGGTGCAGCTTGACCAGGGCTTGCGCGATCGCCGGCAGGTTCGTCGCCAGCTCGTTGAGCTCGCTCGTCGTGACGTCGACGCCGAGCGACTCGTCGAGCAGCGCCTCCTTGACGTCGGCCACCAGCCGGGACGTGTCGTTGTTGGCGAAGAACTCGGTGTCCACGCCGAACGCCTGCGTGATCCGCATCAGGACGGGCACGGTCAGCGGGCGCGAGTTGTGCTCGATCTGGTTGAGGTAGCTCGGTGAGATCTCCAGCACACGGGCGAGGTCGGCCTGGCTCATCGCCCGGCTTTCGCGGAGGTGCCGCAGCCGCGCTCCGGCGAAAGTCTTCTCCATCCGAGCCCGCCTTTCCGGAAGGTTTCCGGTCCTGAACGGTTACGTGAACGGTCAAGAACGCGGATTTTCGTGGCCGTTGCGAACCAGCGATTCGCAACCTTTGCAAGGAGCGTACGTATCCTTCGCACAAATTGGCAAATTGGACGACTGGATCGGATTTCCCCTGGCGTGCAGTGTTCAGGCCAAGCAAGGCGAGCAATCGCAAACTTCGCAACACCGGGAGAGTCCGATGACCGAACAGGCCAAGCAGGCGGCCGCGGAGCTGACCGCGAAGTGGGCGAACGACCCCCGCTGGGCGGGCGTGCAGCGCTCCTACTCGGCCGAGGACGTCGTCAAGCTGCGCGGCAGCGTCGTCGAAGAGCACACCCTCGCCCGCCGCGGTGCGGAGAAGCTGTGGGACCTCCTGCACACCGAGGACTACATCCACGCGCTGGGCGCGCTCACCGGCAACCAGGCCGTCCAGCAAGTCCGCGCCGGCCTGCAGGCGATCTACCTGTCCGGCTGGCAGGTCGCCGCCGACGCCAACCTGGCCGGCCAGACCTACCCCGACCAGAGCCTCTACCCGGCCAACTCCGTGCCGGCCGTGGTCCGCCGGATCAACAACGCGCTGGGCCGCGCCGACCAGATCAACTGGGCGGAAGGCAACACCGACATCGACTGGTACGCCCCGATCGTCGCCGACGCGGAAGCGGGCTTCGGTGGCCCGCTCAACGCGTTCGAGCTGATGAAGGGCATGATCGCCGCCGGCGCCGCGGGTGTGCACTGGGAAGACCAGCTCGCGTCCGAGAAGAAGTGCGGCCACCTCGGCGGCAAGGTGCTGATCCCGACCAAGCAGCACGAGCGCACGCTGAACGCCGCGCGTCTCGCGGCCGACGTCCTCGACGTGCCGACCCTCGTGGTCGCCCGCACCGACGCGCAGGCCGCGACGCTGCTGACCAGCGACGTCGACGAGCGTGACCAGCAGTTCCTCACCGGCGGCCGCACCGCCGAGGGCTTCTACGAGGTCACCAACGGCATCGACCCCTGCATCGAGCGCGGCCTGGCCTACGCCCAGTACGCCGACCTGCTCTGGATGGAGACCTCGAAGCCGGACCTCGAGGTGGCGCGCAAGTACGCCGAGGCGATCAAGGCGAAGTTCCCGGACCAGATGCTGGCCTACAACTGCTCGCCGTCGTTCAACTGGAAGAAGCACCTGGACGACGCCACGATCGCGAAGTTCCAGCGCGAGCTCGGCCACATGGGCTACAAGTTCCAGTTCATTACGCTGGCCGGCTTCCACGCCCTGAACTACTCGATGTTCGACCTGGCGCACGGTTACGCCCGCGAGGGCATGACCGCCTACGTCGACCTGCAGGAGCGCGAGTTCGCGTCGGAGGCCCGTGGTTACACCGCCACGAAGCACCAGCGCGAGGTCGGCACCGGTTTCTTCGACCAGGTCGCGACCGCGTTGAACCCGACCAGCTCCACCACGGCGCTGAAGGGTTCCACGGAGGAAGCCCAGTTCTGACGCTCTTCGCGGGCCGGCGGCGACCCCCTGCGTCGCCGGCCCGCGACCCCACTTCCCTTCCCTGCACAGCTCTGCTCGCGGAGGCACCCCATGGTTGATCGACTGAACTACCGCATCGAGGTCACCGGTCCGGTCGAGGGCCGGTTCGCCGAGATCCTCACCCCGGCGGCACTCGACTTCCTGGCCAAGCTCGACAACACGTTCGCCGGCCGCCGGCGCGAGCTGCTCGACGCCCGCCGCGTGCGCCGCGAGGAGCTGCAGTCGGGGGAGAAGCCGCTCGGCTTCCTGCCCGAGACCCGCCGGATCCGCGACGACGAGTCGTGGAACGTGGCGCCGACCGCACCGGGCCTGGAAGACCGCCGCGTCGAGATCACCGGCCCGACCGACCGCAAGATGACGGTCAACGCGCTGAACTCCGGCGCGAAGGTCTGGCTGGCGGACTTCGAGGACGCGACGTCGCCGACGTGGCACAACGTGATCGACGGCCAGCTCAACCTCTTCGACGCTATCCGCCGCAACATCGACTTCACCACCGAGGCTGTGTCCAACGCCGCCTCCGCGGGAAAGAGCACGTCGGCGGGCAAGCGCTACACGATCGGGGACGACCCGGCGACGATCGTCGCCCGCCCCCGCGGCTGGCACCTGGTGGAGAAGCACATCCGCATCGACGGCCGTCCGGTGTCGGCGAGCCTGGTCGACTTCGGCCTGTTCTTCTTCCACAACGCCCGCCAGCTGGTGGCCCGCGGCGTCGGCCCGTACTTCTACCTGCCGAAGCTCGAGAACCACCACGAAGCGCGGCTGTGGAACGACGTCTTCCTGCTGGCGCAGCGCGAGCTCGGCATCCCGCGCGGCACGATCCGCGCCACGGTGCTGATCGAGACGATCACCGCCGCGTTCGAGATGGACGAGATCCTCTACGAACTGCGCGAGCACGCGGCGGGCCTGAACGCCGGGCGCTGGGACTACATCTTCAGCATGATCAAGAACTTCGCCGCGCACGGCGCCGACTTCGTGCTGCCGGACCGCGCGCAGGTCACCATGACCGTGCCGTTCATGCGGGCCTACACCGAGCTGCTGGTGCGGACCTGCCACAAGCGCGGCGCGCACGCCATCGGCGGCATGGCCGCGTTCATCCCGAGCAAGGACCCCGAGGTCACCGCGACCGCGCTGGAGAAGGTCCGCGCCGACAAGGAACGCGAGGCCGGCGACGGTTTCGACGGCTCCTGGGTCGCGCACCCCGGCCTGGTCCCGGTCTGCCGCGAGGTGTTCGACGGTGTGCTCGGCGGCTGGCCGAACCAGCTCGGCAAGCTCCGCGAGGACGTCGACGTCACCGCCGAAGACCTGCTCGACGTCGCGAGCGCCGGCGGCGAGGTCACCGAAGCGGGTGTCCGCGCGAACATCAACGTCGCGCTGCGCTACGTCGACGCGTGGCTGCGCGGCACCGGCGCGGCGGCGATCCACAACCTGATGGAGGACGCGGCCACCGCGGAGATCGCGCGTTGCCAGGTCTGGCAGTGGATCCGCAACGGCACGAAGCTCGAGGACGGCACCGCGCTGACCCGCGAGCTGGCGGTCGAGTTCCTGGACGACGAGCTGGCGTCGGTGCGCGCGGAACTCGGCGACGGCCACCGCCTCGGCGACGCGTACCAGATCTTCACCGAGACCGCGCTCGGCGAGAAACTGCCGAGCTTCCTCACCACCGGTGCCTACGCGCGGTACCTCACGGACGCCCGGTAGCAGGGCAGTGCTTGATGCGCTCTCGGCGGTCGAGAGTGCTTCGAGCTCCGGCCGTCCCTACCTGACGAGGGACGGCCGGCACCACACCCTTCTCGGGATGGTGTGGTCCGGAACTGGTCCGACGGCGGTGGCTCCCCGCCGTCGGACCAGTTTCGTGCGTACGTTTCCCGGACATGAGCCTGAGCTTCCCGGGCGAGTCGCGCCCGGGTACCGCGCCGCGCGTGATCGCCTGCTCGACGGGAAGCCGCGCTGCGGCGCGAACTGGAGGCGGTGGCTGTCCAACGCCGCGACCTGCCACGCCGCGGTCTGGTGCCCGAGGACTATGTCCTCCAGGGCGACAACGGCGAAGTGCGGTTGTCGGACCTGTTCTCGCCTGGCTACGACACCCTGGTCGTCTATCACGACATGTTCCCGCGCGACCCCGACGACGACCGGCCCGGTCCGGCGTCGGGGGAAAGCGCGCAGCTGACGCCGCGACCACCACGGCGAAGCCGCCGACGGCAGTCCGCGCCCGATGCTCAACGTCTTCCGCCGCGACGACGACGGGATCCGGCACTTCTGGGGTTCGGAGCTGCTGTACGAGCCGGCCGAACCGGGCCAGGACCCGCGCCACGTCGGGACGATCGAGCCGGTGTGGAACCTGTTCGACCTCACCCCGTACGGGCGTGGCGCGGATGGGGACGAGCAGCTCAGCTACTGCCACGAGTGAACGGTCCGGTCGTGCCGTTTACGACGTCAATTCACCGCGCGCGCCCGGTCTGCCGCAGCGTGTTCCCGCCGTCGTCGGGCGTCGTCGCCCGAAGCTCGCCGCCCGGCTGACGCCCTACCCGTGAGCGGCCAGGAGGACCTTCGCGGCCGCACCGGCCGTGCTCGCCTCGCCCGGGTCACCGGTGATCGCGGCGAGCACGGTCGCGCCCTCCACGAGCGAGAACAGCTGGTCGGCGGTGGTGTGGTCGGCGACGAGACCACGCAGGTAGGCACGCAGCTCGTCCTTGTGCTTGCGGATCGCGGCGGCGATCCCGGGCGCCGGTTCGCCGAACTCGCCGAAGGAGTTGACGAACGCGCAGCCGCGGAATCCGGGCTCGCGGAACCAGTCGTGCAGCCAGTCGAACACGGCGAGCGGGTCGTCGCCGCGGGCGTGGACGAATTCGCGCAACGACCGCCGCCAGCGTTCGTCGCGTCGCAGGAGGTAGGCCTCGACCAGGTCGTTCTTGGCCGGGAAGCACTGGTAGAGCCGTTTGAGCGAGACGCCGGAGCGTGCGCGGACGGCGTCCATCCCGACCGCCTGCACGCCGTGGGCGTAGAAGAGCTCCTCGGCGGCCTCCAGCAACCGGCCGGTCGCCTCCGTGGGATCCATGTCACCTGCCTCTGGTGCGGAGAATGAGCGTTCTCTACTCTAGCGGCAATCCGGAGAACGGCCGTTCTCCGGGTTTCGGAAGGAGCCGTCCATGACCCCGCGCCCGCCGTTCCCGCCGTTCGACGAAGACACCGCCCGCCAGAAGGTCCAGGCCGCCGAGGACGCCTGGAACACCCGCGACCCCGAGCGGGTCTCGCTGGCCTACACCGAGGATTCGGTGTGGCGCAATCGCGACCAGCACGTCGTCGGCCGCGCGCGGATCGTCGAGTTCCTGACGGCGAAGTGGGAACGCGAGCTGGACTACGCGCTGCGCAAGGAGCTGTGGGGCTTTCGTGGCAACCGCATCGGCGTCCGCTTCCAGTACGAGTCCCGCACCGCGGCCGGCGAGTGGTTCCGCAGCTACGGCAACGAGCTGTGGGAGTTCAGCGACGAAGGCCTGATGCGCCGCCGCGAGGCGAGCATCAACGACGTCCCGATCGCCGAGACCGACCGCCGCATCTTCGGCCCGCGCCCGGAGTCCGAGCACGGCGTCCTGCTGCCGGTCTTCTAGCCGCTTCCGCCCGCAGCGGAACCACATCCGCCCGGCCGGTTCCGGCGGCATCCTCGGGGTCATGACGGCACCGGCGTTCGGCGGCGAAGTGAGCGAGTACTACCAGCGGTTCCGCCGAGGCTACCCGCCCGAGGTCGCGGACGCCCTGGTCAGCGCGTGTGGTCTCACGCGCAACGACGTTGTGCTCGACCTCGGCTGCGGCACCGGCCAGCTCACCCGCGCCTTGGCCCCGCGCACCGGCGCCGTGCTGGGGATGGACCCGGAACCGGACATGCTGGCCGAGGCCCGCCGGGCGACGGCCGAGCCGAACGTCAGCTGGCTGCTCGGCGCGGACACCGACCTCGGCGCCCTGACGGCGGTCCTCGGGCCCGGCCGGCTGGGCGCGGTGACGGTGGCGCAGGCGTTGCATTGGATGGACCACGAGCGGCTGTTCGTGGCGGCGCGCCCGCTCCTGCGCGCCGGCGGCGGTGTCGTGGTGGTGACCAACGGCGAGCCGCTGTGGCTCCAGGACGCCGCGTGGTCGGCCGCGTTGCGACAGGTCCTGTCCGACCAGCTCGGCGTCCCGCTGCACCGGACGTGCGGCACGGACACGGCGAGCCAGGAGCGCTACCGCGACGCCCTCTCGACCGCCGGATACGCCGTCGACCTGCGGGTTGTCGACTACTCGGCCACGCTCACCGTCGAGGAGATCGTCGGTGGCGTGTTTTCGGCGATGAGCCCGGAACAGCTCCCGCCCCCGGCGTCCCGGCCCGGGTTCGCCGACCGCGTCCGACGCGCGGTCGAGCCCCACGGCCCCGTGGTCGAACGCGTCCAGGTCCGGATCCTGACCGGCGTCCACTGACGGGCGAACCGGTCACGGAAGGCGAATGCGTAGCCGCCCGTGGTGTTCTCCCTATTGTTTCGCCGGGAGGGGGCGCGGATGCTCGCTGCGTGGTGCCTGTCGCGCCACTGCTCCCCGAGGAGTCCCGATGACCAGCAAGTTGAGCGCTGTCCTTGTCGCGCTCGTCGCCCTTTTCGCCTGCGCGTCCGTCGCCGCCGCGGCCACGGCCGTGCCCGCGGCCCACACGGACCGCGTCCAGGTCCGCCACTTCTGACGCGGCCGCTACCTACAGTTCCGGGATCCCGGCCGCGACCGGTTCGAACGCGTTGCCGGTGGCGATCTTCGGCCGGGGCAGCTCCACCGGCTCGCCTGCCTTCGTCCGCCGGTAGACCGCGACGGTCGCCTCGGCGATCCGCCCCCAGTCGAAGTCGGCGGCCAGCCGGGCCTGCGCGGCCCGGGCCCGCCGCGCCGCCGCGTCGGCGTCGTTCAGCACCGTCGTCACGGCGTCGGCCAGCGCGCCGACGTCGCCGGGACTGAACGCCAGCCCGGTCTCGCCGTGGACGACGACCTCACCGAGCCCGCCGGCGGTCGACGCCACCAGCGGCGCCTTCGCGGCCGCGGCTTCCAGGGCGACGATCCCGAACGGCTCGTACCGGCTGGGCAGGACCACGGCGTCGGCCGCGGCCAGCGCCGCGCGCAGGTCCCGGTCGGACAGGTGCCCGACGAAGTCGACCGCGCGCCGCACCCGCAGCTTCCGCGACTGCTCGACGAGCTCGTCGAAGTGTCGCCCTTTCCCGGCCACGACCACGCGCGTGCCGGGGTGGCGCCGCCGGATGCGGGGGAGCGCGGCCAGCAGGTCCTGGACGCCCTTCTCCCATTCGAGCCGGCCGAAGTAGAGCAACAGCGGCGCGCCGGCCGGGCTGTAGACCTCGCGGGCGTGGGCGATCTCGTCGGCCGGCACCTGCCAGCCGCGTTCCTCGATGCCGTTGTGGATCACCGTGACGTCGCCGGCCTCGATCTCGAAGAGGTGCGCGACCTCGCGGCGCATGGCCTGCGAGCAGGTGATCACGGCGTCGGCGCGGTTGGCCAGCCACCACTCGACCGAGTGAACTTGCTGGTTCAGCGGGTGTGACAGCCAGCCGGAGTGCCGGCCGGCCTCGGTGGCGTGGACCGTGCCGACCAGCGGCACCCGCGCGGCCTCGGCGATCGCGATGGCCGGGTGCGCGACCAGCCAGTCGTGCGCGTGGACGACGTCCGGCTGCCAGCTCCGCAGCAGGTCCTGCGCGGCGCGGACCATGGCGTGCCCCATGGCGAGGGTCCAGGCGACGAGGTCGCGTTCGAAGGTCACGTGCATCGGGTCCTCGGCGACCCGGATGATCCGCACGCCCTCGACGACGCGGTCGCTGCGCGGATGCGTCCCGGCGTCGGTCCCGGCGGCGTGCCGGCACAGGACGACGACCTCGTGACCCTGTCCGGCCAGGTGACAGGCGAGCGCGTGCACGTGCCTGGCCAGGCCGCCGATGGCCACTGGCGGGTACTCCCAGGACAGCATCAGCACACGCATGGGCAGAGGTTACTCGCGAGTCGCAAGAGCCCGGCGGCGGTCCACCGGACCCCTTCGCGCATGACGTCGATCACAGGCCCCGTGACCGCGGCTCTGCCATCATCGGCCGGGATGACTTCCCCCGAAGACACCGGCTGGCGCCGCCTCGACCCCGTCCTGACGACCCCGTGGTCCGGTGAGGTCGGCCCGGACAACGCGCTGCCCGAGTACCCGCGGCCCCAGCTGACCCGGTCTCGCTGGCTGAACCTCAACGGCGTCTGGGAGTACGCGGGCTGGCCGGCGGACACGGACGAACCTCGGCCGTCGGGCTACGCCGAGCGGATCCTGGTCCCGTTCCCGCCGGAGTCGGCATTGTCCGGAATCGGCCGGCGCGACGAAGTCCTCTGGTACCGCCACCTCGTCGAGATCCCGGACGGCTGGCGCGGCGACCGCGTCCTGCTGCACTTCGGCGCCGTCGATCAGAAGGCCCAGGTCTGGGTCAACAACCAGCTCGTCGCGACGCACGAGGGCGGCTACACGGCGTTCAGCGCGGACATCACCGACGTCCTGCGGCCGACGGGCCCGCAGGAGCTGACCGTCCGCGCCGAGGACCGCACCGACATCGAGCCCTTCCCGGTCGGCAAGCAGCGCAACGCCCCCGGCGGAATCTGCTACACGGCATCGTCGGGCATCTGGCAGACGGTCTGGCTCGAGCCGGTGCCCGCCGCTCGCGTCGAACGGCTGGACCTGACCCCGGACCTCACCGGCGTCACAGTGTTCCCGCAGGTCACAGGTGGCTCCACGGTGGTGGTCGTGCTTTCGACCACCGACGGCGAGGTGGCGCGCGGTTCGGGCGAAGCCGGGACGCCGGTCCGCGTGGACGTTGCCGAACCACGCCTCTGGACGCCCGACGACCCACACCTCTACACCCTGGAAGTCCGGCTGCTGGACCGCCACGGCGCGATCCTGGACGAGGTCGGCGGCTACACGGGCCTCCGGACGATCGGCCTGATCCCCGACGCCGACGGCCGTCCGCGGATCGCGCTCAACGGCCGGATCACCTTCCTCCACGGCCCGCTCGACCAGGGCTACTGGCCCGACGGCATCTCGACCGCGCCGACCGACGACGCGTTGCGCTTCGACCTCGAAAAGACGAAGGAGCTGGGCTTCAACTTCGTCCGCAAACACGTCAAGGTGGAGCCGGCCCGCTGGTACTTCTGGGCCGACCGGCTAGGCCTGGTCGTCTGGCAGGACATGCCGTCGCTGACGGTGTCGTTCGACGGCCCGCCGGGACCCGCGCCGGACCCCGTCCCGCAGGCCCGGGACCGGTTCGAAGCAGAACTGATCAAAATGATCACTCAGCTGCAAGCGGTCCCGTCGATCGTCGGCTGGGTCCCGTTCAACGAGGGCTGGGGCGAGTACGACACGGCCCGTGTCGCGGAACTGGTCAAAACGCTCGACCCGACCCGTTTGGTGATCGCGAACAGCGGCGTCAACTGCTGCTTCTCCCGCCCCGACACCGGCGCGGGCGACGTCTACGACGACCACACGTACGTCGGCCCGGGCGAGCCATCGATCCAGGACAACCGCGCGATAGTCGACGGCGAGTGCGGCGGCCTAGGCCTGGTCCTCGACGGTCATCGCTGGCCCGGCCCACCGAACGCGTACGAGATGACGCCGACACCGGAGCGGCTCACCGAGCGCTACGCGGAGGTGAGCGCCCGCTTGGAGCGAGTGATAGCGGAGCGAGGCCTGTCCGGCGCGATCTACACCCAGACGACCGACGTCGAGAACGAGGTCAACGGCCTGCTGACGTACGACCGCCAGGTGACAAAGGTCGACCCGGCGGTAGTAGCGAAGTGCGTCCGCGCGGTGATCGACGCAGGCTCCGACTGATGTCGGCACCGCCAGACGCGGCGTCTCCGCCGAGGCTGTCGTCGGCGTTTCGAACGCCCGGGTGGTGTGCCCTCGCCAGGCAGTCGTCTGACTTCGGCAACGCTCAGGCGCTGTGTCGCGGCCGCGCATTGGTCTGACTCCGGCCAACGCCTGGAGGCTGTGCGGCCGCCGGGTTATGGTCTGACGTTGGTCAACGTCCGGCGGCTGTGCTGCGGCTGGGTTGTGGTCTGACTCCAGCCAACATTCGGCGGCTGTGTCGCGGCTGGGCTGTGGTCTGACTTCGGTCACCACCCGGAGGTGGTGTCGCCGCCAAGCTGTCGCCCGATTGGCAATGTCCGGAGGCCGTCTCGTCGTCAGGCTGTTGTCTTCTCTTCGAGAGCCGAGAGCCGAGAGCCGAGAGCCGAGAGCCGAGAGCCGAGAGCCGAGAGCCGAGAGCCGAGAGCCGAGAGCCGAGAGCCGAGAGCCGAGAGCCGAGAGCCGAGAGCCGAGAGCCGAGAGCCGCGCGGCCGTGGCTAGCTTTTGGCGACCGCCGCGAGCAGGGCGTCGCGGCCGTGGTCGAGTGCGGACAACAGCGCACCCCGCAGGGCCGCCGAGTCCGTGACCGTGCCCGCCTCCACCCGGACCGGCCCCGGCGCGGCCGCCGTGACCGCTCGGCGGATTTCGGCGACCAGGCCTGGGCGGCTGCCGGCCGGGCCGCCCAGCAGGACGACGTCCGGGTCGACGATGGTGCAGATCGCGGCCACGGCCCGGCCGAGCGTCGCGCCGAGCAGCCGTAGCCGCTCAACGGCTGCGCCGTCGCCGGAGGCCGCCCGCGAGAGCGTGGTCAGAATCGCGTCGACGTCCAGCGAAGGCGCGTCCGACCTGCCGAAACCCTGGCCGGCCAGTGCCTCGGCGAGCGTCGTTCCCGAGCTGTCCAGGTAACCGATCTCGCCCGCCAGGCCGTGCGCGCCGCGGACCAGCTGGTCGCCGACGTACAGGCTGACACCGAGCCCGGCCCCGACGTAGACGTAGGCGAAGCTCTTCGCGTCCCGCGCCGCACCCTCCCGGCGTTCGGCGAGTGCCGAGAAATTGACGTCGTTGTCGAGCAGGACGTCCCGGCCGACTTCGCCGGCCCGGATCGTGCCCTCGGGAAACGGCGACCCGGGCAGCGCGACGACCTCGTGCGTCACCGGGTCGACCGGGTTGGCCACCGAGACCGCCGTCGCGCGGACCGGTCCCGGCCCACCGTCGCTCGCGGCGGCGAGGGCGGCGCGGACCGCCGTGGTCATCGGGCGACCATCCGGCGCGTGCTGGTCGGCGGCCAGGACCTCGCCGGTCAGGTCGGTGGTCACGATCCGGATGCCCTGCTGGTTGACCTCCGCGGCGACGACCCGGCCGGCGTCCGCGGCCAGTTCGTAGAACGTCGCGATCCGCCCGCGGCGACCGGTCTGGTCGGTGCCGGTGGCCCGCAGCGCGCCCGCCGTCTCGAGCCGCCGGACGGACTCGGAGATCGTCGGCTTCGAGATCCCGGTGGTCGCGGCCAGCTCGGCGCGCGTGGTCCGGTTGTGGACGAAGACGTGGTCGAGCACCGCGCGGTCGGTCATGGCCCGCAGCATCGCCAGGCGCGGGAGTGGCCGGTCGGGGTCGGACATCGCACCTCTTGTGGCCGGGAACGGACGGGGTTACCGTAGCGAGAGCATTCTAGTAAGGAGTCCTAACCAAAAGATCGCGGAGGACACCGATGACCACCACCGAGCTGCCGGCGAACATGTCCGAGGCAATCTCGCGGACCAAACAGGAGCTGCGCGCCCGGGTCGGCGACGTCGCCGGCGCGTTCGCCGAAGTCCGGGAGTGGATGCGGCGGGAGGTCGACGCCGTCGCCGCCGACCAGGACGCTTTCCCTGTCGTCCGGTTTCGCGACATCGCCGACGGGACCGTGCCGCAGCGGACCGTGGACGCCGTCCGGCGGCGAGGCTGCGCCGTCGTCAAGGGCACCTTCGCGCGCGAAACGGCCGAAGGCTGGGACGCCGAGCTCGCTGCGTACCTCGCCGGCAACGACTTCGCGGGGACCTACCAAGGCCCGGCCGACGACGTCTTCGCCGGGCTCGCGTCCGGCCAGCCGCAGATCTACCCCGTCTACTGGTCGAAGCCGCAGATCCAGGCCCGCCAGCACGAGCGTATGGTCGCCGTCCGGCGGTTCCTCAACTCCTTCTGGCGGCACGAGTCCGAAGGCCGCGTCTGGTTCGACCCCGATCGCGACACCGCCTACCCCGACCGCATCCGCCGCCGCGCGCCCGGCTCGGCGTCGCTCGGGCTGTCGGCTCACACCGACTCCGGCTCGGTCGAACGCTGGCTGCTGCCCGCCTACCAGCAGGTGTTCCGCCACGTCTTCGCCGGGAACTGGCCGGAGTACGACCCGTGGGACGGCGCCTACCGCACCGAAGTGGACGAATTCCCGTCCACGGTCATGTGCTCGGCCTTCCGCACCTTCCAGGGCTGGACGGCGTTGTCGGAAATGCGCCCGGGCGACGGCGTCCTGCAAGTCGTGCCGATCCCGTCGGCGATCGCGTACGTCCTGCTCCGCGCGCTCCAGGACGACATCCCCGACGACGACCTCTGCGGCGCGGTCAACGGCCAGGCCCTGCCCGTCGGCGACAAGCACCACGACGACCTGCTGCCCGCGCTGACCTCGATCCCCGCCGTCGAACCGGGTGACACGGTCTGGTGGCACGGCGACGTCATCCACGCCGTCGCCGACGGCACCAATCCGGACCGCTGGGGAAACGTCATGTACATCCCGGCGAGCCCGCATTGCGCGAAGAATGCCGCGTACGCCGAAAAGTGCGGCCGCGCGTTTCTGGTCGGCGCGAGCCCGGGCGATTTCGCGCCGGAAGACTACGAGGTGAACTGGACCGGCCGCGCCACCGTCGGCGACCTCGACGACGTCGGACGCGCTCAGCTCGGCTTGTGAACGTGCCGGGGCGGGAGGCCACCGCCCCGGCACGGCGAGCCGGGATCTACAGGTGCAACCAGAGTCCCAGGTGCAGACCCAGGATGTTGATGTGCCCGTGGTGGTGATGATGATGGTGGTGGCCGACGCACAGCAGGCAGTCGCGAGCCTGGCCGGCCGCGTCCGGCTGTGCCGCGATCGGCGCGGCCGAGGCGGTGCCCACCGCGGGCCCGGCCAGCAGCAGCCCGAGTGCCACGGGGAATGCTGCCAGTGCTGCCCGGCGTCTGGAGGTGCTCATCGGGTGATCCCTTCTCGCACACGACGACGCCGGAATGGCGTCATCAAAAGTATTCGATGCGGGAAGGGGAAAACGGCAGGCTGATCACCCGCGGTTCGACCGTCCGGCTCACGGAAGCCGTTTTCCGACGTGTTTCCGTGATACCCGAACGGCCGCTGAAACCCGTCGATCCGGTGAATTCCGGTGACGCCGGGGGAGCACGCCCCGGGCCGCCGTCACGCGGGCAGGGCCGCCTCGATGGCCTTGACGACCGCCTCGTCCTCGGGCTCGGTGCGCGGCCGGAACCGCGCCAGGACCTCGCCGTCGGCGCCGACGAGGAACTTCTCGAAGTTCCACTGGACGTCGCCGGACGCGCCCTCGGCGTCCTCGGTCTTCGTCAGTTCCGAGTACAGCGGGTGCCGGTCGTCGCCGTTGACGTCGATCTTCTCGAACAGCGGGAAGGTGACGCCGTAGGTCGTCGAACAGAACGTCTGGATCTCGTCCGCGCTGCCCGGCTCCTGCCCGGCGAACTGGTTGCACGGAAAACCGACCACGGAGAAGCCCTGGGCGCCGAAGCGCTCCTGCAGCCGCTCCAGGCCGGAGTACTGCGGGGTCAGGCCGCACTTCGACGCGACGTTGACCACCAGCAGCGCCTTGCCGGCCAGCGAACCCAGCGAGCTGTCCTGCCCGTCGAGCGTCTTGACCGGAATTTCGTGGATCCCCATCCGATGAGTCCCTTTCACTTGTGCTTCAAAGCCCGGGCGTCGAGGTGCCCGAACGGTCCGTCGTCGGCGCGGTAGGCCGCGGCCAGCTCCTCGCCCCGAGCGCGGTCGCCGCGGCGCACCGCCCCGGCCAGCGCGTCGAAGCGTTCGGTGTGCACGGCGGCCCGGCGCCGCGCGTAGTCGGCGGCGGAGTCCTTGGTGACCATGAACGCCCAGTCGCTCTCCAGCGCCAGCATCGCCTCGGCGACGGCCTGGTCGGCGACGGTGTCCCGGGCCGTGGTGTCCAAACCGGCCACGAGGTCCAGCAGCCGTTCCTGCAACGCCGTGTTGGCCTCGACCATGTCCTTGACCTGCTCGCCGTCCCAGACGCGCCAGTCCTTGCCCGACCCCCACGACGACGCGGGCAGGTCGATCGGCGGGCCGACGTGCCCGGCTTCGAGCGCGCCCTTGAGCGTCGTGACCCGCACCCCGGCCTCGGGCAGCGCGCGCAGCACGCCCTCCAGCCAGGCCGGTCCTTCGTGCCACCAGTGCCCGAACAGTTCCGTGTCGTACGCGGCGACCACGAGCGACTCACGCCCCTGTTGCGCCTTCAGCGACCGCAGCCGCGTCACGACGGTGTCGACGAAGTCCTTGACGTGCAGGCCCAGGACGTCCGCGGCGAGCGCCGGGTCGTACGGCGCTTTGTCGGCCGGCTCGACGGTCTTGCCGGTGACGCGCGACGCCTTGAGCCCGACCTCGTGCGCCCAGGTGTGGAAGTCGCGGTACGCGGCGTGCCCGGGGTAGCCGGCCTTCGGCGACCAGACGCGGTAGGTGACTTCGAGGTCGCGCCCGAAGGCGAGGACGTCGCTGTCGCCGACCGGTCGCGCCGCCCAGGTCTCGCCGCGCAGCGACGGCCCGTCGACCATGAACCGCCGCACGCCCGCGGCCGCGTAGTCGTTTTCCAGACCAGGCGCGTAGCCGCACTCCGGCGCCCAGATCCCTTCGGGCCGTGAGCCGATCCGCAACGCCGTGTCGGCGAGCCCCGCGTTCAGTGCGAACTCCCGCACCCGAGGTTCCAGCAGCGGCTGGAACGGGTGGGCCAGCGGCCCGCCGAGCACCTCGATGGTCGAGTTGTCGACCAGCGACCGCAGGATCGGGGAGAAGCCGTGCCGCCAGCGCGTCCCGAGTTCTTCGGCCGCGCGGACGGCGGTCCGGTGCTCGGCCGCCGCGAGCTCACGCAGGATCGGGTCATCGCGCCAGAGCGTCGACGCGTGCTGGGCGCGCAGCTGCCAGTGGCCGAGCCAGTCGTGGCAGGCGCGGATGCTGTACGGGTCGTCGAGCTGCGCGGCGAGCACCGGCGTCATGCCGAGCGTCAGCACGTCACGGCGGCCTTCGGCGGCGAAGCGTTCGAGCAGGTCGACCATCGGCAGGTACGAGTGCGCCCACGCCTGGTACAGCCATTCCTCGCCGACCGGCCAGGTCCCGTGGTGCGGGAGCCACGGCAGGTGGCTGTGCAGGACGAGGCAGAACGTGCCCTCGTAGTCGTCCGTCATCGGCGCACCGCCACGGCGATCAGGTCCAGGCTCGCGTCGAGGTCGTCGCCGTGGATGTCGAACCCCGTGGCCTCGATCGCGGCGACGTCGGCGAGCAGCGCCGCCGGCCAGACGGCCTGCCCGGGCAGCTCGCCCATGACGACGTCGAGCTGCGCGTCGATGATCGAACCGCCGTACCGCTCGTCGAGTGCGCGGACGGCCTCGCCGTGGTGCAGGCCGTGCAGTGTCACGACGTCGAAACCGGCGTCGGCCAGCAGCCCGGCCAGCTCGGCCGGCGCCAGCTCACGGGTGTGGTACGGATTCAGCGGCGTGTCGCTGTCCGGGGTGAAGGTCAGCCGGTTCGGCGTCGTGACCAGCAGTTTTCCTCCTGGTGACAACACCCTTCGGCACTCCGCGAGGAAGCCGCCCTGGTCCCAGAGGTGCTCGATGACCTGGAAGTTGGCCACGACGTCCACCGAGGCGTCCCGCAGCGGCAGGTACGCGAGGTTCGCCCGTGCGACGGCGACCTCGGGGTAGCGGCGGGCGACGTGCTCGGTGGTCGGCACGTCGTAGTCCAGCGCGAGCACCCGGCGGGCCGTGGTCGCGAGAAGACCGGCGCCGTAGCCCTCGCCGCAGCCGGCTTCGAGCACCGTCGCGTCCACGCAGTGGGGGAGCAGCGCGAGGTACGCGGCCTCGTGGCGTCTGAACCAGTAGTTCTCGACGGCGATGCCGGGCACGGTCCGTTCGCCGGTCAGGTGCAGCGCCTCGGCCCGGGTGGCTGGGGTGGTCACCTCCGCGACCCTAGCGGTGTCACGTCCGGCACGGCCGTCTCGTTCCGTGGTCATGCAACGGACCATCACCCGCGTACTCCTCGTGTTCTCCGGCGTCGTCGAAGCCGTGACCGGAATCTGGCCACTGGTCACCCCGAGTGGCTTCTACCAGGACTTTCCCGGCTTCCGCACCGGCTGGGTCTCGATGGACGGGCCCTTCAACGAGCACCTCCTGCGCGACTTCGGCGGCCTCAACCTGGCGCTCGCGGCCCTGCTGATCGGGGCCGCCGTGATCGGCACCACAGCCGTGGCGCGGCTGGCCGCCGTCGCGATGGTGCTGTTCGGCTTGCCGCACTTCCTCTACCACCTCGGCCACGTGTCGCATTTTGATCAAGTTGATCAGGTTCTCATCATCGCGACGACCGGTCTGGGTGCGGTGGTGCCGATCGTGCTGCTGCTGATCCCCGGGCGCCGGGTCAGTCCACCGGCGACACGGTGATGCCGAGCGCGCCCGGGCCGAGGTGCGCGCCGATGACCGTGCTCGCCTCGACGACCATGCTCTCGGCCATCCCGGACACGCGGCGCTCGATCTGCCGGCCGATCTCGAGCTCGTGGTCGCTGGCGCCGAACCGCGTCACGGCGATGTCGACGCGGAAGCCACCGGACTTCCGCACGGCGAGTTCGACCATCTTGGCCAGCGCCCGCCGTGTGCCGGGGACGCGGGCGAGCGGCGCGACTTCGCCGCCCTTGACCGTGAGCAGCGGCTTGATGGAGAACGCGGTGCCGAGCGTCGCCTGCGCGGCGCCGATCCGCCCGCCGCGGCGGAGGTATTCGAGCGTGTCGACGTAGATGAACTCGGTGCTCGTGAAGCACCGGCGTTCGGCGGCTTCGATGACGCGGGCGGCGTCCCCGCCGTTGGCGGCCGCCCGGGCCGCGGCGATCGCGGCGAAGCCGAGGCTCATCCCGGTGGTGCGGCTGTCGAGGACGTGCACCGGGATGCGGACCTGCTGGGCGGCCTCCCGGGCCGCGCGGACGGTGTCGGACATCCGGCCGGAGAGGTGGACGCTGACAATCGCGGCGGCGCCGGAAGCCGCGGCTTCCTGATAGGTCCAGAAGAACGCCCCCGGGTCCGGGGGCGCGGTGGTGATCATCTGGCCGGCTCTCATGGTGTCGATGACCTTGCCGCGGTCGAAGCGGTTTTCGTCGTCGAAGTGGCTTCCCATGTTGAGCTGGATCTGCACGACGCCGATGGCCCAGCGGGCGGCGACGAGGTCGGGAAGGCACGAACTGGAGTCGGTGATGACGGCGATGCGCGCTGGCATGGTGCCGGAGGTTAACCCCTAACGGCCTACTGGGAGTAGGCCGTAGTTGGTCCGATCGGACGAACGGCGGTTCAGGTGGGGTAACCGGTCGACTACCGGGACGATGGTCCCACTAGTTTGCGCATCCAGGTGAATGGCGTCACCTCGGCGGGTCCTGGCGGCGGAATGGCCCTAATCTACCGGCCAGTAGAGCACTGACCCGTGGCGCGCCCGCGGGCCACAACCGGGAGGTCGAAGAAGACCCATGACCAACATCGTCGTCCTGGTCAAGCAGGTACCGGACACCTACTCGGAGCGAAAGCTCAGCGGGGCCGACCACACCCTTGACCGCGAATCCGCCGACGCCGTTCTCGACGAGATCAACGAGAAGGCCGTCGAAGAAGCCCTGAAGATCAAGGAAGCCGGCGAGGGCGAGGTCACCGTGCTCTCGGTGGGCCCCGACCGCGCGACCGACGCGATCCGCAAGGCGCTGTCCATGGGCGCCGACAAGGCCATCCACGTCTCCGACGAGGCCCTTCACGGCTCCGACGCCATCGCCACCGCGAAGGTCATCGCCGCCGCGATCGCCAAGGTCGAGAACTACGACCTGATCATCGCCGGCAACGAGTCCTCCGACGGCCGCGGCGGCGCCGTCCCGGCGATCCTCGCCGAGCTGCTCGGCCTGCCGCAGGTCACCTACGCGCGTGAGGTCACCGTCGAGGGCACCACCATCAAGGCCGTCCGCGAGACCGAGGACGGCCTCACCCGCCTCGAGGCGACCCTGCCCGCGGTGGTCAGCGTCGGCGAGAAGATCAACGAGCCGCGCTACCCGTCCTTCAAGGGCATCATGGCCGCCAAGAAGAAGCCGGTCGAGACCTTCACCATCGCCGACCTGGGTGTCGACGCGGGCGAGGTCGGCCTGGCCAACGCCTGGTCCACCGTGACCGAGGCCTCGCCGAAGCCGCCGCGCACCGCCGGCGAGAAGACCGAGGACGAGGGTGACGGCGGTAACAAGGTCGCCGAGTACCTGGTCGGCCAGAAGCTCATCTGACAACGGTTCGAGGAGGAAGTAGAACAATGGCTGAAGTACTCGTCCTCGTCGACCACGTCGACGGTGAGGTCAAGAAGGTCACGCTGGAGCTGCTGACCGCGGCCCGCGCGCTCGGTGAGCCGTCGGCCGTCGTCGTCGGCGCGACCGGCACCGCGGCCAAGGCCAAGGAGTCGCTGGCCGCGCACGGCGCCGCCAAGGTCTATGTCGCCGAAGGTGACGACGCCGCGAACTACCTGGTCACGCCCAAGGTGGACGTGCTCGCCGCGCTCGCTCAGCAGGCCTCCCCGGCCGCAGTGCTCGTCACCGCCAGCGGTGAGGGCAAGGAGGTGGCCGCGCGTCTGGCCGTCCGGCTCGGCTCCGGCCTGATCTACGACGCCGTCGGCGTCAACGGCGACGGCGTGATCGACCAGTCGATCTTCGGCGGCGCGTTCTCGGTGAAGTCCAAGTCGTCGAAGGGCGTCCCGGTCGTCTCCATCCGCCCGGGTGCCGTCGAGGCCGAGCCCGCCGAAGGCGCGGCGGCCGAAGAGACCGTCGAGATCCCCGCAACCGACGCGGCGAAGGCCACCAAGATCACCGGCGTCGAGCCGGTGACCGGCGGTGACCGTCCGGAACTGACCGAGGCCTCGATCGTGGTCTCCGGTGGTCGTGGTGTCGGTTCGGCGGAGAAGTTCGACGTCGTCGAGAAGCTGGCCGACTCGCTCGGCGCGGCCGTCGGCGCCTCCCGGGCCGCCGTCGACTCCGGCTACTACCCGGCGCAGTTCCAGGTGGGCCAGACCGGCAAGACGGTGTCGCCGCAGCTGTACATCGCGCTCGGCATCTCCGGCGCGATCCAGCACCGCGCCGGCATGCAGACGTCGAAGACGATCATCGCCGTCAACAAGGACCCGGAGGCGCCGATCTTCGAGATCGCCGACTTCGGCATCGTCGGCGACCTGTTCAATGTGGCGCCGCAGCTGACCGAAGCGGTCGCGAAGCGCAAGGGCTGATCTGCTGTCCCGAAGGGCCTTCCGGGTACGCCCGGAAGGCCCTTCGCGCGTCTCCAGGACCTGAGAGAAGCCTGAGAACCCGCAATTAACTGAACGTGCACTAATCGGTCATCGGATGGCACTCTCCGCGGATTCCTGCGCCCGGGTACACCTTGACCATGACGACGTCACAGCTCCTCGTCAGCACTGATCAGGCGGGTTCCGCGCTTCCGGCGGACGCCCCTCGGTACTCCCTCCTCGTCGCCCGCGCGAACGACGAAGTCGTCGCGGCGCAGCGCCTGCGTCACCAGGTTTTCGCCGAAGAGATGGGCGCGCGGCTGCATTCCCCGCGTCCCGGCCTCGACGTCGACGAGTTCGACGAGTTCTGCGACCACCTCGTCGTCAGAGACGACAACACGGGCGACATCGTCGGCTGCTACCGGATGCTGCCGCCGGACCGCGTCGTCCAGGCCGGGAAGCTCTACGCCGACAGCGAGTTCGACCTGACCGCGCTCGACGCCCTGCGGCCCTCCCTGGTCGAAACCGGCCGTTCGTGCGTGCACCCCGACCACCGCAGCGGCGCCGTCGTCAGCCTGGTCTGGGCCGGGATCGCCCGCTACATGCTGCTCTCCGGCCACCGCTACCTCGCCGGCTGCGCGTCCGTCCCGCTGGTGGACGGTGGTTCGTTCGCCGCGGGCGTCTGGGACGTCCTGCGCGCCAAGCACTACTCGGACGAGGCGACGCGCGTCTCGCCGTTGATCCCTTGGGACACGTCCGCGATCGAACGCCCGGCGCGGTCCACGCTCCCGCCGCTGATCAAGGGCTACATCCGGCTCGGCGCCAAGGTCTGCGGTCCGCCGGCGCTCGACGTGGACTTCGGCGTCGCGGACTTCTTCGTCCTGCTCGACCTGCAGAACGTCGACGAGCGCTACCTGAAGTTCTTCCTCGGGAACCAGGCATGAGCCACGCCTGGATGCCGACGTCGCCGTGCGGCGACGGCTGTCTCACCGAGGGCGACCCGGTGGTCGGCCTCCCGCGCCTGGTGCTGCGGTTCGCGTCAGCGATCGTGGTCGTCTTCGCGGCGATGCTGGCGTCGCCGCTGCTCCTGGTCACCCGCGGTCGCGAGCGCCTGGTCCGCCTGATCTTCCGGGGCGTGCTGCGCGCTTTCGGTGTCCGCCTCGACATCCGGGGCGGCGACGACTTCCGCACCGCGCCCGCCGGCCGTGGCGCGTTGGTGGTCAACAACCACATCTCCTGGCTGGACATCGTCGCGATCAACGCGCTGCGGCCGATGCGCGCGCTGGCCAAGAAGGAGATCGCGGGCTGGCCGGTCCTCGGCGGACTCGTCCGCCGAGGCGGCAGCATCTTCCTCGACCGCGAGCGGCTGAAGACGCTGCCCGCCACGATGTCCGAACTGGCCGACGCGCTGCGCTCGGGCTCGCTGGTGAGCGTCACCCCTGAAGGCACAACGTGGTGCGGCCTGGCATCCGGTCGTTTCACGACCGCGACGTTCCAGGCAGCCATCGACGGCGGCGTCCCGGTCCGCCCGATCGCCCTGCGCTACCGCCTGGCCGACGGCCGCGAGACCAGCCACCCCGCGTTCATCGGCCCGGAGTCGCTGATCGCGTCCCTGCGCCGGGTCGCGGCACTGCGGGGCCTGGTGCTCGAGGTCCACATCTGCCCGGAGATCGCACCGGGCCGCGCGGAAACCCGCCGCGAGCTGGCCGCCCTGGCCGAGGCGGCAGTCCATTCCGCACTGGGAACGGTGCAGATCCCGGCTCAGCAGCGCCGGCGGACACCGCGCCCGCAGGTCGTGCCAGCCCTGGCCGTCACGGCAGAGGTCTCGGTGTCCGAAGCGACGATGTTCCAGGTCGCGACCACGCCGCCCGAGTCGGTGGCTTGCGGGGTTGTGGCCGCGCCGTCCGAGCTGGTGGCTCGCCGGGTTGTGGCGACGCCGCCCGAGTCGGTGGCTCCCCGGGTTGTGACCGCACCGTCTGACGTGATGCCTTCCCGGGCCGGGGCCATCCAGACCGCGCCGACCCAGGTCGTGGCCGCCCAGGCCTTGCCTTCCCTGGCTTCGCCTCCCGCGAAGTGATCCGAGCCTGTCGCGGGCGACAGGCCCTGGTCGGTTCGCGAACGAGCCTGTCGCCGACTGCCGGCGGCAGGCCCGTTCCGCGTGTCGCCGATTGCCGTCAACAGGCCTGTTCCGCGCATTGCCGAAGGCCGGCGGCGGGCCTGCTCCGTGTGTTGCCGATCTCCGGCGACAGGCCGGTCCGCGTTCAGCCGATGGTGAGCGTCAGCTTCCCGCCGGGGTGTCCGCCTTCGCTCTCCGTCTGGGCGGCGGCCGCGTCGGCGAGCGGGTAGCTCTTGCCGTGCGCGATGGTCACCCCGCGGTCGGTCACCCAGCCGGCGATCCCCTCCAGGACCTCACGCGACTGCTCACCGCCGCTGGAGAACGTCAGCCCCAGCTCGAACGCCGCGGCGTCGGCGATCGTGATGATCCGGTCCTGCGAGCCCCGCAGCTCGACCGAGCCCGGCAGGACACCGTGCCCGGACGTGTCGAAAACGGCGTCGACCGAGCCCGGCGCGGCCTCGCGGACCCGCTCCGGCCAGCCGTCGCCGTAGAGGACCGGGATGACGCCGAGGGACTTCAGGTCGTCGAGGCTCCGGCTACTACCTGTGCCGATGACGGTCAGCCCCCTCGCGACGGCGACCTGCGCCGCGAACCGGCCCACCGTGCCGCTGGCGCCGTGGATGAGCAGCGTTTCGCCTTCGCGGATCTCGAGCAGGTTCAGGACGCGAAGGGACGTCTCACCGGCGACGGGCAGCGCCGCGGCGTCCGCCCACGAGAGTCCCGCGGGCTTCGGCGCAAGCGTTTTCCCCAGGGCGTATTCGGCATAGGCGCCGGTCTCGGACCAGCCGAAGACCTCTTCGCCCACGG
The DNA here is from genome assembly GCF_023023025.1 of Amycolatopsis sp. WQ 127309. NCBI lineage: Bacteria > Bacillati > Actinomycetota > Actinomycetes > Pseudonocardiales > Pseudonocardiaceae > Amycolatopsis > Amycolatopsis sp. WQ 127309. Next base: position 4,453,153 of record NZ_CP095481.1, read on the forward strand.
AGAGACCGGCGCCCTCACCGACGGCGTCGACGACCCCGGCGACCTCGAGCCCGGGGGTGTGCGGGAAGGCGATCGGGAAGTTCTGCGCCATTCCACCGCCGCGGATCTTCCAGTCGATCGGGTTGATCCCGGCGGCCCGCACGGCCAGCCGCACCTGCCCGGGCCCGGGCTCCGGCACCGGAACTTCGGACAGCTTCAGGACGTCCGGCCCGCCGTACTCGGCGAAGGTGATAGCTCGCATGGTGTCGTCTGCACTCCTCGATTCGGGACCTTCGATGCTCGAATGTCCTCGCCACCGAGTCAACTCGCCCGGCGGACGCGCCGAACCGCTCGGACGAGCAGTGTTCACTAGCCGGACGAGCAGGCCGCCGACGCGCCAGCACGCCTACGTTGGACCCATGGACGCTTCCTGGTCGGATCCGCGACACGTGCTCGACGTCGTCGAACGGCTGTTGTCGGCGCCGCGCCCCCAGTTGCTCACCCAGTTCTCGATCGAGCTGGGGAAGCTGGTCCCGCACCGCGCCGCGGCGATGCAGACGGGGGACTGCCCGCGCAGCCCGCTCAAGGTCGTCGGCGATCCGGCGATCGCCCAGGCGGTGACGAGCGTCGAGCTGCAGCGGCTGGTCGACCGCAGCGAGCCGGGCACGGCCCTGGTCGTCGACGGCGTTCTGGGCGGCGTCGAACGCCGTCTCGTCCTGCTCGCGTCGTCGCCACCGGTCGGAAAGGGCGCGGTGCTCGCCGTGGTGCCCTCGTCGCCGGAGCCGCCGGCCGCCGAGCTGGAGCTGGCCGCCCGGCTGTGGCACATCCTCAGCACGGACGCCGGCCAGCGCGCGACCGACCCGGGCCCGGAGGTCCTGGCCAGCAACCTCGCCGCGGCCACCGCGCGGGCCCAGGCGATCACCGACCTCGGCCAGACCCACGCGACGGCCCTGTCGACCCTCCTGGCGGTCCTCAGGTCCAGCCGTCTCCCTGACGCCGCCGCCCGCCGGACGGCAGTCGACCTCGCCGCTGACGCCCTGCTCGAGCTCAAGGGTGTCGTCGACCGCGACCAGGCCCTGTCCGCGGAACCGGCGGGCGCGGCGTTCGCCGTGCTCAAGAACCAGCTGGCCGACCTGGTGCGGCACACGGACGTCGAAGTCGACCTGGTCAGCCCGGTCGGCGAGGGCTCGCTCGCGCAGGACATCGCCCACACGGCCCGGACGTTGACCCGCGGACTGGTGCTCACCGCCCTGGACCGCCCGGCGACCACGCGCCTGCGGGCGTCCTGGCGCCTGGACGGCTCGGTCGTCCGCATCACGGTCCGCGACGACAGCCCCGACGTCGCCGCGGCTGTCCCGGCGGGCGGCCTGACGGAACGGCTCACCACCCTGGGCGGCCACTGGGAGGTCGACGCCGTCCCGGGCTGGGGGACGACGGTCACCGCCGTCCTGCCCCTCGGCGTCGCCGAACCGCCCGAACTGCGTCCGCTCGACCGGCTCAACCCCCGCGAGATCGAGGTCTTGTCGGGAATCTCCCAGGGCCTGCGCAACCGGCAGATCGCCGAGCAGCTGCAGCTCAGCGAGCACACGGTGAAGTTCCACGTCCGCAACATCCTCGACAAGCTGGACGTGAGCTCCCGCGGCGAGGCCGCCGCCCTGGCACGCGACCTGCGCCTGGAGCCGGCGACGCGCCACACCGCCTGAAACCGGCTTGACCTCCAGCGCGCTGGAGGTTGCACGCTGCTGATCATGACCTCGACCATCGACCCCGTGCCCGTCCGCCGCAGTGTGCTCTGGAGCGCCGAACACCGGCTGACGACGATCGCGCTGCTGCTCGTGGTCACCTTGGTCGCCTTCGAGAACATGGGCGTCGCGACGGCGATGCCGACCCTGGTCGCCGACCTGCACGGCCTGTCGCTGTACTCGTGGCCGTTCACGATCTTCCTGATCTCCAGCGTCGTCGCCACAGTCCTGTCGGGCCGCATCGGCGACCGCCGCGGCCCAGCACCGGCCCTGCTCGCCGGCCCGGCACTGTTCGCAGCCGGCCTGCTCGTCGCAGGAACGGCAACGGGCATGCCGACTCTCCTGCTCGGCCGCGCCTTGCAGGGCTTCGGCTCGGGACTGCTCCTGGTCTCGGTCTCGCTCCTGATCGCGTTGACGTTCACCGACCACGAACGCCCGGTGATCTACGCCGCGAACGCCGCCGCCTGGGTCTTACCGGCGGTCATCGGCCCGTCGGTAGCCGGCGTCCTGACAGCCAGCGTCGGCTGGCGCTGGGTCTTCCTCGGCTTGGTCCCGCTAGTGATCGTGGGCGTGGCCATGTTGCTGGTGGTCGTCCGCCGCCTGCCCGCGCACGTCCCCGCCACCGGCGGCCCCCGCGCAGGCGTGTTCCAAGCGGTCATCGCCGCCCTAGGCATCGCCGCACTGACCTGGGCCGCACAGCACCAGTCACTCCTCGCACTCGGCTACGGCACCGCCGGGCTGGTGGCCCTCGGCTACGCCCTCCGCAAACTGCTCCCGGTGGGGACGCTGACCTCTCGCCGAGGTCTCCCCACAGTCGTCGCTTCCCGAGCACTGATCGCAGGCGCGTACGCCGGAATGGAGGCGTACCTACCCCTGACGATGAGCGCGGTCCACGGATACAGCCCGGCCCTAGCCGGCCTGCCCTTGACGATCACGGCACTGGGCTGGTCCGCGGCATCTGCCGCCCAGGGCCGCTACCTCAACTGGTCGAGGGAAGCTTCCCTGCGCACCGGATTCTGGCTCGTGGCGGCCGGCCTGGTCTGCTTCGGCCTGGTCTCGCAGCCCTGGTGCCCCGGCTGGACGGCGTTCGTGGCCTGCGCGGTCGGCGGCGCGGGAATGGGGATAGCGATGCCTGCGATCTCGGTCCTCCTGCTCCGCTACTCGCCTGAAGGTGAACGCGGGTTCAACACCTCGGCGATGCAGCTCGCAGACTGGGTCGGATCGGCACTGCTCATCGGTCTGGGCGGCGTCTTGCTCGGTGCTATGGGCTCCGTTCTCGACCCGTCGCCGGCGATGGCCCTGCTCACAGTCGCCTTGATAGCGCTCGCCCTCTTGGGCGTGCGGCTGACCGGACGTTGGCCGTCGAAGGTGTGACAGGCCACTTCGAGGGTCAGGGTGCGCTTCGTCACGCGCTGGAGCGGACTACCCTGAAGAGGCGATGACCTATCTCGACCACGCGGCGACCACTCCGATGTTGCCCGAAGCCATAGCGGCGATGACCGAGGCGCTGTCCACCGTGGGCAACGCCTCAGCGCTGCATTCCTCGGGCCGCCGAGCCCGCCGGATGGTCGAGGAAGCCCGAGAGACCATCGCCGACGCCTTGGGCGCCCGCCCCTCCGAAGTGATCTTCACCGGCGGTGGCACTGAGAGCGACAACCTCGCGCTGAAGGGCATCTACTGGGCTCGTCACGACGAGCAGAAGCAGCGTCGCCGCATCTTGTGCGGCGCTGCCGAACACCACGCGGTGCTCGACACAGTCGAGTGGCTCGAAGCCCGCTGCGATGCCGAGATCACCTTGCTGGACGTGGACAGCCAGGGCCGGGTGTCGCCCGAGGTTCTGCGTGCCGCTATCGCCTCAGATCCTGAAAGCGTCGCGCTGGTGACGGTGATGTGGGCCAACAACGAGGTCGGCACGATCAACCCGATCGCCGAGTTGGCCGCCGTCTGTGCCGAGTTCGACATCCCGCTGCACACGGACGCGGTCCAGGCCGTCGGCGCGGTCCCAGTCGACTTCGCCGCCAGTGGCGCAGCTGCGCTCACGTTGACCGGCCACAAGCTCGGCGGACCGTTCGGCGTGGGAGCTCTCCTTCTCGGCCGCGACGTGACCTGCGTACCTCTGTTGCACGGTGGCGGCCAAGAGCGCAGCGTCCGCTCCGGCACCCTGGACGTCCCGGCCATCGTCGGATTCGCGGCCGCTGTCCAGGCCAGCATCTCCACTCGGACCGAATACGCTAAGCGCGTCGAGGAACTGCGCGACGAGCTCATCGGAGCGATTCGACGCGAGGTGCCCGACGCCGTTCTCAATGGTGGAGAGTGCGAGCGGCTCCCCAGCCACGTCCATTTCACGTTCCCCGGATGCGCCGGCGACAGCCTGCTGATGCTGCTTGACGCCAAGGGCATCGAGTGCTCGACAGGATCGGCGTGCACTGCGGGCGTGGCCCAGCCGAGTCACGTACTCCTCGCAATGGGCGCGGACCCAGCGGCCGCTCGTGGCTCGCTCAGATTCTCTCTCGGTCACACGTCCACCGCCGCTGATGTCGAGGCGGTTGCAGCCGAGATCGGTGGTGTCGTCACACGCGCGAGGCAGGCCGGACTCGCCGGAATGCGCAAGCAGACCCAGAAGCAAGAGGTGTAAGGCAATGCGGGTTTTGGCCGCGATGAGCGGAGGAGTGGATTCGGCAGTCGCCGCGGCGCGCGCGGTTGATGCCGGGCACGATGTCGTCGGCGTGCACCTGGCGCTATCGGCGAAACCTGGCACTCTGCGCACTGGTTCGCGCGGGTGCTGCACGATCGAGGATTCGCACGATGCCCGGCGAGCTGCTGACATTCTCGGTATCCCTTTCTACATCTGGGATTTCGCCGAGCGGTTCACCGAAGAAGTCGTGGAGACATTCGTCGGCGAGTATGCCGCCGGCCGTACACCGAATCCCTGTGTCACCTGCAACGAGAAGATCAAGTTCGAAGCTCTCCTCGAAAAGGCGATGGCACTTGGCTTCGACGCGGTCGCGACCGGCCACTACGCGCGTCTGTCCGTAGTTGATGGTGTGCCCGAGCTGCGCCGTAGTGCGGACAGTGGCAAGGACCAGTCCTACGTGCTCGCCTCCCTTACCTCGGAGCAGCTCAGCCACGCGATGTTCCCGCTCGGCGACTCCTGGAAGACCGAAGTACGAGCAGAGGCCGAGCAGCGGGGGTTGTCCGTCGCGAACAAGCCGGACAGCCACGACATCTGCTTCATCCCTGACGGCGACACCAAGAAGTTCCTGGAGAACCGGCTGGGGCAGCGTCCGGGCGAACTCGTCGACGCGGAAACCGGTGCAGTGCTCGGCCAGCACACCGGTGTGCACGGATTCACTGTCGGGCAGCGCAAGGGACTCGGTATCGAAGTCCCGGCACCGGACGGGCGTCCTCGCTACGTCCTGTCCCTGGAGCCGGTGTCCGGCTCCGTCAAGGTCGGCTCCGTGGCCGGCCTCGGGATCAACGTGATCGACGCCGATCGGGCAATCTGGCCCAGTGGCCGTCCGCTGACGGAGCCGACTGAGTGCGTGGTCCAGGTTCGGGCTCACGGTGGAATCGTCGATGCGGTTGCCGAGGTGGACTCGGACACCATGACCGTGCAGCTACGCGAACCATTGCGTGGGGTCGCTCCGGGGCAGGTCGTCGTGCTTTACCGACCGGATTCTGACGGCGGCGATATCGTCCTGGGCAGCGCGAAGATCGCGAGCACGCGCTGACCTCGTCATTTCCGAGATTTCTTCGAGGACCGGTTCGCTCGTCGCCGGATCGGATGCATTGATGGTGGTGTTGTCGAGCGAACTCCGCCGGTCGGCGTCGCAACGTTCACGGTCCCGTCAGGAGTGACCTCGTAAGCCCACCCAGGCTGGTTCTTCAACTTGCGGTGGCGGGAGCAGAAGGTGACCGGCTGGTGCACGACCGCCTCGGTCCCGCCTGACGCTCGAGTCGGCTCGATCCCGCAACTCTGGGCGGGCCGCGTGCATCCAGGCTGTCGGCACTCCTGGTCGCGGACGCGGATGAACTCGTCGTGTGCCGAGTCGAGCGGATAGCGCTTCGGCGAGAGCTCGACCACCTGGCCGGTGCGCGGGTCGGTGAGGACTCGACGCAACGTCGTGTCGGGCCCGCTGATGATGCTGCGGGCGACCGCGGGTGCGATCGGACCACGGCCGGCCAAGGTCACCGGGAGATCGTTCAGGCTCAGGTAGGTGGCCAGGTCGACGTGCAAGAACACTTCGGTTCGTGCGCTCGGCCCACCCGTGCCGCTCAGGAGCAGATCCAGCGCGACGTCGGCTCGGAGCTGGTCCAGTGTTCGCGCTTCTTCGGGCGTCTTCAGGGCGCGAGCAGCCTGGTCGATGCGGGTATAGACAGCGGTCGCCTTCTCGGTCGGAGCGTTATTGATCGACAGGTGGGTCACGGCGGTGTCTTGGTGGTGCAGGCTGAACCGTCGTTCGAGGAGCTTCTGCTCGGTCCGGCTCGCGGCACCTGCCGGGTCGGCCTTTGCGGCGGCATACGCGGCCGCCCGACGGACCTGGGTGGCGTTCCGTCCGGGAACCCGATCTTCGAGCGCTTCGTCGACGATGCGCACGTAGTCACCGGAAACCCAGGCGGTGGCGTCCGTGACCTTCATGGCGCGATAGAGGTCCAGCCTGCCGTCGTCCATGAGGTTGAGCATGCGCGGAAGCCGGGCGATAAGCGCGTTGGCCGCGGAAACAATGGCACCGGCGCGGTGTTCCGTTATGGACAGGGCCAAGGCCACTTCCGAAGCTGTGCTGGGTGCCCGTCTCCGGCGCACGCTGAGGTCCGCGATCGCTCTCAGTTGAAGTGCCTGGAGCTTGGAGATCTCGGCATCGGTTTCGCGTATCAACTCGACGACCTGGTCGTCTTGCATGCGCTGCAACGTATCCGGGCTTGCGCGGACAGTCTGCAGCATGAAGGGAAGGTTGTCGTGAGCGTTCCGGGAATTGGTCGCGGAGTCGAGTTTGCGGAGTGGTCGCGAAGATGACATGAGCGCGACCGTACGGCAGTTTTCGGCGAAATTGCGGTGGAGGGCACGAACGGTCCGTTCGTGCCCTCCGTGGCTTGACTCGCCGAGACTGGTTCAGGAATGGTCGGTGTGTATGGCCCTATGCAGCGCCAGATCTAGGGGGAGTGATGACCGTGAATTGTCCTATGTGGATGGTCGAGTCGGCCGCTCGTTCAGATCTTCAGCTTGAATCCTGTGTGGCTCGGCTCGAAACCGAGGCGCTCGTAGAACCGGTGCGCCTGCGTTCTGGAGGTGTCCGACGTGAGTTGCACAAGGGCGCACCCGCGCCGCCGTGACTCGTCGATCGCCCATCGAAGGAGGTCGGCGCCGAGGCCGGAACCCCGATGATCAGCCCGGACCCGAACTGCCTCGATTTGACCGCGTAGTGCACCACGCCTCGCCAGACCAGGAATGATGGTCAACTGCAGGGTTCCCACAGTCTCGTCGTCGGCCACGACCACGGCAAGGAGCTGGTTCGGGTCCGCGTCGATAGCATCGAACGCTTGCAGGTACGGGGCTGGATCGGCGGGGTCGTCACGGGTCGCGCCGAGCTGGTCGTCCGCCAGCATGTGCACTATCGCTTCGACGTCATCACGCCGTGCTTTGCGGATGGTGTAGTCGGTCACGGCGCCAGTATCACAGCGCGCGGGTGAACCCTTGATAACTGTGCTCGAATCCGAAACGCGCGTAGAACTCTCGCAGGTCGGCGCGAGCGAGGCCGGAGTCCAGGTGGAGCCGGGTGCACCCACGTCGGCGAGCTTCGTCGACGCCCCAGCTCAGCAGCGCGCTGGTCACGCCTCGTCGGGCAGCGCGGATACCTTCCAGTAAGCCCCGCGATGCCCCGTCCCAGGCCAGGCCTCGCATCACCGTCAGTTGCGCGGTGCCGACGACGCCGTTGCCGTCCTCAGCTACGACCAGCGTGACGTGCGGGGTGCTCGTGAGGTCGCGGAGTGCGGTTGCCAGCGGTCCGCCCGGTGCGCCGAACAGGCGCTCGAGCGCCTCGATGTCCGTTGCCCTGGCACGTCTGATGACATCCATTGCACCCAGTATGCAGGAAGTTCTCAGGTCACCGAGTAGTGCAGGACTCCGTCGACGACCTGCGCGGTCAGTTTGCCTTGCGAAACCAGTAGGTCGAGATGTGCCGCGGTTTCCAGGACTGCGAGCATCCGGTTGAATGAGTCCATTTCGGACAGCTTGCGCTTGCGGCGGGTCCAGCCGACGCGGTTCGCAGCCTCGAACGCGGTGCTCGCGCCGGCCGCGATCTGCCCGCCCATGGTCTCGAGGCGTTCACGGTGGTGTTCCAGCAGTTCGTCGACCCGTGTGTGCACGCTCTCCGACACCGGACCATGGGCGGGAAGCATGCGACGGTCAGGCATGGAGCGCACCAGGCGCAGCGAATCCATGAAGTCGTTCAAGGGCAATTCAGCCGGCACCGGCTGGAACCCGATGGACGGGGTGATGTGCGGGAGCACGTGGTCGCCGGAGAACAACAGGTCGGCCGCGTCGTCGACGAAGACGACGTGTCCGCTCGTGTGTCCCGGAGTGGCGACGATGTCGAAGTCGCGTCCCGGCATGATCGATCGGCGTCCTGGTGTCAGCCACTCGTCGGGCGCTTCCCACAGATCGGCTTCCCGGTGGCGCCGGTTCGTGCCGAACTCGCGCCCCAGCGCTTCGACGACCTCGCCGGCGCCCGCCTTGAACAGGAGGTCGACCTGGGCTTCCATCGGCAACCGCTCAGGGTTGCCCGAAACCTTCAGCGACGGCTCTTCGTCTTGGCCGAGCGCTATCTTCGAACCGAACTCACGGCGCAGCACGACCGCCTGCGAGTAGTGGTCGCGGTGGACGTGGGTCACGAGGAACTCGCTGACGTCGGCAAGTTCGGCGCCGATCCCGCCGAGTGCGTCCGTCAGTTGTTGACGGGCCACGTCCAGTGCCCAGCCGGAGTCGACCAGGACCAGCTTCTTGCCGTCTGTGACGGCGTAGACGTTCACCGCGCGCAGGCCGTCGTTGGGCAGCGGCAACGGGATTCGGTAGACGCCCGCCGACACCTCGTAGATCCCGGGTTCGGTCCAGTTCCGGTCGCTGCTTTCCGGCAACGGTTCCACAGTGACCTCCGTCCCGGCGAGACTCCGGCGTCCCGGCCTTTCTTCACCCTGAGCTGTGTCGGGCCCGCTGTCCACCTGGAGGAGATGAGACGCCGGTCACTAGGTCAGTCCGTGTCCTGCTTCAGAGCGGTGTCGATCGTGAGGGCCGCAGCGACCACCATGCTGGCCAGCGGATCCGGCAATGGGTGAGGGATCTCGACCACGTAGTTGTCAGCCGTGGTGAAGGCGGCCTTGATGAAGCCGCCCCACGTCTTGGTCACCCGGGCAACCTCGTTGCCGGTGTGGTCCCGGATGGAGAAGTTCCAGGCGCGCCAGTTCTCGGCGAAGATCCCGCCGACCGAGCGGCCGTCGACGACGAAGCCGAAGCGGATCTTCCCGAACACGTTCTCCTGGACGATCTCACCGATCGGCGACTCGTCGGCCCGGGTGACGAGGAATCGGGACTTGAACACCTTGGCCGGACGCGTCACCTTCAGCACCGTGCTGTGGTTGGCGTCGCGGACCTCGAACTTGTGGGTCAGGAACTGGTCGTAGTTGGTCAGGAGCCGGATCGCCTTCTTCAGCGTGCTCTGGCCGACCTCGACAACTCCGCCGATCCGGGTGCCGTTCTGGTCGAAGACGCCGAACTCGTTGGCCATCTCGATCAGCTTGGCGCGCTGGTTCACCACCAGGACCGGCTCGGTGAACAACGTCCCACCACCGTTGCGCGCGCCGCCGCGGCCGCGGGTGGCGCGACTGACCTGGTTCTGGATCCGCGACGGGTCGTGGGCGCGTTCGATGTCCAGCTCGATCGGCTCGGAGTCGCTCGGCGGGACCTGGTGGGCCGGACGCGTGTTGGCGGTCCAGGCCTGACCGTCCCACCAGCGGTGCAGCCGCGGGTCCCGCGCGTCGGGATACCAGCCCGGTTGCGGTGGCGAACTCGTCATGACCGGGCAGCCTATCCGCGCGGACGCGCCCACGGACCACGTAACGGGAAATGCGGCGTATGTCCGCCTCCGTCGAGTGCGGTGCGGTGGCCCGGTCGGTGTCGGCGGCCGGTGGTCGACCAGAATCCGGGGTTGTGAGCAAACAAGCTTGGCCCAGCGGTGCCGCGACGGCGATCGGCTCGATGCCCGGCACGGACCCCGCGGAAGCAGCGGCGGTCGTGTTCGGCGAGCTGCCGGACTTCCCGCACCTGCCGGAGTTGCCGGCGCGCGGCGTCGGGGCGGACATGCTGGGGCGGACGGCGGCGCTGCTGGTCGACCTGGCCGTCGAGGTCGTGCCGAGCGGCTACCGCGTCACTGCCCGGCCGGGGCACGAACACCGGCGGGCCGTCGACCTGCTTCGCTGGGATCTGGACGCGCTGCAAGAGGCCAAGGAGAAAGCCGGGGTCACGCCGCCTGCCTTCAAGGTCCAGCTCGCCGGGCCGTGGACGCTCGGCGCCGGAATCGAACTGCCCCGCGGCCACCGCGTGCTCACGGACCGCGGTGCCCTGCGGGACTTCACGTCGTCCCTGCTCGACGGCCTCGCGGAGCACGTCGCGGAGGTCCGGTCCAGGATCGGCGCTCCCGTGGTCGTCCAGTTCGACGAGCCGTCGCTGCCCATGGTGCTGGCCGGCGGGCTGTCGACGCCGTCCGGCTACGGGAACGTCGCGGCGGTGCCGGGACCCGAGGCCCGTGACCTGCTCGCCACCGTCATCGAAGGCGCGCGCACGATCACCGGCCAGCCGGTGATCGTGCACTGCTGCGCCGCGGAACCGCCGCTCGGTCTGCTGCGTGAGGCCGGCGCGGACGGCTTGGCGTTCGACCTCCGGGTGCTCGACGGCGTGTCCGCCGCGTTCCTCGACGAGATCGGCGAAGTGTGGGACGGCGGGGCGACGCTGTTCATGGGCGCGATCCCGACCACCGAACCCGCCGCTCCGCTGAGCCTGAAGGACGTCGGTGAAGCGCCGTTCCGGCTGGCGAGCCGGCTCGGGTTCAACGAAAGCGTCCTGGCCGAACGCGCCGTGCCGACCCCCGCCTGCGGTCTTGCCGGCGCGACGCCGGACTGGATGCGCCGGGCTCTCGAGTTGTCCCGCGAGCTGGGCAAGGCCTTCGTGGAGCCGCCGGAACGTTGGTGACGGAATCCGGCAACTCGCCGACATCGGCGTGGCACGCCAAGTAGCGTGGCGGGGAAGCCGACCGAACGAGGACCACCGATAGCCATGCGCTTGTTCCGCCGCAAGAGCTCCGCCGCCGATCCGCCCGACCCGCGCACCGCGTGGCCGGAGCAGCACGTGCCGGCGGACCCGGCCGTCGCCGCGGAGACGTTCTGGCAAGGCTGGTACGACCTGCTCCCGATGGTCAGCGCGTCGCTCGGCGAGGGCGAGCCGCACCGGGTCGAACACGAGCTCTGCCAGCTGGTCGAGGCCTTGCACCCCCGGCTGCACTTCTCGCTCGAACGTGGTCGCCGGTCGATCTACGCCCTGGTCGTGACCGGCCAGGAGGACCCCGAAGTGCGGCCGTTCACCGACGCGTGGCGGGCAGCCGCGCCGCCGGACGACGCCATCTGGGAGTACCACGACTCGGTCCCGCCGGTGCCCGATCCGACCGAGGTCACCGTCAACCTCGGCGAGCACCGGATCTCGCTGGCCGATGTCCGGGTCGTCGCGCAGGTGGACGAGGACGTCGTCGACGTCGCCGTCTTCCACCCCGGGTTCCGGGACCTCGACGAGGCCGCGCGGCTGACCATGACGTTCCTGCCCCTCGACGCCACATTGGGTGAACGTCTGGCCGCCGAACGACTACGGCGTGTCGAGACCGCGGAGACCGAGCCGGTGGGCGCGATCACCCTTTTGGAGTTCCGTGAACTGGTTCGCGGGCTCGGCGGCGGGACGCCCGAAAATGTCGGTGCCGCCGACTAGGGTTACCACCCGTGAGCAGCACAGACCTTCCCCAGGACCAGATCGCGGCGGTGGATGCCCCGGAGGCCGCCGAGGACGTCACCGACGTCCCGGCCGACGTGCGTGAGCGCCACAGCGCGCTCGCGGAGGAACTGCGCAACCACCAGTTCCGCTACTACGTCCTGGACTCGCCGATCGTCTCCGACGGGCAGTTCGACGAGCTGCTCGGCGAGCTGCAGGCGATCGAAGACGCACACCCCGCGCTGGTCACCCCCGAATCGCCGACCCAGCGGGTCGGGGGCACGTTCTCGACCGAGTTCACCGCGTACGACCACCTCGAGCGCATGCTCAGCCTGGACAACGTGTTCGACCGGGACGAGTTGCTGGCCTGGGTCGAGCGCGTCGAGAAGGAGGTCGGCCGGACCGAGTTCCTCGCCGAGCTGAAGATCGACGGCCTGGCGATCAACCTGTTGTACGAAAACGGCCACCTCACCCGGGCGCTCACCCGGGGTGACGGCCGCACCGGCGAAGACGTGACGCTGAACATGCGCACGCTCGAGCAGGTGCCCGAGACGCTCACGGGCACCGACCAGTTCCCGGTGCCCGCTCTGGTCGAGGTCCGCGGCGAGGTTTTCTTCCGCGTCGAAGACTTCCTCGAGCTGAACGCGAAGATGGTCGAAGCCGGCAAGCCGCCGTACGCGAACCCGCGCAACACCGCGGCCGGGTCGCTGCGGCAGAAAGACCCCAAGATCACGAAGGAACGCCGGCTGCGGCTGATCTGCCACGGGCTCGGCAAACGCCAGGGGTTCGAGCCGCAGCGCCAGTCCGAGGCGTACGACGCGCTGGCCGCGTGGGGCTTGCCGGTGTCGCCGCACAGCAAGGTCCTGACGGCGGCCGAGGAGCTCACCGAGCACATCGCCTACTGGGGCGAGCACCGCCACGACGCCGAGCACGAGATCGACGGCGTCGTCATCAAGGTCGACCAGGTGTCGCTGCAGCGGCGGCTGGGCACGACGTCGCGCGCGCCGCGGTGGGCGATCGCGTACAAGTACCCGCCCGAAGAGGCGATCACCACGTTGCTGGACATCCAGGTCGGCGTCGGCCGCACCGGGCGGGTGACGCCGTTCGCGGTCACCGAGCCGGTCACGGTCGCGGGGTCGACGGTCGCGCGCGCCACCCTCCACAACGGGGAAGAGGTCAAGCGCAAGGGGGTGCTGATCGGCGACCGGATCGTCATCCGCAAGGCCGGCGACGTCATCCCCGAGGTCCTCGGACCGGTGGTGGACGCGCGCACGGGCGACGAGCGCGAGTTCGTCATGCCCACCCATTGCCCGGAATGCGGCACCGAGCTCGCCTACCAGAAGGAAGGCGACAAGGACATCCGCTGCCCGAACACCCGGTTCTGCCCCGCGCAGCTGCGGGAGCGGCTCTTCCACCTGGCCGGCCGCGGTGGTTTCGACATCGAGGTTCTCGGTTACGAGGCGGCGGTCGCGCTGCTGGACGCGCGGGTGGTCGCCGACGAGGGTGACATCTTCGACCTGGACGAGGACAGCCTGTCCGAGGTCGAGCTGTTCCGCACCAAGGCCGGCGAGTTGTCCGCGAACGCGCGAAAGCTGCTCATGAATCTCGACGCGGCGAAGGACCGGCCGCTGTGGAAGGTGCTCGTCGCGCTGTCGATCCGGCACGTCGGTCCGACGGCCGCTCAGGCGCTGGCTCGCGAGTTCGGCTCGGTCGAGCGGATCGAAGAAGCCACCGAGGAGGAGCTCGCGGACGTCGACGGCGTCGGCCCGACCATCGCGCGCGCGACCCAGGAGTGGTTCGAAGTCGGCTGGCACCGCGAGATCGTCGAAAAGTGGCGACGTTCCGGCGTGCGGATGGAAGAGGAGCGCGACGAGTCGATCCCACGCAACCTCGAAGGCTTGTCGATCGTGGTGACGGGCTCGCTCGACGGGTTCTCCCGTGACGAGGCCAAGGAGGTCCTCATGGCCCGCGGTGGCAAGGCGGCCGGGTCGGTGTCGAAGAAAACGGCGTTCGTCGTCGTCGGGGACTCGCCTGGTTCGAAGTACGACAAGGCGGTCCAGCTGAAGGTGCCGGTGCTCGACGAGGCCGGCTTCCGCGTCCTGCTGGAGCAGGGGCCCGAGGCGGCGCGGGAGGTGGCGCTGCCGGCCGGCGACGAAACCACCGAAGACGAGTCCGGGGAGACGGATGGGTGATGTCGAAATCCGGCCACCGCGGCCGGAGGAGTACGCGGCGGCGGGCGAGGTCACGGTCCAGGCCTACGACGTCGACGGTCATCTGGCCGGAGACGTCGGGTACGACGCGGTGCTGCGTGACGTCGCGCGCCGGGTCGAGCTGGCCGAGGTGCTCGTCGCCGTCGGCGAGGCGGGGGACGTGCTCGGCTGCGTGACGATCGTGCGGCCGGGTTCGGCGTACGCGGAGATTTCACGTCCGGGTGAGCTGGAGTTCCGGATGCTCGCGGTGGCGCCGTCGGCGCGTGGCCGTAGAGTCGGGGAGGCGCTGACAAGGGCCGTGCTCGATCGCGCTCGGACGTTGGGGCTTCGCCGGGTGGTGTTGAGCAGTCTTGACGGGATGCGCAGCGCGCACCGGCTCTACGAACGCCTCGGGTTCACGCGGCTGCCCGAACGCGACTGGCGGCCGTTCCCGCACATCTCGCTGGTCGCGTACCAGATCGACGTCTGACCGGGCGAGGGCGACGAGGGTTTGTTGTCGAAGGGGCGACGTCTTGAGAAGAGACGTCGCCCCTTTTCGGCAATTGCGTGGCCCGCTCCGGACTCGACCGCCGCGACGATCTGAGCCGGAGCGTCATCGAGAGCCGGTCGAACGGGCGAACAGCCCGTCGACGGCCGCACCCGACCACCCGACCACCCGGCCGGGTGGTCGGGATGGCGTTGCCGGATTCGGGCGACGCGGTCTACCTCGCGTCAGCCGTCGAGGACGACCGCGACGATCCCCGCCAGGTGAGCGAGCCGGGCGACTTCGGCGGCGCGGAAGTTCGGTCCGCCGGGGCGGGCCACCAGCAGCGCCTTGCCCGGCTTGCCCAGTGGGGTCGCGGCCAGCTCGGTGCCCAGCTCCTTCCACGTCTCCGGGATCCAGGCCTCCTCGCTGTCGAGCACCGTCGCGCGCTCGAGCGGCAGCCAGGGCAGGTCCGTGATGGGAGTTTCCGGCGCGGCACTCGACGACGCCAGCCGGACGGCGCCGGTCTCGGAGTACTCGACGATCATCGCCCAGCCCGCGCGCACGATGCGGGGCACGCCCTCGGCCAGGATGTCGAGACCGGTCTTCGGCCGCGCGGCTATCTCTTCGACGAGCTCGAGCTCGCGGTGGGTGTCGAGCACGCCCGCGTACGGGCGGACCGCGTCAACTTCGACGCCTTCGACACTCTCCGCCGCCGTGATCAGCGCGTCGGGCAGGCGGCCCGACGGGAGCTCGACGACCAAGTCGTCCACGGCCACGCCCGTGCCGCGTTCGACGACGTCCACGCTGAGTATGTCCGCGCCTACCGTGCCGAGGGCCGTGGCGACCGCGCCGAGGGTCCCCGGGCTGTCCGGAAGGAGGACCCGGATCAGGAACGACACCACGCGCCCCTCTCACCTCTGGCGTCCCAGCCTTGCCGTGGGACGCTCGATGCCGGTCGCCGATTGTGACAGACCCACCCGGCTCGCGGGACCCACTGTCCGCCGGGCGGGACTTCGGTGTCGCCGGACGGCACTCGGCTTGCGCCGGGCGTAACCCAGTCGAGTCCGCCCACGCCGCCACCATAGACTTGCAGCTTCCGAGACAACCCGCACAGCACAACCCGGGAGTCACCCGCGTGCCCAACATTTCCCGAGACGAGGTTGCGCACCTCGCGAAGCTGGCCAGGCTGGCCGTGACCGACGACGAGATCGACGTCTTCGCCGGCCAGCTCGACCAGATCCTGGACTCGGTGGCCAAGGTGAGCGAGGTCGCCGCCGAAGACGTGCCGCCCACTTCGCACGCCGTGCCGCTGACGAACGTCTTCCGGCAGGACGTCGTCCGTCCCGGGCTCACCCAGCAGCAGGCCCTGGCCGGTGCGCCGGCCGCCGAAGAGGGCCGGTTCCGGGTGCCGCGGATTCTGGGGGAAGAGCAGTGACCGAGCTGATCAAGCTGACCGCCGCGGAACTGGCGGAGAAGATCCACACGCGCGAGGTGTCCGCGGTCGAGGTCACGCAGGCCCACCTGGACCGGATCGCCGAGGTGGACGACCACGTCCACGCGTTCCTGCACGTCGACACCGAGGGCGCGCTGGCCGCGGCCAAGGCCGTCGACGAGGGCATCGCCGGCGGCCAGGCGCCCGTGTCGCCGCTGGCCGGCGTGCCGCTCGCGCTGAAGGACGTCCTCACCACCGAAGGCATCCCGACGACGTGCGGGTCGAAGACCCTCGAGGGCTGGATCCCGCCGTACGACGCGACGGTGACGCGCAAGCTGCGCGAAGCCGGCGTCGTCATCCTCGGCAAGACCAACATGGACGAGTTCGCCATGGGGTCGTCGACCGAGAACTCGGCGTACGGCCCGACGCACAACCCGTGGGACCACGCCCGCATCCCGGGTGGTTCCGGTGGTGGTTCGTCGGCGTCGATCGCGGCCTTCGAAGCCGCGCTGGCGATCGGCACCGACACCGGTGGCTCGATCAGGCAGCCCGGCTCGGTCACCGGCACTGTCGGCGTCAAGCCGACCTACGGTGGCGTGTCGCGCTACGGCCTCGTCGCTTTCTCGTCGTCGCTCGACCAGGCCGGGCCGTGCGCCCGCACGGTGCTCGACGCCGCGCTGCTGCACGAGGTCATCGCCGGCTACGACCCGATGGACTCGACGTCCATCGACGCGCCGGTCCCGCCGGTCGTCGCCGCGGCCCGCCAGGGCGCGAACGGCGACCTGTCCGGCGTCCGCGTCGGCGTGGTGAAGGAGTTCGGCGGCGACGGCTACCAGCCGGGCGTGCTGCGGTCCTTCGAGGCCGCGGTCGAGCAGCTGCGCGCGCTCGGCGCCGAGGTCGTCGAGGTGTCCTGCCCGAACTTCACCTACGCGCTGCCGGCGTACTACCTGATCGCGCCGAGTGAGTGCTCGTCGAACCTCGCCCGGTTCGACGCCATGCGCTACGGCCTGCGCGTCGCCGACGACGGCACGCACAGCGCCGAAGAGGTCATGTCGCTGACGCGTGAAAAGGGCTTCGGTGCCGAGGTCAAGCGGCGGATCATGCTGGGCACGTACGCGTTGTCGTCTGGCTACTACGACGCTTACTACGGCTCGGCGCAGAAGGTGCGCACGCTGATCACGCGTGACTTCGCCTCGGCCTTCGAGAAGGTCGACGTCCTCGTTTCGCCGACCACGCCGACCACGGCGTTCAAGATCGGTGAGCGCGTCGACGACCCGATGGCGATGTACCTCGCCGACCTGTGCACCATCCCGTCGAACCTGGCCGGCAACGCCGCGATGAGCGTGCCGAGCGGCCTGTCCGACGAGGACGGCCTGCCCGTCGGCCTGCAGATCATGGCCCCGGCGCTCGCCGACGACCGGCTCTACCGGGTCGGCGCCGCCTACGAGGCCGCCCGCGACGCCGCCGCCGGCGGTTCGCTGGTCCACAAGGTCCCGGAGCTGGGAGGAACGAAGTGACTGCCGTGGCCGAGTTGATGGACTACGCCGACGTCATCGAACGCTTCAACCCGGTGCTCGGGCTCGAAGTGCACGTCGAGCTGAACACGAACACGAAGATGTTCTGCGGCTGCGCCAACGAGTTCGGCGGCGAGCCGAACACGAAGGTGTGCCCGACCTGCCTCGGCATGCCGGGCGCGCTGCCGGTGGTGAACGGCAAGGCCGTCGAAGGCGCGATCCGGATAGGTCTCGCGCTGAACTGCGAGATCGCCGAGTGGTGCCGGTTCGCCCGGAAGAACTACTTCTACCCGGACATGCCGAAGAACTTCCAGACGTCGCAGTACGACGAGCCGATCGCCTTCAACGGCTACCTCGACGTCACGCTCGACGACGGCGAGGTCGTGCGCGTCGAGATCGAGCGCGCGCACATGGAGGAGGACACCGGCAAGTCGCTGCACGTCGGTGGCGCCACCGGCCGGATCCACGGCGCCGAGCACTCGCTGCTCGACTACAACCGTGCCGGCGTGCCGCTGATCGAGATCGTCACCAAGACGATCGAGGGCACCGGCGAGCGGGCTCCCGAGGTCGCTCGGGCGTACGTGTCCGCGCTGCGTGACCTGCTGCGCGCGCTCGACGTGTCCGACGTCCGGATGGACCAGGGCTCGCTGCGCTGTGACGCGAACATCTCGCTCATGGCGAAGGACGCGACCGAGTTCGGCACCCGCACCGAGACGAAGAACGTCAACTCGCTGCGCAGCGTCGAGCGCGCGGTGCGCTACGAGATGACGCGGCAGGCGGCGATCCTCGCCGACGGCGGCACGATCAAGCAGGAGACGCGGCACTTCCAGGAGGCCGACGGCTCGACGTCGCCCGGCCGCACCAAGGAGACCGCCGAGGACTACCGGTACTTCCCGGAGCCCGACCTGGTTCCGATCGCGCCTTCGCGCGAATGGGTCGAGGAACTGCGCGGCACGCTGCCGGAGATGCCGGCCGAGCGTCGGAAGCGGATCCAGCAGGAGTGGTCGCTTTCCGACGAAGCCCTGCGTGACCTGCTGAACGTCGGCGCCGTGGACCTCGTGGCGGCCACGGTCGAAGCCGGCGCGAAGCCGGACGAGGCGCGCGGCTGGTGGGTCAACACCCTCGCCCAGGAGGCCAACGCCCGCGAGGTGGAGCTGGCCGACCTGGCCATCAGCCCGGCGCAGGTGGCCGAGGTCATCGGGCTGGTGACGTCCGGCGAGCTGACGAACAAGCTGGCCAAGGAAGTCGTCCAGGGCGTGCTCGCCGGCGAGGGTTCGCCGCGCGAGGTCGTCGAGAAGCGCGGGCTGAAGGTCGTCTCGGACGACTCGGCGCTGCTCGCGGCGATCGACGAGGCCCTGGCGTCGCAGCCGGACGTCGCGGAGAAGATCCGCGGCGGCAAGGTGGCCGCGGCGGGCGCGATCGTCGGCGCGGTCATGAAGGCGACCAAGGGACAGGCCGACGCCAAGCGGGTCCGCGAGCTGATCATCGAGCGCGTCGGTTCCTGACCGCTTTCATGACACAGCCGTTTTCCGTCAAGAGCGTCACCTGGCGCGAGTGGCTCGGCCTGGCGGCCGGGCTGCTCGCGCTGGGTTCGGCGTTCCTCCCGTGGACCACGCTCAGCACCAACAAGCCGGACATCGAGGACATCCTCTCGCAGCTGCCGCACGACCAGGTCGTGCGCGACGCGTGGGACTCGAGCTTCTTCGCCTGGTGCCCGCCGCTGCCGTTGCTGCTGGCCGGGCTAGTCGTGGTCGTTTTCGGACGAGTCCGGAACGTGCGGGTCAGCGGCCTGCCGCACCTGTGGCTGGTCGTCGCCGCGGCGTCGGTGCTGCTGATGGCGATCGGCTGGCTCACGCTCGACTGGGAGTTCGACGCCGACCAGCGGGGCATCTTCGAGGCGGCCGGCATCGCCATCGGCCCGGGTTTCGGCCGGTTCCTGGGGATGTTCGCCGCGCTGGCGTCCGGGGTGGTCGCTTTCCTGGACGTGCGGGCGATGCGCGCCGAAAGCCGGCAGCCGCGGAAACGCAGCCTGCGGGGCAAGAGCCGCTGATCCGCAAGAGGGCGCACGGGTCTGTGGACCGTCTGACCCTCTCGGCGTGCGGTGGCGAAGCCTGCACTTCTTTCTGATGGCGGCCTGCGGTGGCAAGGACTGGGATCCGCTTGACGTCGGTTTGCGGTGACGAGGTCCGCGGATCGCTCCCGCCGTCGATCTCTGGCGACACCATTCGCTGATCCGCCTGAGGTCGGCTGTCGTGGCCAGTTTCGGTGACCTACTGGACCCGTGTGTGGCGGCAAAGTCTGCCCGCTAACTCTGATTCGTGACGCTGTTGCCGGGCCCCACAGTGCGGCGGCCGACCAGTCTGAGTCGGTGCGTCCTCGTCCGTTCTGGTTGCGCACCAGGCGCTGACAACGTTGACAGTGGGACGGCCTGTTGCGTGAGAAAGCGCTTTCTGCGACGGTCGAGAAGGCCGCACTCCGGGGACGTCGGGACGTGGAGGCCGGTTGCCGGGCATCGACGCGGAGGGGAGGAGGTCCGAGCTTGCGTACCGGAAAGCGCTTACGAGTCGCCGTCGTCGGGGCCGGCGGGATCGCGAAAAGTCACTGGGCCGCGTACGAAGCCCATCGTGATGACGTCGAGGTGGTGGCCGTTGCGGACGTCGACGAAGCGCGTGCCGCCGCGTTCTGCGCCGAGGCTGTGAGCGCCAACCCGTATCTGGACCTCGACACCCTGTTGGCCGAGCAGGAACCCGACCTCGTCTCGATCTGCACTCCGCCCGGACTGCACGTCGAGCAGGCCAAGAAGGTTCTCGAGAGCGGCGCCTGGGCCTGGTGTGAGAAGCCGCCGTGCCGCTCGCTCGCCGAGTACGACGAGATCGCCTCCGTCGAACGGGACGGTGGGCCCTACGCCGCTTTCGTCTTCCAGCACCGGTTCGGCTCTGCAGCCGGGCACTTCCGGACGCTGCTCGCGGACGGGGAACTCGGCCGTCCGCTCGTCGCGCATTGCCAGACGACCTGGTACCGCGACGCCGGCTACTACGCCGTGCCGTGGCGGGGGAGGTGGGCGAGCGAGGGTGGCGGTCCGGCCATGGGCCACGGGATCCACCAGATGGATCTGCTGCTTCACCTGCTCGGCGACTGGGCCGAGGTGCGGGCGATGACCGCGCGGCTCGTGCACGACGTCGAGACCGAGGACGTCTCCACGGCGCTCGTCCGGTTCGAGTCGGGTGCGCTGGCGACCGTGGTCAACAGCGTGCTGTCGCCGGACGAAGTGAGCCGGATCCGGATCGACTGCGAAAACGCGACTGTCGAGCTCACCCACCTCTACGGCTACAGCGGCAAGGACTGGCGCTACACCCCGGCACCGCACGTGGTCGCCGATCGGACGACGCGCTGGGCCGCCCCGCCTGACGACGTCGCCAGCTCGCACACCGCCGCGTTCGCGCCGGTCCTGGCCGCGTTCCGGGCCGGGCGGCGGCCGCCGTGCAGTGGGGTGGATGGGCGGCGGGTGCTGGAACTCGTCGCGGCGCTCTACAAGTCGGCCTTCACCGGTGGCGGGGTGCGCCGGGGCGAGATCGGGCCGGGTGACGACTTCTACCGGTCGATGGCCGGCGCCGGTCAGGGCGTGGAGCAGGAAGGAGTGCGGATGTGAGCGCGGCGATCACCGTCACCCACCGGCACGGTGACCACGTCGCCGTCGAAGCCGGCGGGGTCCAGTTGATGTCCTATGTGTACAAACCCGACCCGGTGGCCTACGAGTCCCGCAAGCCCTACACCCATCCGCTGCGCACCCTCGGCGGACGGCGCGTCAGCGGTTACCGCCCGGCCGACCACCGCTGGCACAAGGGCCTGCAGATGACATCGAGCCACCTGTCCGGCCAGAACTTCTGGGGCGGCCACACCTACGTCCCGGGCGATTGGTACCAGGACCTGCCCGATCGTGTCGGTTCGATGCGGCACGACGAGTTCGACAATTTCACCGTCGGCGGTGACCGGCTGACCTTCACCGAGCAGCTCACCTGGGTCGCCAACAGCGGTGAGGAATGGGCTCGGGAGCGGCGCGACATCGTCGTCCACTCGGTCGAGCCGGACGAAGGCGCCTGGGCCATCGACTGGGCGATCGAGCTGACCAACATCCGCGACACGCCACTCGCGTTCGGCAGCCCGACCACCGCCGGCCGCGAGATGGCCGGGTACACCGGGCTGCACTGGCGTGGGCCGCGCGAGTTCAGCGGGGGGCGCATCCTCGGGCCCGGCGAGCTGGGCGGCGAGGAGATGATGGGCAGGCAGGCGCCCTGGCTGGCCTTCGTCGGCGAACACGACGACGTCGACGCGCATTCGACGCTCGTGTTCGCGCACGCCCCGGAGAACGACAGCGCGATCCACGAGTCGCACTGGTTCGTCCGTTCGCGGGACACGCCGACCGTGGCGATCTCGTGGGCGTTCTTCGAGGAATTCGTCCTGCCCCCGGGGGAGAGCTTCGCCTATCGCTACCGGATCGTCGTCGCCGATGGTGCCTGGGATCGCGACCGCATCACCGGCTACCTCGGCACGCACGGGTTCTGAGAGGCAGGCGTGGACGAATTCCCCCTTCCGGGTGGCATCGGCGTCTCCCACCTGCGGGCTTACGACTGGGCGGCCGAAGACGGCGTTTGCGGTGGCAGCCCGCACCTGCACCTCGCCTGCACCGAGGCGTACGTCGTCACGGGTGGGCGCGGCGCCGTGCAGACGCTGAGCGTCGACGGCTACGTCGAGACGCCGTTGTCGGCCGGGGTCATCGCGTGGTTCGCGCCGGGCACCGTGCACCGGATGGTGCAGGGCGGCGACCTGCGCGTCACCGTGCTCATGCAGAACAGCGGCCTGCCCGAGGCCGGCGACGCCGTGTTCACTTTCCCGCCCGCGGTGCTCGCCGACCACGCCGCCTACGCCGAGGCCGCGGCGTTGCCGAAGACCGACGACGCCGCTCGACGACGCCGTGACCTGGCGATTCGCGGCTACCTGCCGCTGCGTGAGGCGCTGCTCGACGGCGACCCGGAGCCGCTGCGGGCGTTCCACCGGGCGGCCGTCGCGCTCGTCGCGCCGAAGGTCGGGGAGTGGGTGCCGCAGTGGCGAGCCGGGGCGCTCAAGGCCGCCGAACTGACCGGCGCGCACCTCAAGGCGCTCGCTGATGGCGACGGGAGTCACCTCGAGCAATCGGGGGTGCGGGTCGCGACGCCGTCGAACCCCGACGGCTACGGCATGTGCGGCCGGCGCGCCGAATACGACATCCCCGGTGTGACCGCGCCGTACGGCGGCGAACGAATCGACGTGGAAGGCCGGTAGTTGATGAACCAGACCATCGGAGTGCTGCTCAACGGGGTCACCGGCCGGATGGGGTACCGGCAGCACCTGCTGCGGTCGGTGCTGGCGATCCGCGAACAGGGCGGGGTGGCGCTGCCGGACGGCACCCGCGCACAGCTCGAGCCGATCCTCGCCGGGCGCAACGCCGGCAAGGTCAAGGAACTCGCCGACCGGCACGGCCTGACGTCGTGGACCACCGACGTCGACACCGCGCTGGAGGACGTGCAGATCTACTTCGACGCGCAGCTGACGTCGGCGCGTGAGCCGGCGGTGCGCGCGGCGATCGCCGCGGGCAAGCACGTCTACGCCGAGAAGCCGTTGGCCGAGACCCTGGCTGGGGCGCTGGAGCTGGCGGGTCTGGCTCGGGACGCCGGGATCTGTCACGGCGTCGTGCACGACAAACTGTTCCTGCCCGGGCTGCGAAAGCTGCGGCGACTGGTGGATGGCGGCTTCTTCGGGCGCATCTTGTCCGTTCGCGGCGAATTCGGCTACTGGGTGTTCGAGGGCGACTGGCAGGATGCGCAGAGGCCGAGCTGGAACTACCGCGCGGAGGAGGGCGGCGGGATCGTGCTCGACATGTTCTGCCACTGGAACTACGTGCTGGAGAACCTGTTCGGCCGGGTTTCGGCCGTGACCGCGAAAGCGACAACGCACATCCCGCGTCGCTGGGACGAGCAGGGCGAGGCGTACGCGGCGACGGCGGACGACGCCGCGTACGGCATCTTCGAGCTGGAATCGGGGGCGATCGCGCAGATCAACTCGTCGTGGTCGGTGCGCGTCTTCCGCGACGAGCTGGTCGAGTTCCAGGTCGACGGCACCGAGGGCAGCGCGGTGGCCGGGCTGAGGCGGTGCCGCGTGCAGCACCGGTCGGCCACGCCGAAGCCGGTGTGGAACCCGGACCTGCCGGCGACCGAGGCGTTCCGGGACCAGTGGGCCGAGGTACCGGACAACGCGGAGTTCGACAACGGGTTCAAGGCGCAGTGGGAGGAGTTCGTCCGCGACGTGGTCGCCGGACGGCAACACCGCTACGACTTCTTCTCGGCCGCCAGGGGCCTGCAGCTCGCGGAGGCGGGGCTGACGTCGTCCGCGGAGGGACGACGGGTCGAGCTGAAGCCGCTCACCTGAACGGGAGCCGCTGGCTTGTGTGGTCGCCGAGCTGCCGACAGTTGCTCGGCTACTGGTGGTGGTCCGTTGGGCGACGAGGCGGCTGAGCTGGACTTGACGGCAGTCGGCTGACGCGAGCGGGCGCGGGTGGTGGCGTGGTCGGTCAGGTGACGACCGGGCTGAACCGGACCTGACGACGGCAGGCTGAGACGGGTCGGCGCAGGTGGTGACGTGGTCGGTCAGACGACGACGCGGCTGAACCTGACCAGACGTTGGGCGGCTGGCGAGCGCGCCGGTGCCGGTGGTGTGGTCGGTTGAGCGACGACGCCGCTGAACCGGAGCCGACGGGTTGCCGGGCGACTGGTCAGGTGACGTTGTCTCGGGCGCGACTACGACGGCGGCACCAGCGCTGAGCAAAGGGCGGGCCGTCAGTCCTTGCCGTTGCCGCCGCCGGAGGTGGCTGGTGTGATCAGGACGACTCGGTCGTCGCTCGAGACTGGGGTGCCGCCGTCCTTGTTGACCGTTCCCGCCACCGCCAGCTGGGGGTTGATCATGCTGATCCCCGCGAGGCGGCCGTACGTGACCGGGGGTTTGCCCGTCTTGCCGTCGAGGCTGATCGTCGGCTTGCCGCTGACCGCGCCCTCCGCCGTCACCGGGAGGTTCTGCAGGTTTCCGGCCAGGGATGTGCCCACCGAGACCGAGCCGTTGGCGTCGACGAAATCCGCGCACCCCGCCACGCCCGGCTTGTCCGGCCACGTCCACGCCGGGGTCGTGAGCGGCTGGCCGGTCTGCACCCGGTACAGCGCGTCCTTGTCGGCCAGCCGGTCGGTGACCCAGACGCGGCCACCGTCGGCCGAGGCGCAGAGGCCGCCCGGGGCGTGGAGGCCCGCCGCCACCGCGATGGCGCCCTTCGGGTTGCCCGCCGCGGCCTTGCCGGACGTGTCGATCCGCAGCACCTTGCCCGCCAGCGACGCCGGGTCGGCCGCCGCGTTCGGGTTGCCCGCGTCGCCCGTCGCGACCAGGAGCGCGCCGCGGTTGTCCGTGCCGAGCGAGCCGCGGTTGCCGGTCGCGCCCTTGGGGATGCCCGTGAGCACCGGCTTCGGCGTCTGGCCCTTCGCGAAGCGGACGACGCGGTTGTCCGTCGCCGTCGTCACGTAAGCGAACACGAGCTGGTCCTCGACGTACGACGGCGACAGCGCGAGGCCGGTCAGGCCGCCGTCGCCGGCCGCTTGGACGTCGAGCTTCGCGAACTCCGTGGCGTCCTTGCCGGCCGTGGCCAGCAGGACGCGGCCGCTCTTGCGCTCGCCCGCGAGCGCGCTCGGCGTGGAGCCGTCGCCCGGCAGGCCGGCGACCGCGGCCACCGTGTCCAGGCAGGTCGCGATCACCGTCTGGTCGAAATCCTTGCAACCCTGCGGTGGCGGGATCGTCGTGGCCGGCTGACCGGGGCGGGCCTGCTTGCCGTCGCCACCGGAGTCCGAGCCCGGACCCTGCACCTCGGGGGGTGATTCGGGGCTCGCGACCGGCGCTGGGCTGAACGTCTGGCCCGCCGCGGTGTCGTCGAACCGCGCACAACCGGCGGGCAGCAGGGCGCCGCAGGCGAGGATCGCCAGCAGGGCCGACCGGTACCGGGTTCGCATGATCGCCCAGCCTAGGGGCCGGTGCGTGAACCATGGGTGAGTACTCCTCGATTACCGTGGCGATCATGACGTTGACCGTGCTGGTGCCCGACGACGAAGGGCTGTCCGTGCTGGCCGAGGTGCCGCGGGTGCTCCCGGTGCGCTACCAGTGGGGCGAGCCGGTGCCACCCGAGGCCGCGAAGGCGGAGGTGCTCATCCCCGGCAAGCACCGCGCCGGCGACGAGCTGTGGCGCGTGCTGCCGAACCTGAAGCTGATCCAGCTGCTGTCCGCCGGCGCCGAGGACTGGGTCGGCAACGTGCCGGACGGCGTCCTGCTGTCCACCTGCCGCGGCGCGCACGGCGGCAGTACCGCCGAGTGGGTCGTCGCCGCGCTGTTGTCGATTTATCGCAAACTCGACGTCTTCGCCGACGCGCGCCGCGAGGGCCGCTGGGCGCGGCAGACCGCCGACACGCTGCAGGGCAAGCGCGTCCTCGTGATCGGGGCCGGCGACCTCGGGCAGCACCTGCGGCGGCGGCTCGAGCCGTTCGACGCGCGTTGCACCATGGTCGGGCTGACCGCCCGGGACGGCGTGCACGGCGTGCAGGAGCTGCCCGGGCTGCTCGGCCTGCACGACGCCGTCGTGCTGATGGTGCCGCTGACCTCGCGCACCCGCGGGATGGTCGACGCGGACTTCCTCGCCGAGATGCGGGACGGCGCGGTGCTGGTCAACGTCGCGCGCGGGAGTGTCGTGGACACCGGCGCCTTGGTCGCCGAGCTGACCACGGGCCGGTTGCGGGCCGCCCTCGACGTCACCGATCCGGAGCCACCGCCGGCCGGGCACCCGCTGTGGACCGTGCCGGGGCTGCTGCTGACTCCGCACATCGGCGGCGCCGTGCGCGGCGTGCGCGGGCGGTCGTACGCCGTCGCCGCGGCCGAGATCGCGCGCTACGCCGGGGGTGAACTGCCGGACAACCTGGTGCACGGGGAGTACTGAGCGCGGCGCGCTGCCTCGCCAGGCCCGCGCGGATCCCCTACCCTTCGCGCGTGACCAGTGCAGACGACTACTCGCAGCAGCCCACCAGCGTCCTGTCGGGTGTCGAGGACGACGGACCGGCCGACGACGGTCCCCGCCAGGGCGGGCTCGGGCTCGGCCTGCTGATCCTGCGGCTGGCGATCGGCGTGACCATGGGGGCGCACGGCCTGCAGCACCTGTTCGGCCTGTTCGGCGGGCCGGGCGTCGGCGGGTTCGCGCGGATGCTGGAGACGTTCGGCTACCACAAGCAGACGACGCTGCTGTCGTGGATCACCGGCATCACGGAGCTCGCGGGCGGAGCGCTCGTGGTCGTCGGGTTGTTCACGCCGCTGGCCGCGGCGGGGCTGCTGGGGGTGGCGGCGAACGCTGTCTACGCGAAGTTCCACGGCGGGTTCTTCGAGGGGCAGGGTCAGGGCTTCGAGTTCGAGCTGGTGCTCGGTCTCGGTGCGTTGAGCCTGCTGTTCACCGGGGCCGGGCCGATTTCGCTGGAGCGGAACACACCTTGGCGTCGGCGGCCGTTGCCGCTGGGACTGGTGAGCCTGCTGCTCGCCGCCGCGGCCTCGGTCGTGGTCATCGTGCTGACCCGATAGCGGGCTGTGGACAACTTCTTCTGACTCGGAGGGCCGGCTGTGGACCCGCCAGGGGAACTATGGCCGGGAAACGCGCGAAGGCCGTCCGCCGGGGAAACCGTGGCCGGGAAAGCGCGAAGGCCGCCCCCAGGAAGCAGGGACGGCCTTCGACGGCTGAAGCAGGGGCTTACTTGTTCGGGTCGCGGACCGCGCCCGTGTCGGCCGATGTTGCCATGCGGGCGTAGGCCCGCAGGGCCGCCGTGATGGGGCGCTCGCGGTCCTTTGGCTGCCACGGCCTCTCCGCCGTCTCCATCTTCGACCGGCGCTCCGCCAGGATCTCCGCGTCCACCAGGAGTTCCAGGCGACGCTCGTGGACGTCCAAGACGATCTTGTCGCCGTTTTCGACCAACGCGATCAGGCCGCCCGCGGCCGCCTCCGGGGAGATGTGGCCCACCGAGATGCCCGACGAGCCGCCCGAAAACCTGCCGTCCGTGATCAGGGCGCACTTCTTGCCCAGGCCCGAACCCTTGAGGAACGCCGTCGGGTGCAGCATTTCCTGCATGCCCGGACCGCCCGCGGGGCCTTCGTAGCGGATGACCAGGACCTCGCCCGGCTGGATCTCCTTCTTGAGGATCGCCGACACGGCCTCCTCCTGGCTCTCCAGCACCCGCGCCGGGCCTTCGAAGTGCCACAGCTCTTCGTCGATGCCCGCGGACTTGATCACCGCGCCGTTCTCGGCGAGGTTGCCGCGCAGGATGGCCAGGCCGCCGTCCTTCGTGTACGCGTGCTCGACGTCGCGGATGCAGCCGCCCGCCGCGTCCGTGTCCAAGGACGACCAGCGGTTCGAAGTCGAGAACGCCTGGGTCGTGCGGACTCCGCCCGGCGCCGCGTGGAACAACTCCAGGGCAACATCAGAGGGCGACGAAGCGCGGATGTCCCAGGCGGAAAGCCAGGACTCGATGTCGGGGGAGTGCACCGAGCGGACGTCGGTGTTGAGCAGGCCGCCGCGGTACAGCTCGCCCAGGATCGCCGGGATTCCGCCCGCGCGGTGGACGTCTTCCATGTGGTAGTCGGAGTTCGGCGCCACCTTGGACAGACAGGGCACGCGACGGCCGATCGCGTCGATGTCGTCGATCGTGAAGTCGACCTCGCCCTCGCGGGCGGCGGCGAGGATGTGCAGCACCGTGTTCGTCGAGCCGCCCATCGCCATGTCGAGGGCCATCGCGTTCTCGAACGCCGCCTTCGACGCGATCGTCCGCGGCAGGGCCGAGTCGTCGTCCTGCTCGTACCAGCGCTTGCAGAGCTCGACGACCGTCCGGCCGGCTTCCTCGAACAGCGCGCGACGCGCGGCGTGCGTGGCCAGCGTCGAGCCGTTGCCCGGCAGCGACAGGCCCAGGGCCTCGGTCAGGCAGTTCATCGAGTTCGCGGTGAACATGCCGGAGCACGAACCGCAGGTCGGGCAGGCCGAACGCTCGACGATGTCCAGACCGTCTTCGTCGACGTCGGGGCTGGCCGACGCGGCGATCGCGGTGATCAGGTCGGTCGGGGCCTGCGCGACGCCGCCCACGACCACGGCCTTGCCGGCCTCCATCGGCCCGCCGGAGACGAACACGACCGGGATGTTCAGCCGCATCGCGGCGTTGAGCATGCCCGGGGTGATCTTGTCGCAGTTGGAGATGCAGACGAGGGCGTCGGCCTGGTGCGCGTTGACCATGTACTCGACCGAGTCGGCGATGATCTCGCGCGAGGGCAGCGAGTAGAGCATGCCGGAGTGGCCCATCGCGATGCCGTCGTCGACGGCGATCGTGTGGAACTCGCGCGCGACGCCGCCGGCTTCCTTGACCGCGCCGGCGACGATCTCGCCGAGGTCCTTGAGATGCACGTGGCCGGGCACGAACTGCGTGTAGGAGTTGGCGATCGCCACGATCGGCTTGCCGAAGTCGCTGTCGGTCATGCCGGTGGCGCGCCAGAGCGAGCGCGCGCCCGCCGCGTTGCGGCCGTGGGTGGTGGTCCGGGAACGGAGAGGCGGCACGGCGAACTCCCAGGTCGAATGGGGGCCAGGCGGAGGTTCGGGACGCTCCGCAGAAACTGGTCCTACCAATTTAGACCTTCACGGGGCCGCGCCGCCGTGGGGGTTACTCGCTGGGCGACGTCTCGGGCTTGGCCGGCTTGACGTCTTCGTTGTCGAGCAGCCCGCTCGGGTCGGCGACGAGGCCCTCGCTCACCAGCGACAACACCGGCAGGTGCCGGGTCCGCACGGTCGGCAGCGGCACCTTCGTGCCGTCCGTCAGCACGGCCTGGACGCGGGATCGCTTGGTGATCGCCAGCCCCTTCAACGCCGACCACGGCACGTCGCGGTGGCCGAACATCGTGCGCGTCGCCAGGCCTTCGCGCGTCGCGACGGTGCGGGTGCGGATCACGAACACCGCCAGCGCGATCGGGAAGACGTAGAGCCACTGCAGGTACGGGATCTCCCCGAGGGCGATCGGCGTCACGCAGATCGTCAGGAGCGCGATCGCCATGAACGACGTGCGGGGGATGCGGAAGACGGCCTTCCGGCCCGTGTCCTGCTCTTTTTCGGCCACGCCGAAATGGTGCACCGCCCCGCGCGAGCACGGGGAACCGGGTCGGTGCGGACGTGACACGCGCCGCGCCGATGTCCACGATGCGGACTCTCCGTCCCGCAGAGTTGACACCTGAGAGACCTTCGGACTAGCGTCAGCGTCGTGACACCGCTGACCGGCCTCGTACTTCCCAAGCGCGTCGACGCTTAGGGAAGTCTTTCCGCTGCGTCGACGCGCGACCCTCGTGCGACCTTACGGTCGGCGAGGGTTTTTTGTTGCCCGAGGGAAGCAATTCCTGGCCCCACCGCACAAAAACCGACCCGAACGAGTGACACCGAGACCCACGAGGCAGAACCGATGACCAGTGCCACAAACCCGACGAAGCCGGGCCCGGCGCCCGGCGCGCCAGGAGCACGTCCGAAGCCGGCGCCACCGGCGGGAACCCCGGTGCGCGTCACCGGCGCGCAGTCGCTCGTGCGCTCGCTCGAGGCGGTCGGCGCCGAGGTGGTCTTCGGGATTCCGGGCGGCACCATCCTGCCCGCCTACGACCCGCTGCTGGACTCCACGAAGGTCCGCCACATCCTGGTCCGCCACGAGCAGGGCGCGGGCCACGCGGCCACCGGCTACGCGCAGGCCACGGGCAAGGTCGGCGTCTGCATGGCCACCTCCGGCCCCGGCGCGACGAACCTGGTCACCCCGCTGGCCGACGCGAACATGGACTCCGTCCCGGTCGTGGCCATCACCGGCCAGCAGAGCCGGGCGCTGATCGGCACCGACGCGTTCCAGGAAGCCGACATCTGCGGCATCACCATGCCGATCACCAAGCACAACTTCCTCGTCACGGACCCCGCGGACATCCCGCGGACCATCGCCGAGGCGTTCCACCTGGCGTCCACGGGCCGACCCGGCCCGGTCCTGGTGGACATCCCCAAGGACGTGCTGCAGGAGATGACCTCGTTCTCCTGGCCGACCGAGCTGCGCCTCCCGGGTTACCGCCCGACGCTGCGCCCGCACGGCAAGCAGGTCCGCGAAGCCGCGAAGCTCGTCGCGAAGTCGCGTCGCCCGGTGCTCTACGTCGGCGGCGGCGTGATCAAGGCGGAGGCGCACGAGCAGCTGAAGCAGCTCGCCGAGCTGACCGGCATCCCCGTCGTCACCACGCTGATGGCGCGCGGCGCGTTCCCCGACTCGCACCCGCAGCACCTCGGCATGCCGGGCATGCACGGCACGGTCGCCGCCGTCGCCGCGATGCAGCGCGCCGACCTGCTGATCGCGCTCGGCGCCCGGTTCGACGACCGCGTCACCGGGCAGCTCTCGTCGTTCGCGCCGGACGCCGCCATCGTGCACGCCGACATCGACCCGGCCGAGATCTCCAAGAACCGCAAGGCGGACGTCCCGATCGTGGGCGACTGCAAGGAGATCATCGGCGAGCTGATCACGGCCGTGCAGACCGAGTTCGACCACGGCGGCAAGCCCGACCTCACCGACTGGTGGACCCAGGCCGACGGCTGGCGCAAGAACTACCCGGCCGGTTACGAGTGGCCGGACGACGGTTCGCTGTCGCCGCAGTACGTCATCGAGCGGATCGGCCAGATCGTCGGCCCGGACGCGGTGTACGCCGCCGGTGTCGGCCAGCACCAGATGTGGGCCGCGCAGTTCGTCAAGTACGAGAACCCGCGCACCTGGATCAACTCCGGCGGCCTCGGCACCATGGGGTACGCGGTGCCCGCGGCGATGGGCGCGCAGTTCGGCGTCCCCGGCACCCAGGTGTGGGCGATCGACGGCGACGGCTGCTTCCAGATGACCAACCAGGAGCTGGCCACCTGCGCCATCGAAGGCGCGCCGATCAAGGTCGCCGTCATCAACAACGGCAACCTGGGCATGGTCCGGCAGTGGCAGAACCTCTTCTACTCGGAGCGGTACTCCAACACCGACCTCGGCACGCACAAGCACCGCATCCCGGACTTCGTGCTGCTCGCCGAGGCGCTGGGCTGCGCCGGGCTGCGCTGCGAGACGAAGGAAGACGTCGACGCCACCATCCGCCGCGCGATGGAGATCAACGACCGCCCCGTCGTGATCGACTTCGTCGTGGGGAAGGATGCCCAGGTGTGGCCGATGGTCGCGGCCGGCACCGGCAACGACGAGATCATGGCGGTCCGGGGCATCCGGCCGCTGTTCGACGACGACGAGGTTTCGGTGGAGACGACCGAAGCCGCCGCGGAAGCCGCTGGGGAAGGTGAGCGCTGAGATGAGCGTCCACACGCTGAGTGTCCTGGTCGAGAACAAGCCGGGTGTGCTCGCGCGCGTCTCGGGCCTGTTCTCCCGCCGCGGTTTCAACATCGAGTCCCTCGCCGTCGGGCCCACGGAGAACCCCGAGGTGTCCCGCATGACGATCGTGGTCGCCGTCGAAGAGCTACCGCTCGAACAGGTGACCAAACAGCTCAACAAGCTGGTCAACGTGATCAAGATCGTCGAGCTGGAGCAGTCGACCGCCGTGCAGCGCGAACTGCTGCTCGTGAAGGTTCGCGCCGACAACACCGTGCGCAGCCAGGTCCTCGAAACCGTCCAGCTCTTCCGGGCGAAGGTGGTGGACGTCTCCCCGGAGGCGCTCACCGTCGAAGCCACGGGGACGTCCGACAAGATCGGTGCCCTGCTGCGGATGCTGGAGCCCTATGGCATCCGCGAGCTGGTGCAGTCAGGCATGGTCGCGGTGGGGCGGGGCGCCCGTTCCATCACCGCCACATCACCGCGTTAAAGAAGTAAGTCTCGAAAGGAAGCAGTAACCCCCATGGCAGTGGAAATCTTCTACGACGACGACGCCGACCTCTCGATCATCCAGGGGCGCAAGGTCGCTGTCATCGGCTACGGCAGCCAGGGCCACGCCCACTCGCTGAGCCTGCGCGACTCCGGCGTCGACGTCCGCATCGGCCTGCCCGAGGGGTCCAAGTCGCGGGCGAAGGCCGAGGAGCAGGGCCTGCGCGTGCTCACCCCGGCCGAGGCGTCGGCCGAAGCCGACCTGATCATGATCCTGGCGCCGGACACGAAGCAGCGCCACATCTACGAGCAGGACATCGCGCCGAACCTCAAGGACGGCGACGCGATCTTCTTCGGGCACGGCTTCAACATCCGCTACGACCTGATCAAGCCGCCGTCCAACGTGGACGTCGCCATGGTCGCCCCGAAGGGCCCGGGCCACCTCGTGCGCCGCCAGTTCGTCGACGGCAAGGGCGTCCCGGCGCTCATCGCGGTCGAGCAGGACGCCTCCGGCAACGCCCAGGCGCTCGCGCTGTCCTACGCCGCGGCCATCGGCGGTGCCCGCGCCGGCGTCATCAAGACGACCTTCACCGAGGAGACCGAGACCGACCTCTTCGGCGAGCAGGCCGTGCTCTGCGGTGGCGCGTCCGCGCTGGTGCAGACCGGTTTCGAGGTGCTCACCGAGGCCGGTTACGCCCCGGAGATCGCCTACTTCGAGGTGCTGCACGAGCTGAAGCTGATCGTCGACCTGATGTACGAGGGCGGCATCGCGCGCCAGCGCTACTCGATCTCCGACACCGCCGAGTACGGCGACCTGACCCGCGGCCCGCGCGTCATCTCGCCGGCGGTCAAGGAAGAGATGAAGAAGATCCTCGGCGAGATCCAGGACGGCACGTTCGCCCGCGAATGGGTCGCCGAGGACGAGGCCGGCCGGCCGAACTTCACCAAGCTCGAGGAGCAGGGCAACCAGCACCCGATCGAGGCGACCGGCAAGAAGCTGCGCGACCTGATGTCGTGGGTGGACCGGCCGATCACCGAGACCGCCTGAGTTTCGCGAAGGTCCGTGAAGGCCCCCTTACCGGCGCAAGATTCCGGTAAGGGGGCCTTCACGGCTTTCCGGGACAGGGGAGCGGTTTCGCTCGGTGCCCGGGTGGTTACGCTGGTGGCATGAGCGAGCAGCCGGCCGACGACAAGGCGCACATCCGGCACCACCTGGACTTCACCGAGGCCGAGTGGATCCGGGCCGAGCCCGAGGGCGCCGCGCTCGACGAGGTCGCCGAGTACGCGTTCGTCCCGCACACCGACGGCGTCACCTACGTCGCGATGCGGAAGTCGACGGACCCCGGCGGCACGGTCCTCGTCTTCACCCCCGCAGAGTGGGACGCCTTCGTGAAGGGCGTCCGCGACGGCGAGTTCGACTTCCCCGGCGCCTAAGAACCCAGGCGGGCGGCCAGCGCGGGGATCGTCCCGGTGTCGCCGGCGACGGCGAGGTGGTCGCCGTAGTCGCGGGACTCGACGATCAGGCCGTCGCGGATCCGCATCACGAAGATGTTCGCGATCCGCACCGGACGGCCGCCGTATTCGCCCTGGTAGGCGAACTCGCCGATCAGCACCTCCGGGTCCGTGGTCTGGTAGGTGACCAGGTCCGCGACCGAAAAGCCGGGGTTGAGCGCCTTCCCGGCTGCGAAGTGCGCGCGCAGCTCGTCGCGCGTCCGGACCACGCCCGAGCCCGGCAGGAACGGGTGCGTCACGTGGGTTTCCTCGGCGTACAGCTCCGGCAGCTCGTCCCAGCGCGCGCCCGCGACGCCGTGGACGAGCCGCTCGAACACACTGCCCGCGCTCTCCGGCGTGACCGGGGAGAGCTCCCGCGGCGGCGCTTGCTCGTAGGCCTTCGGCAGCTGGTCGACGCCGTCGCGGATCGCGGCGAGCCGCAGGTAGTCGTGGTAGTCGCGGGATCCGGCGATGAGGCCGTCGCGGATCCGCAGGACCTGGATGTTGGCCGTGACGTCGGTCTTGCCGGTCTCGGCCGACTCGGCGTCGTAGTCGTACTCGGCGACGATCACCTCGGGGTCCGTGGTCTCGTGGACGACGACGTTCTTGGGCTTGAGCCGGACCATCCCGGCGAGCGGGCCGGCGAACCGCTCGTGGACGGCCGCGCGGCCGGTGGTGCGCGTCGGCCGCGGCACGGCTTGGGGGTGCTCGACGACGGTGTCCTCGGCGTAGAGCGCGGAAAGCTCGCCGAACCGTCCTTCGCCGATCCCGTCGGACAGCGCGGCGAACACGTCGCGGGGTGAGTTCACAAGGTCCTCCCAGAAGACAAAACGGAGTCTGTAGTCCGTCTCGACGATACGGACTACAGACTCCGGTTGTCTACAGAGCAGCCAGCAGCTCCTTCGCGGCCGGCTGGTCGCAGTGCTCGGCCCAGGACTCCGGCGTGCTGTCGAACAGCGCGTCCCGCGCGGCCAGGTCGGCGCCGCCTTCGACGAGCACCCGGATCACGTCGAGGTGCCCGGACTGCGCCGCCAGGTGCAGGGCGGTGGCGCCTTCACCGTGGTTCGGGCCGCCGAACGTGCCCGCGTGGTTCACGTCGGCGCCGAGGTCCAGCAACGTCCGGACCGCCGCGAGCTTGCCGGACGCGGCCGCCCAGGTCAGGGCCGTGCCGCGGTAGACGTCGGCGTCGATGCGGGCGCCGCGCGCGACGAGCGTGCGCAGGGCGCCGGCGCGGTCGTTGCGGGCCGCCCAGGCCAGGGCCTCGTCGCGGACCTCCGCCGGGTCGTCGCCCGGGCGCCAAGCCGGGAAACCGCTGTGCGGGCGGTAGAAGCCGCGGTGTTCACCCGCGGCCGGGGCCAGGGTGCCGTCCGGTTTCAGCAGTTCGTCCAGGAGTGCCGCGTCGCCGAGGCCGGCCGCGACGCGCAGGTTGCCGGGGGCGAGATCCCGGGCCGCCAGCTTTTCCGCCGCCTTGCGGTGCCCCCAGAACAAGGCGACGACCAGGGGTGTGCCGCCGTCTCCGCGCGCGGAGACGGCGACCGGCGCGCCCGCGTCGAGCAGGAGGTCGACGAGCCGCGCCTGGTCGCTGTAAGTGGCCTGGTGCAGCGGTGTCCAGCCGTGGACGTTGCCGCGCGCCGGGTCCGCGCCGTGGTCCAGCAGGACCCGGCTGAGCCGCTCGTCGCCGGTCGCGCCGGCCATGCCGAGCAGGTCGTTGCCGTTGGTGCCGCGGGCGGTGACGAGCCCGGGGAACCCGTCGAGGAGGGTCGCCAGCGCGTCGGGATCCCGCGCCTCGACCGCACGGTACGCCCGGGCGAACGGCTCCCCGCTGTCCACAAGCGACTTGACGTGCTCGCGAAGTGCTTTCCAGGAAACGAAACCGTGTTCGCGGGCGACGACCACGCGGGCGCCGTCGCGGGTGACCGGCTGGCTCCAGCGGTCGAACGGCTCGCGCGCGCCGGGCGTCTCGTCTTCGGCGGACGCGAGCAGGCCGAGCGCGCGCCCGGCGTAGTAGTGGACGTCCTGGTGGTACGGGTGCTGCAGGGTTTCGCCGTGCTCGGTGACGCGCCGGACGTACGCCTGCAGCTTCGGCCAGCTCGGGAAACCGTGCTCGCGCGCGATCCGGAACTGCGCTTCGGACAGCTTCACGGCTTCGGCGCGCGCGAGTTCTTTCGCGCGTTTGCGCAGCTGGTCCAGGCTGGGTTTGGCGGGCAACGTGCCCATGGTGCCTCCTTTCCTCGGGCGCCCGTGGTCCGCCGGCACCGGGCAGGAAAGAAGGTGCGGAGCTGGTGGTGCGGTGCTGCGGGGGTGGGCTCGGCCCTTTCCGCGGACGGGACGCGGCCCTCACCGCGTCCCGCCAGCGTACCCCGGTCAGGGGCCTCACGTGATCCACGACGGATCTCACGTGATCGAGCCCGGAACTCGCGTGATCGAAGCCGGAACTCGCGTGATTGAGCCCGGCACTCGCGAGTTACGGCCCTGATCACGTGAGTTCCGGTTCTGGTCACGCGAGTTCCGGTTCTGGTCACGCGAGTTCCGGTTCTGGTCACGCGAGTTCCGGTTCTGGTCACGCGGGTTACGGCTCTGGTCACGCGAGATCCGGGGTCGGTCAGGGGACGAGTGTGGACAGGTGGCGGTAGGAGTCCTTGGTGCGGGCCAGGACCTGGACGCAGACGTGGTCGGCGCCGGCGTCGAGGTGGGCCCGGATCCGGTCGGTCACCCGCTGCTCGCCGCCGAAGGCGACCAGGGCTTCGACCAGGCGGTCGCTGCCGCCGTCGGCCAGGTCCTCGTCGGTGAAGCCGAGCCGGCGGAGGTTCGCCTGGTGGTGCGGGGCGAGCTTCACGTACGTGCCGACGTGCTCCCGGGCCGCGTCGCGGGCCGCCTCGGGAGATGCGTCCAGCACCACCGCCTGCTCGACGGCCAGGTACTTGCCCGGGCCGAGCCGGTCCCGCGCCACCGCCGTGTGCTCCGGCGGGACGAAGTACGGGTGGGCGCCGTCCGCCCGCTCGGCCGCCAGGTCGAGGGCGCGCGGGCCGAGCGCCGCGAGCAGCCGGCGCGGGCGGGGTGCCGGCGCCGGCAGTCCCGGCAGCGCGGCCGCGTCCATCCCGGCCAGGTACTCGCGCATCGCCGAAATCGGGCGCGCACCGGGGAAGTGGCCGCCGAGCCCGACGGTGAAGCGGCCCGGGTAGGCCTCGCCCAGTGCCCGCGTCGCCGCCTCCGCCGTGATCGGCGCCCGCCGGTCGAAGCGGGCGATCCCGGTGGCCACGGTGAGACGGGAGGTCGCCGCCAGGATCAGCGCGGCCTGGGTGAACGCCTCCCGCCCGGCGTACTCGCCGAACCAGAGCGTGTCGAAGCCCAGTTCCTCGACTTCGGCGGCGGTCTCCCGCAGCTCGCCGATCGGGGCGTCCTCGAAGAACCGCCAGATCCCGACGCTCACCGGACCACCGCCGGCGCCAGCTCGGCCAGGATGTCCACAGTGGAGCCGAACGTGGCCGCGGACGGCGTCAGCAGCACGTGGTCCGCGCCCGCGTCGAGCAGCTCGTCCAGACGTTTCGCGATGGTTCCCGCGTCACCCCACAGGACGAGGTCGTCGACGAACCGGTCGCTCGGGCCGTCGATGTCGGCTTCGGTGTAGCCGAGCCGTTTCCAGCCCGCGAGGTAGGCCTCGATGTGGTGCTCGCGCGAGAGCGCCACCCGCTTCCGGACGCTTTCGCGGGCGTCCTCGCGGGTGCCGAGCAGCACCGTCTGCTGCGGGATCAGCAGCTTGTCCGGCCCGAGGATCTCCCGGGCGTACGGCGTGTGGCTGACGGGCTGGGCGAACGGGTGCGCGCCGTCGGCGTGGTCGCGGGACAGCTCCAGCATCTTCGGCCCGACGGCGGCCAGCACCCGCGGAAACGCCACCGGGGAAGGGTTTTCCGCGGCGATGTCGTCCATTTCGGACAGGTAGGCGCGCATCCGGTCGATCGGCCGGTACGCCTCGCCGGCCTTCGTGGCCTGGAACCGGTGCCCGACGCCGACACCGAGCACGAACCGGCCGGGGTGGGCCTGGGCCAGGGTGGCGCCGCCCTTCTCGGCGGTCACCCCCGGCCGGGCCCAGAGGTTGGCGATGCCGGTGCCGAGCACGACGTCCGGCACCGACGCGAGCAGGTCGCCGAAGTGGGCGAACACCTCGCGCGAGCCGGGGCCTTCGCCGCTCCAGACCGAGCGGTAGCCGAGCTCGGCGAGCCGGCGGGTGGCCGCGCGCTCGACGTCCGGCGGCGGGGCCAGCGGGGCACTCGGCAGCCAGGCGCCGATGGCGCCGAGCCGGGCCCGGGTTTCTTCGATCAGGGTCATCCTCGTCCCTCCAGTAATATGAGGCTGCCTCCGGTTAATATACGGAGGCGGCCTCCGATTGGCTACCCGGTAAGCTCGGAAGGGCGATGACCGAAGTCAAGCCGATGCGCGCGGACGCCCGCCGCAACTACGAACGCCTCCTGGAGGAGGCGCAGCGCGCCTTCGCCGAACACGGCGTCGAGGCGTCGCTGGAGGACATCGCCCGCCGGGCCGGCGTCGGCATCGGCACGCTCTACCGGCACTTCCCGACCCGCGACGCCCTGCTCGAGACCCTCCTGCGGGCCCGGTTCGACGGCCAGGCCGAGCGGGCGCGCGAGCTGCTCACCGACCCGGCGCCGCTCGACGCACTGCAGGCGTGGCTGCTCGGGCTCGGCGACACCACCGGCACCTTCCGGGGCCTGGCCGAGCTGACCGCCGACGCGCTCAACGACGAGACGTCCCGCTTGTACGCTTCGTGTCACGCCATGCGGGACGCGGCGTCCCAGCTGGTGGAACGCGCGAAGGCGGCGGGGGAGCTGCGCGCCGACGTCACCACGCACGAACTGCTTCTGTTGCTGCACGCGGCATCCTGGGCGGGGCCGCACCTGCCCGGCGACGCGGGCATGCAGCGCCTGCTGGCTCTTGTTTTCGAGGGATTACGAGCGAGTTAACACCGTGGGAAGCCAGGACGTGCTCCTGCGCGTTAAACTCCCGCTCGACTGCCGCACAACGACGTGCTGAGACCGTCTGTCGACACATATGAACGTCCTGGAAGTGACCAGATAGTGGGAGCAGCATCGTGAGCAAGCCCAGTCTCCAACGTCCAGTTGTCCTCATCGCGGAGAAGCTCGCCCCCTCCGTGCTGAGTGTGTTCGGTGACGAGGTGGAGGTCCGGCACGTCGACGGCACGGACCGATCCGCGCTGCTGGAGGCGGTGAAGAGCGCCGACGCGCTCCTGGTCCGGTCCGCGACCAAGGTCGACGCCGAGGTCTTCGC
Organism: Amycolatopsis sp. WQ 127309; assembly: GCF_023023025.1. Taxonomy (NCBI): domain Bacteria; kingdom Bacillati; phylum Actinomycetota; class Actinomycetes; order Pseudonocardiales; family Pseudonocardiaceae; genus Amycolatopsis; species Amycolatopsis sp. WQ 127309. The sequence continues at coordinate 4,492,284 of NZ_CP095481.1, forward strand.
CGCCACGACCCAGCTCAAGGTCGTCGCCCGGGCCGGGGTCGGCCTGGACAACGTCGAGGTGCCCGCCGCCACCGAGCGCGGTGTCCTCGTCGTGAACGCCCCGACGTCCAACATCGTCTCCGCCGCCGAGCACGCCGTGGCGCTGCTGCTGGCCGTCGCGCGCCGCATCCCGGCCGCCGACCAGAGCCTGCGCGGCGGCGAGTGGAAGCGCAGCTCGTTCTCCGGTGTCGAGCTGCAGGGCAAGATCGTCGGCGTGGTCGGCCTCGGCAAGATCGGCCAGCTGTTCGCGCAGCGCCTCGCCGCGTTCGACGCCAAGCTCATCGCGTACGACCCCTACGTCTCGGCCGCGCGCGCCGCGCAGCTGGGCATCGAGCTCGTCACCCTCGACGAGCTGCTGACCCGCGCCGACGCGATCTCCGTCCACCTGCCGAAGACCCCGGAGACCAAGGGCCTCATCGACGCCGCCGCGCTGAAGAAGACCAAGCCGGGCGTCATCATCGTGAACGCCGCCCGCGGCGGGCTGATCGTCGAGCAGGACCTGGCCGACGCGCTGCGCTCGGGCCACGTCGGCGGCGCCGGCGTCGACGTCTTCGTCACCGAGCCGACCACGTCCAGCCCGCTGTTCGAGCTGGAGAACGTCGTCGTCACCCCGCACCTGGGCGCCTCCACCGCCGAGGCGCAGGACCGCGCGGGCACCGACGTCGCGAGGTCGACGCTGCTGGCCCTGCGCGGCGACTTCGTGCCGGACGCGGTGAACGTCTCCGGCGGCGGCACGGTCGGCGAGCACGTGCGCCCGTACCTGTCGCTGGTGCAGAAGCTGGGCACGCTGCTCACCGCGCTCAACCCGAAGGCGCCGACGTCGGTCGAGGTCGTCGTCAAGGGCGAGCTGTCCAACGAAGACACCGGCGTGCTGCAGCTGGCCGCGCTGCGCGGGGTGTTCACCGGCGTGGTCGAGGACCAGGTCACGTTCGTCAACGCGCCGCAGCTGGCCGAGAAGCTCGGCGTCCAGGTGCAGCTGACCACGGAGTCGGAGAGCCCCAAGTTCCGCAACCTGGTCACCCTGCGCGCGGTGCACGCCGACGGCGCGACGCTGACGGTGTCCGGCTCGGTCACCGGCAAGGACGAGGCCGAGAAGCTCGTCGAGGTCAACGGCCGCGGGTTCGACCTGCGCGCCGAGGGCACCGTGCTGCTGGTCGAGTACCCGGACCGCCCGGGCGTGATGGGCCGCGTCGGCACGCTGCTCGGCGAAGCCGGCATCAACATCGAGGCCGCGCAGATCAGCCAGACCACCGACGGCTCCGACGCCGTGATGCTGCTGCGCGTCGACCGCCACATCGACGCGCACCTGCTGGAGCCGATCGGCGCCGCGGTGGGCGCGCACACGATCCGCGCCGTCGACTTCAGCTGACGTTCCGCGCTTTTCGAAGGCCCCCGCACCCGTTCGGTGCGGGGGCCTTCGCACGTCCGGAACCGCAATCACATTCACATAACGGACTTCTTTGCCTACCTAAGTAGGTGTTTTGGGGCATTAAGTTCTCCCCGCGAGGTTGAACCACGCGTCGTCGAGGGCACGGCGCGGTTGCCGTGCTTCACCGTCGGGGGTGCCAGGAGCGGCAGGCAGGTTCGGGTCCAGACCTCGAGTAAGGGGCCCACTCATGAGCAGATCCCGCTTACCCGCGCGCGCCACGACGGCGGCCTTCGCCGTCGTGCTGGCCGCCGCGCTCGGGGCGCCCGTCGCGAGCGCGGCCGACGCTCCGCTCGCCGACAGCGTCTCGCCGGCGAAGATCGACGACGCCAAGCTCCAGGGCAAGGTCGAGCCGCGCCTGGCCGCCGCGCAGGGCCGCGTCACCGCGTTCGTCGAGCTGGCCAAGAAGCCCGCCGTCGACGCGTTCACCGCCGCGCAGCCCCAGGGCAAGGAGTCCGCCAAGCGGGCGGCCCGCGCGGCCAAGGACGACACCGCCGCCGCCGTGAGCTCCGTGCTCGGCCAGCTGCGCACCGCCGGCGCCCAGCCCCAGACCGTCACCCAGACGGCCAACGCCGTCCCCGGCGTCGTCGTCACCGCCGACGCCGCGAAGCTGCGTGACGTCGCGAAGCGCGCCGACGTCGTCTCGGTGCGCACGGTCGTGCCGAAGACCCGGACCAACGCCAGTGCCGAGCAGCTGACCAACACGCTCGCCGCGTGGCAGCAGACCGGCAAGTTCGGCGACGGCGTCCGCGTCGGCGTCATCGACGACGGCATCGACTACACCCACGCCGACTTCGGCGGCCCCGGCACGCCGGCGGCCTACAAGAGCGTCGACAGCACCAAGCCGACCCCGCTGTTCCCGAGCGCCAAGGTCGTCGGCGGCACCGACCTCGTCGGCAACGACTACGACGCCGCGACGCCCGGCAAGACCACCCCGGCGCCGGACCCGAACCCGCTGGCCTGCGGTGAGCACGGCACGCACGTCGCCGGCACCATCGGCGGCTTCGGTGTCACCGCCGACGGCAAGACCTTCAAGGGCGACTACAAGAAGCTCGACGCCAAGAAGGTCGACGCGATGCAGATCGGCCCGGGCACGGCGCCGAAGTCGCTCCTCTACGCCATCAAGGTGTTCGGCTGCGCGGGCTCGACGAACGTCACCTCGCAGGCGCTCGACTGGGCGCTCGACCCGGACGGCGACGGCGACTTCACCGACCACCTCGACATCGTCAACCTGTCGCTGGGCTCCGACTTCGGCGCGCCGGACGACCCGGACTCGCTGTTCGTGCGCAAGCTCGCCGCGAACAACGTCCTCCCGGTGATCTCCGCGGGCAACGGCGGCGACATCAACGACATCGCCGGCTCGCCGGGCAACACGCCCGAGGCGCTCACCGTGGCCAGCACGCGGGACGCGGGCGTCCTGCGCGACGCCGCCGAGGTCACCGCGCCCACCGCGGCCAAGGGCCAGAAGACCGGCCAGTACAGCCAGAGCTACGCCGGCTACGACACGCTGAACCTGACCGCTCCGGTCGTCGCGCTGTCCGCGGCGAACAACGCGGGCTGCGCGGCGTACTCCGCGGCGGACAAGGCGAAGGCGGCCGGCAAGTTCGTCTGGCTGGAGTGGGACGACAACGACTCGACCCGCGCGTGCGGTTCGGCCGTCCGGGCGAACAACGCCCAGGCCGCGGGGGCCAAGGGCGCGCTCCTGTCGTCCACTTTGGAGCACTTCAGCGCGGGCATCGCGGGCAACGCGGCGATCCCGATGTTCCAGTTCACCGGCTCCGCGACCGCGCCGCTGCGCGCGTCGCTGACCGCGGGCACGCTGCAGGTGCGCCTCTACGGCACCGGTCGCGCGTCGATCCAGACGTACGACAAGAAGATCGTCGACACCCCGAGCTCGTTCACCTCGCGCGGCACCCGCGGCCCGGCGCTCAAGCCGGACGTGGCCGCCCCCGGTGACACGATCACCTCGGCGTTCCGCGGCAGCGGCAACGGCCGGACCGTGCTGTCCGGCACGTCGATGGCGGCCCCGCACACCACGGGCATCACGGCGCTGGTCCGCCAGTCCCACCCGGACTGGTCGGTCGAGGAGGTCAAGGCCTCGGTGATCGACACCGCCGGCCACGACGTCACCGACGGCGCCGGCCGCACCTTCGCGCCGCAGCGCGTCGGCAGCGGCCGGATCGACGCCAAGGCGGCGCTGGACAACCAGGTGCTCGCCTACGTCCAGGACGACCCGGGCGCGGTCAGCGTCAGCTTCGGCACGGTCGAAGCCGGTGGCCCGGTGACGCTGTCGAAGACGATCAAGCTGGTCAACAAGGGTGTCACGGCGGCCGAGTACTCGGTGGCCTACCAGGCGGTCAACGCGCTGCCGGGCGTCGAGTACACAGTGGACACGCCGACGGTGAAGCTCTCGCCGCGCGGCACCGCCAAGGTCAAGGTGACGCTGAAGATCACCGACCCGAAGGCCCTGCGCAAGGTCATGGACCCGACCATGCAAGCCGTCCAGGCCGGGCTCGCCCGCCAGTTCGTCGCGGACGCCTCCGGCCGCGTCGCCTTCACCCCGAAGAGCGGGGCCAAGGTGCCGCTGCGGGTCTCGGTCTACGCGGCGCCGAAGCCGGTTTCGGCGATCTCGACCCCGGCGTCGGTCAAGTTCGCGCCGGACGCCACCCAGGCCGTGCTGAACCTGAGCGGTCGCGGTGTGGACCAGGGAACGGGTGCGCAGCGCTACCGCTCGCTGATCAGCGTGCTCGAGCTGCAGGCGGAGTCCCCGCAGCTGGCCGAGTGCGACGCGGACGTGATCACCGACTGCACGGTGAACAAGACCGCGAAGGGCGGCGACCTCCGCTACATCGGCGCGGCTTCCACCGCGCCGCTGGCGAAGGCGCAGGGTGAGGCGGAGAACGCGATCCTCGCGTTCGGCCTGTCCACCTGGAGCGACTGGGCGAACATCGGCAGCAACACGTCGCCGTTCGTCGACATCGACACCACCGGGGACGGTGCGCCGGACTTCGAGACCTACGTGACCAAGGCGACGGCGACCGACGTCCTGATCGCGGTCACGGTCGCGCTGACCCCGGGCTTCCCGACCGTCGACATCCAGGCCGTCAACGGCCAGCTCGGCGACGTCGACACCAACGTGTTCGACACCAACGTGATCACGTTGCCGGTTTCGCTGGCCGCGCTGGGCATCGACGCGACCGCCGACAGCCACCGCATCTCCTACACGGTGGGCGTCAGCGGCTACTACGTCGCTCCGGGCACGACGAACGGGCTGATCGACTACGTCGGCACGCCGCTGTCGTTCGACGCGCTCGCGCCGGGCTACGCGGTCCAGGGTGGCGGCGACGCCGCGCTGGGCTACGTCGCCAAGCCGGGCACGGCGCTGGTCGTCACCCGGAACGCGGCGTCGGCCGCGGCCGACAACGCGCTCGGGCTGCTCGCCATCGAGCACCACAACGCCGCGGGGAACCGGGCGAACGTGGTCAAGGTGGACGCGGCCCAGGGTGCCCGGCCGGGGAACGACCGTCAGCCGATCGGGGCGGGCCGCCACTAGGGGGCCGGAAGATCGATCTGTGCAGGTTCAGGGGCGTCTCCGGCGGGTATCCGCCGGGGGCGCCCCACTGTTATTCACCCAATCGGGTGTCTCACCCTGCGGGAGGATGCGGCATAAGGGTGGTGCGGCTACGGCCATTTGTCTACGGCCGGTAACCTTCCGGCTGCTGGCGTTTTGTTGCGGTGGGCCATCGGTGCGTCCGGTGGCCTGGTCGACGGAGGTGTGTGGATGCGGCTCGCGGTGATCCCAGGAGACGGGATCGGGCCCGAGGTGGTCGCCGAGGCGTTGAAGGTGCTCGGTGAAGTGGCACCTACGGCGGAGATCACGAACTACGACCTCGGCGCCGCGCGATGGCACGCGACAGGTGAGCTGCTCCCGGAGTCGGTGCTGGGCGAGCTTCGCCAGCACGACGCCATGCTGCTGGGCGCGGTCGGCGATCCGACGGTGCCGAGCGGGATCCTGGAGCGCGGCCTGCTGCTGCGTCTGCGGTTCGAAATGGACCACCACGTCAACCTGCGCCCGGCGCGGCTGTACCCCGGTGTCCGGGGACCGCTGGCCGACGCCGGCGACGTCGACATGGTCGTCGTGCGCGAAGGCACCGAAGGCCCGTACGCGGGCACCGGTGGCCTGATCCGCAAGGACACCGAGCACGAGATCGCGACCGAGGTCAGCATCAACACGGCGTTCGGCGTGCGGCGGGTGGTCGCGGACGCGTTCAACCGCGCCGAGGCCCGGCCGCGCAAGCACCTGACGCTCGTGCACAAGACCAACGTGCTCTCGTTCGCCGGGTCGCTGTGGTCGCGGATCGTCGAAGAGGTCTCGCTGGAGCACCCGGAGGTGACGGTCGCCTACTCGCACGTGGACGCGGCGACGATCCACCTGGTGACCGACCCGTCCCGGTTCGACGTCATCGTGACGGACAACCTGTTCGGCGACATCATCACGGACCTCGCGGCCGCGGTGACGGGCGGAATCGGCCTCGCGGCGAGCGGCAACCTGGACATGACCCGCCGCAACCCGAGCATGTTCGAGCCGGTCCACGGTTCGGCCCCGGACATCGCGGGCCAGGGCCTGGCCGACCCGACGGCCGCGGTGCTGTCGGTGGCACTGCTGCTGGACCACCTGGGCCAGAAGGAAGCCGCGCGCCGCATCGAGGCGTCGGTGGCGTTCGATCTGGCGACCCGGGACCAGGCGTCGCCGGGTGCGACGACGGCGGTCGGTGACCGCTTGGCGGCGCTGGTGTCGTCGAACGTGCGCACCGGCTGAGACTTGCCTGCTGCTTGACGGAGAGCCCCGCACCGCGATTCGGTGCGGGGCTCTTTCGTGTGTCTTGTGCGGCGGACGGTCCTTTCGCGCGCTGGTGTCGCGAGTGGGCCGGTGGTGCGGGTTTGGTCGCGAATGGGCCGTGCGTGCGTAGGTGGCTTCGAGAACGGGCGCTTTCGCGCGCTGGTGCCGCGTGTGGGCCGTTGGTGCGGGTCTGGTGACGAACGGGCCGCTCGTGCTCGGCAGGTAGCGCGAGTGGTCTGTTGGTGCGGCTTTGTCGCGAGCGGGCCGCTCGTGCTCGGCTGGTTGCGCGAGTGGCCCGTTGGTGCGGGTCTGGTGACGAACGGGCCGCTCGTGCTCGGCTGGTAGCGCGAGTGGCCCGTTGGTGCGGCTTTGTCGCGAGTGGGCCGTTCGTGCTCGGCTGGTTGCGCGAGTGGGCCGTTCGTGCTGTGTGTGGCCGCGCGAGTGGCCCGTCGGTGCGGGTTCGGTCGCGAACGGACCGTTCGTGCCGTGCTCAGCGGTGCGAACGGGTCGCCCGCGCGCAGGCGTCGTTGAGAACGGGCCGCTCGTGCGCAGGTAGTGCCGGGAACGGTCCGCTGGTGCCGGTCTCGCGGCGACCGGCCCGTTCGTGACGCCGGTGTGGCCGCGCGAGTGGCCCGTTGGCGCGGTTTTGGTCGCGAGCGGGCCGCTCGTGCGGTGCTCGTGCCGGGCATGGCGCCGGCCGGTCGCTGGTTGTCCACAGCACCGCCGTGATGTGGACAACCAGGCCGCGGAAAGGTCTTCCGGGCGGTTGTGTCCGTGGGCGCCGGTAAACTGGATGCGGGGCCGGCCCCCTAGGGCGTGGCGGGGGATGTCTGCGCGCGGCGTTCCCGGATGGTGGGAGCTTGGCCCAGGTTGTGGACTTCCGTCGAAAGCCTGTGGCATGATGCGGCTGTGACCAGCTTCGCGATCATTATCATCGAGCGCGCCGGACGATAGCTCCACAAGAGCTCCCGGCGCGCAACCTCTCGCACCCCTGCGGGAGGTTTTTTTGTTGCCTGAAACTGCTCGGAACCGCCCGAGATCCGCCCGAAACCGCCGCCATCGCATCGAGGAGACAGACCGTGACCCGCAAGGAGCCCGCCGATACCCCCCTCGGCGATGCCTTCCACCTCTACGACACGACCCTGCGCGATGGTGCGCAGCGTGAGGGCATCTCCTACTCCGTCCAGGACAAGCTGGCCGTCGCGCGGCTGCTGGACGAACTGGGCGTCGGGTTCATCGAAGGCGGCTGGCCGGGCGCGCTGCCCAAGGACACGGAATTCTTCGCCCGGGCCGCGAAAGGCGAGCTGCAGCTCAAGCACGCCGCGCTCGTCGCGTTCGGCTCGACCCGCAAAGCCGGCACCACCGCCGACGCCGATCCGCAGGTCCAGGCCCTTCTCGACAGTGAAGCGCCGGTCATCACGCTCGTCGCGAAATCCGATCTGCGGCACATCGAACGCGCTCTGCGGGTCGACGTCGACGAGGCCTGCGCCATGGTGCGCGACACCGTCGGGTTCCTCACGAAAGAAGGCCGGCGGGTCTTCCTCGACGCCGAACACTTCTTCGACGGCTACGCGCATTCCCCCGAAACCTCGCTGAGGATCCTCGACGCCGCGGGAAACGCGGGCGCCGACGTCCTCGTGCTCTGCGACACCAACGGCGGGCAGCTGCCGCTGGGGCTCGCGGAAACCGTCCGGGAGGTCAAGGACAAGACCGGGTTCCGGCTCGGGATCCATTGTCAGGACGACACTTCCTGCGCCGTGGCGAACTCCGTCGCCGCGGTGCAGGCCGGCGTGACGCACGTCCAGTGCACCGCCAACGGTTACGGGGAGCGGGCCGGCAACGCCGACCTCTTCGCCGTGACGGGAAACCTGGTGACCAAGCTCGGCATGGACGTCCTCCCGACCGGAGGCGCCGCCGAACTCACCCGGGTCTCCCATGCCCTTGCCGAAATCGCCAACCTCGCCCCCTACTCCCACCAGGCTTACGTAGGGGCGTCGGCTTTCGCTCACAAGGCGGGACTGCACGCGAGCGCGATCAAGGTGGATCCGTTGTTGTACAACCACATCGATCCGTCTTCCGTCGGCAATGACATGCGGGTACTGGTCACCGAGATGGCCGGCAGGGCCAGCCTCGAGCTCAAGGGACGTGAGCTCGGGGTCGACCTTGCCGGCCGGCCCGAAGCGCTGACGAGCGCGCTCCGGAAGGTCAAGCGCCTCGAAGCCGAGGGCTGGTCCTTCGAAGCCGCCGACGCCTCCCTCGGACTCCTGCTGCGCGAGGAGGCCGACGTCCCGGTCGAGGCGCCGTTCGAGCTCGAGTCCTACCGCGTGGTGCTCGACCACCGCGCCGACGCCGAGGTCGTCTCCGAGGCGACGGTCAAGGTGCACGTCGGCGGCCAGCGCGTCATCGCCACCGCCGAGGGCATCGGCCCGGTCCACGCCCTCGACGCCGCGCTGCGCAGGGCCCTGAGCCCGCACCTGTCCTGGTTGGACAGTGTGGACCTGGCCGACTACAAGGTCCGGATCCTGCAGGGCCACCCCGGCACCGACGCCGTGACGCGCGTGCTGGTCGAGAGCACCGACGGCGAGCGCGAGTGGACCACGGTCGGGGTGCACGGGAACATCGTCGAGGCCAGCTGGCTGGCCCTGTGCGACGCGCTGGTCCACAAGAGCACCACCGTGGCTCCGGGCACGGGCGGGGCGGACGTAGACTGATCGGTGTGCGCCTAGCCCGTATTGCTCATCCCGGTGGTGTCGCGTTCGCTTCGGTCGAAGGGGACGGTGACGACGCCCAGGTCCTGGAGATCGCCGAGCACCCGTTCGGCCAGCCCAACTTCACCGGCAAGCGGTGGCCGCTGGCCGACGTCCGGCTGCTCGCGCCGATCCTGCCGTCCAAGGTGATCGCCGTCGGCCGCAACTACGCCAAGCACGCGGCCGAGCTCGGCAACGAGGTACCCACCTCGCCGATGCTGTTCATCAAGCCGTCGACCTCGGTCATCGGCCCGAACGCGGCCATCCGCCGCCCGTCCGGCGTCGGCCGCGTCGACTTCGAGGGCGAGCTGGCCATCGTGATCGGCCAGCCGGTGAAGAACGTGCCGGCCGCGCGCGCCGCGAGCGCCATCCTCGGCTACACCGTGGCCAACGACGTCAGCGCCCGCGACCTGCAGAAGTCCGACGGCCAGTGGGGCCGCGCCAAGGGCTACGACTCGTTCTGCCCGCTCGGGCCGTGGATCGAGACGTCCCTCGACGCGTCCGACCTGGCGCTGCGCTCGGAGGTCGACGGCGAGCTGAAGCAGGACGGCCGCACCTCCGACCTGGTGCACAAGATCCCCGAGCTGGTCGAGTTCATCTCCGGCGTGATGACGCTGCTGCCCGGTGACGTCATCCTCACCGGCACCCCGGAGGGCGTCGGCCCGATCGAGGGCGGCCAGAGCGTCTCGATCACCATCGACGGCATCGGCACCCTGACCAACCCGGTCGAGAGCATCTGACCGAAGTCCGTGAAGGCCTCCTTACCGGCGCTAAAAGCCGGGAAGGGGGCCTTCACGGCTTTCCGGCGCGCTACCGCTGCACCGGCTCCATCGGACGGCGGGCGTAGGCCGGGGCGTGCTCCGGCCGCAGGCCGAGGCCCAGCAGCCGGGCCGGGACGTACGACAGCCGCGGGAACCGGGCGAACAGCTTGATCATCCCGGCCGGCGGACCGTTGCGCTTGCCCGCCATGACCTGCCGGACCACGGTCCCGTGCAGCAGCCGCTGCAGCCCCTGCACCAGCAGCGTCGGCAGCAGCCGCCGGCCACGCACCTTCGCCAGGTCGGCCTCGCGCGGCCGGCCGCGCCGCAGCGGCTCGGCCAGCAGCGTCGCCGCCGCGACCGCGTCCTGCACCGCCAGGTTGATGCCGACGCCGCCGACCGGCGACATCGCGTGGGCCGCGTCGCCGATGCAGAGCAGCCCGTCGACGTGCCACTTCTTCAGCAGGTTCATCCGCACGTCGAGGAACTTGACGTCGTCCATCGTCGTCAGCTCGGGCACCCGGTCGGCGAACCCGGGCAGGATCTGCCTGACGTTCTCCCGGAACGCCTCGATGCCCTGCTCGCGCAGGTCGTCGCCCTTCGGGCCGAGGTAGGCGATCTGGAAGTAGTCCGGCCGGGGGAGCGGGATGGCGAAGCGGCGGTCCCGCATCTGCGGCAGGAGCATGCCGTCGACGTCGTCGGTGCCGCGGGAGAGCCGGAACCACCAGACGTCGAACGGGCAGTCGTACTCGCGCGGCACGAGACCGGCCTCACGGCGGGCCGGCGACCACCGGCCGTCGGCGGCGATCACCAGGTCGGCGCGGATTTCCCCGGTCTCGCCGGCCGCCGTGCGGTAGGTGACGCCGGCGACGCGGCCCCGCTCGCGGACCAGCCCGGTGCACTCGGTCTCCATCCGCTGGACGAACGTCGGCTCCTTGCGCGCGCTCTCGGCCAGCAGGTCGAGGAAGTCCCACTGCGGCACCATCGCGACGTAGGGGTGCGCCACCTTCAGCCGGGTGAAGTCGGCCAGCTTCATCAGCTCGCCGTTCTCCTGCGGGAACCCCGCCGAGCGCATCTCGCTGTGCGGCAGCGCGTCGAACTTCTCGCCCAGCCCCAGTTCGTCGAGCAGGGTCAGGGTCGACGGGTGGACCGTGTCGCCGCGGAAGTCCCGCAGGAAGTCGGCGTGCTTCTCCAGCACCGTCACCTCGACGCCGGCCCGGGCCAGCAGCAGTCCCGTGACCATCCCGGCCGGCCCGCCGCCCACGACGACGCACCCCGCGCGCTCGGTCATCTCCACCATCTCCCCGTCTATTTCATCGTCTGTTGAATAAAGCGAGGATGCACCCGCCCCGGTCCGTGCGTCAAGCGATGTGGCGACGGATACGCTGATCGGGCTATGAGTGAGACATCGGTGGTTCGCGCGCGTTTCTGTCCTTCGCCGACCGGCGCCCCGCACGTCGGGATGATCCGCACGGCGCTGTTCAACTGGGCCTTCGCCCGGCACCACCAGGGCAGCCTGGTGTTCCGGATCGAAGACACCGACGCGGCGCGCGACTCGCAGGAGTCCTACGAGCAGCTGCTCGAAGCGCTGCGCTGGATGGGCCTCGACTGGGACGAGGGCCCCGAGGTGGGCGGCGAGTACGGGCCGTACCGCCAGAGCGAGCGGCGCGCGACCTACGCCGACGTCGCCGCGAAGCTCCTCGAGGCGGGGGAGCTGTACGAGGCGTTCTCGACCAACGAAGAGGTCGAGGAGCGGCGCAAGGCGGCCGGCCTGGACCCGAAGCTGGGTTACGACAACTTCGACCGCGACCTCACCGACGAGCAGCGCGCCGCCTACCGCGCCGAGGGCCGCGCGCCGGTGCTGCGGCTGCGCATGCCGGAGGTCGACCTCGGCTGGACCGACCTGGTCCGCGGCGACATCACCTTCCCGGCGAACACGATCCCGGACCCGGTGCTGGTGCGCGCGAACGGCGACCCGCTCTACACGCTGACCAACCCGGTCGACGACGCGCTGATGAAGATCACGCACGTGCTGCGCGGTGAGGACCTGCTGCCTTCGACCCCGCGGCAGATCGCGCTGTACTCGGCACTGGAGCGCGTCGGCGTGGCGGAATTCACGCCGCGGTTCGGCCATTTGCCGTACGTGATGGGCGAGGGCAACAAGAAACTGTCCAAACGCGACCCTTCGTCGAATCTCTTCAACCTCCGCGACCGCGGTTTCATCCGCGAGGGGCTGCTGAACTACCTGGCCCTGCTCGGCTGGTCCATCGCGGACGACCGCGACGTGTTCTCCCCCGAGGAGCTGATCGCCGCCTTCGACGTCACGAAGGTCAGCGCCAACCCGGCGCGCTTCGACGTCAAGAAGGCCGAAGCCATCAACGGCCAGCACGTCCGGGCCTTGCCGGCGGCCGAGTTCGTGAGCCGGGTGACGCCTTATCTCGTCGCGGCGGGCGTCCTGCCGGACTCGCCCAGCGACGAGCAGGTCGCGCGGCTGAACGCGATCGCTCCGCTCGTCCAGGAGCGCGTGACGCTTCTCGCGGACGCGTCTCCGATGGTGCGCTTCCTGTTCGCGGACGAGGAGACCTTCGCGCCGGAGGAGGACGCGGCGGCGAAGAACCTCGGCGAGCCCGCGCGGCCGGTGCTCGAAGCCGCGCTGTCGGCGCTCGAAGCGCTGCCGTCGTGGGAAACCGCGGCCATCGAGCAGGCGCTGAAGGACGCGCTTGTGGACGGTCTGGGTCTCAAGCCCCGCAAGGCTTTCGCGCCCGTCCGGGTCGCCATCACCGGCCGGACCGTTTCCCCGCCGCTCTACGAATCGATGGAGCTGCTCGGCCGCGACGTCTCATTGGGACGCCTGCGCCGCGCAGTGGTCGGATAACCGAAAGAAGACGGTTCGCCAACTGGGAGTAGAGCGACCACGCCGGAACAGGCGAGCGGCAATCACCTCTTTGGCAGCGTCGCGAACGCTGCCGTTGCCCTAGCCTCACTGGGTGGATTTCGCTTTGGCACCCCGGACCCCGTCGCGAACCGCCCCCGCCGAGGCGGCGCCCGAGCCCTGGGCGCCGCCGGCGCTCCGGCTGGTGTGCCTGGACATCGACGACACCCTCATCGACTGCACCGCCGCGATCCGCCGCAGCCTCCACATCCTCACCGGCCGGGGTGATCTCTGGCCGTTGTGGGACCTGATCACCGAAGAGCACGTCGCGCTCGTCGTCGCGGGGGAGATCGACTACGCGACCATGCACCAGCGCCGCACGGACTGTTTCCTGGCGGAGCTCGGCATCCTCGCCGACGACGAGCAGGTGCGGTCGTTCGAACGCCGCCGCCGCGAGCTGCTCGACACGTCGTGGCAGCTGTTCGACGACGTCCTCGAGTGCCTGGAGTGGCTGCGCGCCGCCGGTCTCGTCCTGGCCGCCGTGACGAACGCGTCAGGTGTCCACCAGCGCAAGAAAATCGCCGATCTCGGCCTCGCGCCGTTCTTCGATCACGTCGCCATCGCCGGCGAGCTGGGCGTGGCGAAACCCGATCCGGTGATGTTCCACACGGTCTGCCTCGGCCTGGGCTGCGCACCCGCCCAGGCCGTGCACGTCGGGGACAAACTCGACACGGACGCGATCGGCGCCCGCGACGCCGGCCTCGGCGCGGTCTGGCTGGACCGCGACGGCATCGGCGAGCGCGCCCCCGAGGGCGTCCACACGGTAGCCGGCCTCGCCGAGCTGCCTGAGCTGCTGGTTTCGGAGTACGCGACGATCGGCGTCCCCGCTCAGCGCCGCAGTGACACCCCCGCGTTCACCGTCCGGAACGGCGTGCTCTAGTATTTCTTCTCGTGCGGTGCTGAGCCAGACCGGTAGTTCAGGTCGGCAGAGTACCTCACTGGGGTATGGTGTAATTGGCAGCACGACTGGTTCTGGTCCAGTTAGTCTAGGTTCGAGTCCTGGTACCCCAGCTGCGGAGAGTGACCCCCCTGCAGAGCGAGAAATCGCCTCTGGTAAGTTCTCTCCAGCAAGAAAAACAGAAAAGCCCCTGGGAGACCAGGGAAGTTCCTAAGCCCCCGTCGTCTAGCGGCCTAGGACGCCGGCCTCTCACGCCGGTAGCGTGGGTTCGAATCCCATCGGGGGTACCAACAGCTACTACGCAAGCCTCGTTGACCCTGGTCAACGAGGCTTTTTGCGTGGTGGGCGTCATGGCGTCGGAGATCCTTTCCGCAGCTTGGGCCGTTTCTGGAAGTCGATCGCCAGGCGGTCCAACTGTGATCGTCACCTCGTTCCCGAGTCCGTGCACCCGAACACTCAGCCGGGTGGCTTCGAAGAGCTCGTAGAGGAGCGATCGCGGAGCCGAGGCGAGGTGCACCGCGAGGTAGGGGAGCGCTTCCAACCGGCTCAGATCGACTGAGGACGTCGGCTTGGCTTCCTCGGTCTCACTGAGGTGGCTGATCTTGGTCGCCGTGGTCTTCTTCGAGGCCTCGGCCAGGTCCGCCTCCAGGATCGCCTGTCGCTGGAGTCCGAAGAGCCGGTCGGCGTAGAAACGGCAGATGGCCTCGAGGAGTTCGTCCTCGCGGATGCGGATCGAACTCGGCAATCCGGGGTGAAGATCGGGCGCGCCGCGGTTGTTCTTGCCCGGCCAGCAGAGGTAGTACACGGCGCCCTTGCCCTTCTGGTCGCCGATCATTCGCCGCTCGCAGTCGTGGAAGACACGACCGCGCAGGGAAGTACCTGCGTCTGGCGAGAGGGCGGCTGTTGAGGCCGGCGCCGTCACGTGATCCGCGGTTCTTGTCGACCTCGTCGAACAGCCATTTCTCGACCAGCGGTTCGTGGGCCGGCTGAGGCGACCAGACGATCACCCGACACCGTCAGCGCGCGATCGAGCGACTGACCGCGGCTGCGAGGGAGTTCCCTGAGCGAGAGTCATCACCGCCACGATGACTTACCGAAACGCCTCCAACTGCCGTTGCTGAACTACCGCCCTTTGCCGGTGCGTCCTCGGCTCACGTCTGTGGTCCGCTGTTGACGGCGGCCCCGCAGCCGTCTGAGGGCGCCGCGTTCGCGGCTTGCGGCGCGACGAACGCCTTGGTCTGAATGGGCCACGCACCGCCGGCAGCGCGAGGCAAAGGAACCCGAAGCATCCGCATAGGTCTCCCTTCACTCGAATGCCGGATAACGCGCAGATACACCCTGGCGAAGTTAGAGGGTAAATGCCTCTCGGGGACGGCGGTGAGGGCTGCGGCAACACAATCCGAGCGTCGCCTTCATCCTCGCTTTCCTGCCCTAGCAGGAAATATTCGCCTATTTCGATTGCCGCACTCCGCACGTTGGCTTCTTTCGGCGACCACAAGGCGGTTTCAACCATGCCCCTGAATCGACCCGTTCCCTTCGAACTCGGTGACGCCCGCGCCGCGCACGACCACGTTTACGACATCGAGGTGTACGACGGCACGGACTGGGTGCCCGGCGGCCGGCTCGTCGTGCTGCGGGACATGGTGATGCACGGTGACGAACACGTGCACACCGTCGACTACCACGGCCCCAACCACGCGCTGCTGATCCGGGGCAAGGCCGATGACCCCACGTTCCAGGCCCGGCTCAACCTGACCGACTGCGGCACGGCGCTGGTCGGGACGATCGCCACCGGCGGTGGCGCGCCGCAGGCCGTGCGCGGGACCGCGTTGACGCAGGTCTACCGCACCGAGCGGCAGCCGAAGGAAGCGCTTTCCCCGGCCTTCGAGCCGTGGGACGACTTCTCCATCAGCTCCGCGTGGGACGGCAACGAACTGAAGATCACTTACCTGCTGGGTGAGGTGGACGTCAGCGACCGCGTCCGGGTGAGCAAGGTCGACCGCGCCAAGGGCGAGACCACGCTGGAGATGGTCCCGCAGTTCGAACCACCCTTCCAGCAGGACGCCTTCACCATCGTGCTCGCCTCGGGCAACCACTCCTTCACCGGCACTCTGACCGACGCCGAGACCAACGACTACGAGTGGCGTGGCGGCACGAAGCCGGCGCCCGCCCTCGCCGCGGCCCGCGCCGCCAGGCCCGCCCGCGCGAAAGCGCTTGCCGCCGTGGCTGCGCCCGCCGCCACGAGGTCCTTGCAGGACCTGGACAACATCTCGTCGATCCAGGTCGTCACCGACGGCAAGGGCAACCAGATCACGGTCGACTTCGCCCAGACCACCTGCGGCGGCTACTTCAACAAGTGCCTCGTCAACGCGCTGGACGCCCAGTGGATCGAAGGCATCTACGGCCACGCCTACACCCTGCCCACGGGGGTGAAGGCGGTGTTCACCGATTCCCAGCAGTTCTTCCACGAGTACGCGGTGCTCGGAACGGGCCAGATGCTCTACGACAACCTCGGCAGCAGCGATCAGTACAAGGACGTGCTCAACCGGATCAAGCCCGACGCCATGACCGCGGTCTGGCGGGACATGGGCACGAGCACGACCGCGGGCCCGCTGTACCAGGAAGCGAGCAGCGCGCTCTACATCCAGGGCTACCGCGACGGCGTCGCGCTGATGAAGCCGTACCTGGACGACAATCCCCAGCAGTGGGCCGCGGACTACTTCACCTGGCTGACCGACACCGCCAACCTGCTCACGTGGCAGATCCAGATCGCCAGCAAGCAGTTCGACAACGTCAAGACGCGGATGTACGAGTGGTACGTCAAGCTGCAGGTCCTGGCGCCGGACAGCGACTACGGCAAGCGGTTCATGACCGTCGCCTACAGCGCGCTGCTCGGGGTGAACTACTCGAAGGCCCTGTGGTCGGAGGACCTCAAGCCGTTCCTGCTCGCCCTGATCGAAAACGCCATCGCGGGCAAGGTCGACCCGGCCGTCATGGACCAGGTGCAGCAGCAGGCGGCCCTGGAGAACCAGGAACTGCTGAAGAGCCTGATCACCACGGCCGACACGGGGTTGCAGCTGGTGGACGCCATCGCCGCCGCGCTGACCGCGTACAAGCTCAAGCAGACCCTGCAGCAGGCCGCCCAGAACCCCGCCTTGGCGGCCGCCGTGGGGCAGCAGCTCGGGCCGAAGCAGTACCAGGCGTGGAGCAACCTGACCAAGGCCGGAAAAGCCGGCGGGCTGCTGAGCATGCTGTTCTACGGCGCGTCCGCGGGGTACCTCATCTACTCGATCGCCCAGGACGGCAAAGGCTCGCAGACGCCCAAGACCGTCGTCGAAGAGCTCAACATGGGCATTCTCGCGCTGGGGATGCTCGTGAAGGGCATCGAGAAGCTGATGTCACTGGGGGTCGGCCGGTTCCTGGAGAACTTCGCGGCGGGCGGGCAGGGTGGCGCGTTCCGCGCCTTCGCCGGTGACCTCGCCCTCTGGTTCCAGGAGGGCGGCAAGATCGTCCCGGTCGGCAAGGCCGGGAAGGCGTTCGTGGCCGTCTTCGGGGAGAACTCCGCGGAGTTCATGGCCCGGCGCATCGGTCCCGCCATGGCCATCTGCGGCCTCGTGCTGGCGGCGTTCACGCTGTACGCGGCCATCAAGTCCGGCGACGAGCGCGACATCGTGTTCGAGTCGTTGAACGCCTTCTTCGCGCTGGCCACGGTCGTCCTGATCGGCTTCGAGCTGATGAGCTTCGCGTGGGCGGGGCCGGTCGGCCTGGCCATCGCGGTCATCGGCGTGCTCGTCGTGCTGACCCAGTTCATCTGGAACCAGATCGACCCGCCGAAGCCCCCGCCGGACCCGATCACCCAGTTCGTGGGGGGCCCGATGGCGCAGCGGGGTTACGCCACGGCGTGAGCGGCCCGGTCGAGCCGGTCTTCGGGCCGGCTCGACCCCCGTCGCCGGATCCGCAGTCACGAGCAGGGAGCCCGATGTTCATCGCACTGTCCCGGCCGCGCCTCGCGCTGGCCGGAACCGCCGACCCCGTCATCGAAGCCGTCGTCAACCTGATGCCGGACTACAGCGCCGGCCGGCGCCAGCACGCGCTCTACGTCAACAAGCTGCGGAGTGCCCTGCCCGGCAACCGATCGCAGGTCTTCGGCACCGGGCCGTCGTTCCGCAGCGTGTTCTTCCGCGACTGGCAGCCGGACCCGCTGCTGGCGATGACCGACGACACCGGTCTGAGCGCGCAGTGGTGGAGCAACTTCTCGGCGGTCGTGCTGTGCCAGGCCATCACGGACCTGGGCAGCGACATCCGCGGGCAGATGCTGTCCGGGAAGATCGACGACGAGGTCGCCTCCTACAACCGGACCCTGCGGGCCCGGTCGTCGCGCGTGTACGCGAAGGTCCTCGCCGCCACCTACGAGCCCCTGATCGCCCTGCTGCGCCAGGTGAATCGCGACACGGCCCGGCGGCAGTTCCACGATGCGCTGCTGGACAACGTGCTCAGCCGCCAGCTGTGGTACCAGGCCGGCCAGTGGACCAGCCCGGACTGGGAGATGTTCAACCAGTACGCCAAGTACCTCGCGCTGGGCGCGTCGGACGTCGAGATGGACACGTTGATCGGCGAGCTGCTGGCGGCCGGGCTGCCGATCCCGGGCTCGGTGGACCGGCAGGGCTGGCGCTCCTACTCCGAGCAACTGCGCGACAAGCCGACCGTCGACCTCGCCGACATCCGGACCGAGTGCGCGGGCCCGGTCACCGAGACGACGTCGATCCCGACCACCGGGCCGGGAGGTTCCGCCCGGATGCCCGACGGGAACTCCTACGAGTTCACCGCCAACGGCCGGCCCGGCGCCCGGTACCGGCGCCCGCCGGGCGGCTCGTGCTTCACCGGTGGCACCCAGGTGCTCGACGGCGCCGGTCGCGCGGTCCCGCTGCGGCTGGTGAAGCGGGGCGACACCGTGCTGACCCGGGACGGCACCGCGACCGTGGCCTACGTCGCCCAACCCCTGCGCGGCGAGCGCCCGCTGTACCGGCTGACCGGCGGCGGCCCGGTGTTCGCCGGTACCCACCCATTCCTGAACGCGGCGCCCGGCGACGACGTCCCGAAGGTGCTCGCCGTGCAGCCGGACGCGCTGGCGTGGGACGTGCCGACCCTCGGCGAGACCGGCATCGGCCCGCTCGAGCCGGGCAGTCTGGTGCTGTCCCGCGGCGCGGGAGAGGCGAAACCGCCGGTCACCACGGCGGTCACCGGGGTGGAGGAGGTCACCCGGATCGAGGACGAGACCTACCTCTACGACGTGCGGCTCGCCGCCGAAACGGGAACCCGGCAGGAGTTCTGGGCTGGTGACGGTGACCGGTTCCACCTCGTGGCGCCCGAATACCCGGTGCTGGACGAGGCCGGTCCGGCGGCGGCCACGGTGGTGGCCGTGATGGCGGGTCTCCTGGCTTCCGGCGGGCCGGAGCAGGCGGGCTGGCCGGCGTGGATCACCGCCCGCGTCCACGAGAGCGGCGCCGGTATCTTCCGCGACGCGCTGACCGAAGCGCTCACGACGACGCCGTCGTTCGGGGCTCCCGCACCGCCCGGCCCGGTCCACGACCGCATCGACCGCCTTTACCACGAAGTCAGCGACGCCCCGGCGGAAACGGCGTCGGTGGTGGCGGGCCTGTTCGACGGCCTGTTGGCCTCGGCCGGGCAATGGCTGGCGTCGGTCGTCACGCTCGGCTGGCGCACGTCTTCGTCGCCGGGCGACGAAGTCATCGCGGTCACGGTCTTCGACGCCGCCCTGACGCCGGTGAGCCCGGTCCCCGCCGGCACCGCGGTCCGGCTCGACGTCACCGCCACGGGGCACGATTCGAGCGACGGGACCTGCCTGTGGGACCGGCGTGGCCGGGCCAACACCGCCTTCCACCGCTACTTCGACCAGATCGTCCACCTCGACGCGGCCGGGAGCGGCGACCCCGCCGACCTGTCGTTCGCCATCACGGCCGACGGCGGGACCACGCCGCTGCTGTCCGCGATGGTCCCCGGCGTGCTGTGCGAAACCGCGCCGGCGTTGCGGTCGGCGTCCCTGCGCGACCCGTTCGGCACGGTGGTCGGCGCCATCCGCTTCGACACCCGGCTCTTGGATCGCGACACCGCGGCCCGCGAACTCGGCGCCGGCGGACTGTGGACCGGGGAAGCGGCCCGGGCTTATGCCGACGCTCTCGGCGGCGCGATGGTCGAGCCGATCCTGTCGAGACTGCGGCGGTTGGGGCCGACAGCCGAGCAGCACCACGACGAGACGCGAGGCCCGGCCGGTGAGGTGGACAGCTGACCGCGTCGGCCCTTCGAAGCCGGACGCCTACGCCCGCGAGGCGGGGCTCGCAGCATCGCTTTCCCCAAGGACCTCATTGCTGTCTTGGCCGCGCGCTGCACGACGGGTGCTCCACCTTGGTGAAAGCGGTTACGGGGTCGCGGCCGGCGAGGTGCATCGACCGCCGGACGAGATGGAGTCCTCGGAGGAGTTCGCTGTCGTGGGCGGTCGAGGATCAACGGCTCGACGGGGTTTCCGCCACGATCCTGACCATCCGTTATCCGGTGAGCCCATCGATCGAGACGACGTGGTCACGGATCGGCAGGCCGGGCAGCTGCTCGGGTTGAGCCGGACGACGACCACCCGACATCGCCGGCGTGCCTTCGAGCAGCAGGCCGAGGCCGCGGCCGAGTATTCCGGCCAGGATCTGCCCTGAGCCGGCTGAATCACGGCGGCCCCAGTGCCTGCGTGCCTTGGACAACGGCCGGCCGGACCGCCGCCGAGATCCTCGAGGCCCCGGACACCACGCTGACCGTCCTCACCGGCTACGGCGAAACATGCGCCGGTCGCTGATCGCCTCCGCCGCGTCGCCGGCCGCGAAACTGGTACCGGTGCTGCGGGATTCGGTGGCCGGCAGCGTCAAGAGCGCGACGGCGTTGTACCACCGGGCGACCGAACTCCGGGGCCCGGTCGTGCCCGTTTGCCGGAGCGGAAGGCCGGCTGGAAGCGCTCGGTTCAGCCGACTTCACTGTCGTAGCCCCGAGTGACTCGAACCGGTCGACCGGAGTTTCCCGATCCGGGTTCAAGCGGGAGTTTCGACCGAGTGCGGTGCCGGTGGTCGAGGTCTGGGACCTCAGACGTGATACGGGCCGTTGTCCCCGAGGTCCGGGCTGACGTGCGGGTGCGGTCCGCCCTGGCCGGGTACCGGGGTGACCGTCGGCTGCCACGACGCGTCGGACGGCGTGCGTCGCCGGGACGGGGTCTCGGCGTCGGCCGTCGGCTGGCCGAGTGGGTCGGCAGCGGCACGCTCGTTTGCGTGGAAGTGCGTCTCGACGAGGTTGTCCTGGCGCCGGCGGGCCAGCACCGAGAGGGTCGCCGCGTGCGCCACGGCCAGCAGCAGCAGGAACACGCCGATCCGGCCGACGAGCGCGGCCGTCGAGCCCGACCACCCGGGCCCGATCACCGAGAGCAGGGCCAGCAGGCCGAAGGCGACCAGGTGGAAGACCGTCACCACCATCCACGCCATCGACCCGGACCCGCCACCGCCGTCCGGGCCGCGCAGGTAGCGCCGGCCGCCGCGGTAGAGGACCTGGCCGTCCGCCACCACGAAGATCACTCCGATGATCAGGAAACCGGTGAGCTCGTTGTCGGCCATCGCCGCCTCCTCCTTTTGGTCTGGGTACCCGCGAACAGCGGCGCGGTCGTTCACCGCATCGAGCGAGGTTCCGTCTCGTGGTCACGCAACCGGCCATGACCGCGAACTCCGGTCGGTCCGGGTTCACGGTCATGGCCGGCCGGCGTCCTCGGCGTCAGCCGATGGGGAGCACGGTAAGCCCACCGAGGAGGTCGTTCACCAGCACCGACAGGCTCAGCAGCAGCCGCTGCAGCAACGCGTTCAGCAAACCCGCGACGGGAGGGAGCGACTGCCGGGGCTCCAGCTGGGTGGCCAGCTTGTCGACCCCTTGGCGGGCCTCGGTGTTCTCCTGCTTCGCCGTGGCGGCGCTGTTCCGCGCCGACGTCTGAACGGTGTACCGCTTGCCCTGCGTCAGATCGGTCAGCAACGGGTCGAGCTCGCCGATCGTGGACCGCACGCCCGGCAGGTTGCCGTTGTCCGCACGAGAGGACAACTGGTCACGCAACTGCTGAACGGTCGAGGCCGCGCTGGTGGTGCTGGAGGAGCCACTACCACCCGGGCCGCCCGCCGAGGCCGTCCCGACGCCGGCCAGCGCCACGGACACCGTGGTGGCGAGCACCGTCAGCGCGCGAATCACGTTGTTTCTCATTTTTCGTACTCCTTCGGAATGCCGGATGCCGACCAGCTCATCGTGATCTCCCTGACGTGGAATGGCGAGCCGGTGTTCCGCCGTGTGCGCGTTCACCGATTCCGCACCGTGTACACGCGGCTCGTATTTCCCGCGGCAAACATGAGATCGGTGTGAACGCGCTGATACGCAATCTCCAAAGTCTGTGACGTTCCGTGCCTGTCTCACGCTTTCGTGGTCCACCTTCCCGCGTGATCGGGTAAAGTGCAGATGATTCGTCGGCTCGGTGTGATCGTTGTCGATCGACCGAGGTGGCCGGGGCGCACCCGTTGGAGGAGTTTCAAGCTCGCTGCGACGGGTAACCCAGTGATTTCTTCCGTGCCGGAAAGGGTCTCGTAAGAATGTTGCGCATCGAAAACGCTTCTTGTCCGGTTGTCTGATCGGTAACGTCATCCGGGGTCGTGGAACGGCTTCCTGGCCGGCCATCGGCTCGCCCTCGGTGCTGGGACCTGACGCGAAGGTGCCGAGGGCACCCCAATTTCGACGGAAGACAAGCAACTGTTTCCGATCGTGAGACCGGAAACTCCGCATCACCCCGTTCAGGCTACAAGAAACGCGGTCAGCGGATCGCGGCGAGACACGATGGTGGAACGCGGTGGAAACGCGGCGATCGGCTCAGTACTTTCTGCTCACGCGGGGCGGAGAACACACCTTCAACGCCGTCGCGGTCCGACACGATCACCAATCCTAGGAGATCCCATGCTGAAGAAGATCGGTTTCGTCACCGCCGCCCTGGCGGCCGGCGCGTTCCTGAGCGGCGGCATCGCGGCCGCCGACACCCCGGACGGCCACCACGGGGACTACGACCACAGCAGTCAGGTCGGCTTGCTGAACCTCGGCAACACCGACGTACTCCACAACGTCAACGTGACCCCGGGCATCTGCGGCAACGACGTCAACGTGCTCGGCGTGCAGGTCCCGATCCGCCACTCGCTCAACGGCATCGGCATCCCGATCCTGTCGCCGGGCGAGAACGAGGCCAGTGGCGAGTCGCCGTACAACTGCGCCGCGGGGGCCATCGCCGACGGTGGCACGAGCCAGGACAACTGAGACTTCGTGCCGAGGTCGCCCGCTGTGTGTGCGGAAGCCGGCCGAGGCACGGACACGGTGTCGCGTCCGGGTCGTGACGCGTGCCCGGAACACGGAGCGAGCTGCACACTCCTGTTCCGTGTCCTGGGCACGCTGCGACGCGGAGCGGCACCGACACGGGTGGGACCGGCGATCTCTGCAGGGGGAAGCCGGTCCCACCCGGAGTGAACGCACCACGACCAAGTCTCACGGCTCCGGTGTCCTGACCGGACACCGGAGAGACGTCGTTCAATCGTGCGGCCGGTGACGTCCAGGACGGCGTGCCCGTCCAGGACAAGTGAATCACCGGTCGTTCACGGGCCGTCGCGCGGTGCCCCCGCGCGACGGCCCTTCCAATTTTCCGGGGCAGCTCTCCGCTTCCCGGCTGTTCCGGTTGTGCCGTCTACCGTGCTCGCGCCGAGGAGTGGATCATGGGCGTGCCTTCCCCTCTTGTGTTCTCCACCTACGCACACGTCGCGGAGCACGTCGTGACGGTCTGCGTGGCCGGTGAGATCGACGCGCTGAGCGTCCGGCCGCTCGAGGCCGAGTTCGCCCGTGCGCTGGGGCACCGGAAGGAATCGGTGGTCGTCGATCTCGCGAAGGTCACCTTCTGCGGATCGGCCGCGCTCGCCGCGTTGCTCTCGCTCGAGCGCGACTGTTTCGCCGCGGGCGTCAGGCTTGTGCTGATGCCTTCGCGGATCGTGCAACGCGCCATCGAGATGACGGGGCTCACGCAGGTGTTCGGGTCGGATGTGATCGAACGCGACGTCCTCGGGCACTGAAACGAGAGCCGGGCGCGTGGTCAGTCCACGGGCCCGGCTCTCGGTCAGCTCAGCGACGGGGAGGTTCAGCTGTCGTCGCGGTGGCGGTCCGTCCAGTTGCCGTCGCCGGAATCGGCGACGGAGGACACCTCGTGCACCACCGCCCCGGTGGCGTCGGCCGCGTTGTACCAGGACTTGTAGCCGGCGTATTCCGGTACGGCCACGGCCTGCACGCCCTGCGAGGTCGCGCCGCCCGGGCCGGCGGCCAGATCGGCTGACTCGTAGGTGGCGTAGTCGGTGCCGGCGTGGCTGGCGACCTTGCTGGAGGTGGCGCCGCTCACGTCCGCTGTGAGGGTCTTGTCGACGTAGCCGGCATCATGGTCGCGGTGGCGACCGGGACGGCTGCTCTCGGCGTGGGTGGCCGTGTGCCGGCGGTGGTTCTGTGCCACGTGTCGCGTGTTCTGGCGCGTGGAGTGCGACGCGACGGTGTCATTGTCGGTGTCGTAGTCGTTGTCGTGCACCGAGTTGCCGTGGTAGCCGTCGGACTCCGTGTCGGTCGTCCAGCTGCCGTGGTGGTGGCCCGTGCCGCTCTCCGAGTGGTGCAGGACCGCGGCGCCCCCGGGGCCCGCGATGCTGCCGCTCTGCTCCGTCCACCACCAGCCGTGGTGGCCGGCGCGCATCTCCTCGTGGGTGGTTCCCGCGCCGCCGATGCCGGCGTAGGTGGTGGACGACTGGACGGTGTCGGGCCGGTACGGGCCGTCAGCGGTGTCCGCACCCGAGGTGCCGGCCAGGAACAGGGACAACGGCACCGCGAAGGCCCCGGTGACAGCCAGTCGTCGCAAGGTAGACATGATTTCTGATGGTCCTTTCGAAACGTCGGCGCTGACGGTTGCCGTAAAGGAATCGAGCGCCGGGGGTGGCGCGGAACAATTTCCGCTTTACGGACGTTACCCAGTCCGCTCTGTCCGGCCACGTTTTCTCCGGCGTCATGACCCGATTGGTGCCGTGGACCAGTCCAGTGGAGGACAGAACGAAGATCCGGCCAGGTCAGCGTACTTGGGTGGAGTGGATCACGCGTCCCGGAGCGCCGGTGAGCACTCGACAGGGTGGCCGGCCGGTAGGGGGATCGCCATCGGAATGCGGTCTGGCTCAGCCGGTCTTCGGCACGTTGCCCGATGTCGTTTTGGTTCGGATCTGCTCTTTGGAGTGCAACATTGTTTGAACGTTCGCAGGCTATTCAAGGCGGCGCGGCCGGTCTGGGGAAAAGGGCGCGGCCGTGAACGCAGCTCGCAGATCACGTTCTGCTCGAAGGCATCGCATGCGCACCCGGCCCCCAGCGGCTCGGCGGGTGCGGACCGGCGTCACGGCGCCGGCGTGACCCACGGGTTCGGCCGGCAGACGGCGCCGTCCGGGCGGACCTTCGCCGCCGCGCCCGGTTCGGTGCGGTTGAGGTCCGCCAGGTAGGTGTTCGACAGCCCGAACGTCTGCTGCATCATCACCGGGGCCGGCGCGCCGGCCCCGGGGCAGCCGACGTGTCCGCGGCCGAGGGCGTGGCCCACCTCGTGGTTGATCGCGTACCGCCGGTAGCTCGCGAGGTCGCCGTCGAAAGAGTGGGCGCCCCGGATCCAGCGGGCCAGGTTGACGACGATCCGGTGTCCTCGTGCCAGGTGGCAGGAAGAGTCGTACGGGATCGCGAAACCGCAGAGGTCAGGGCGTCGGCTCGTGCCGGGACTGGTGAGGAGGATCCGGAAGCCGGGCCGCCCGTCCGGCACGTCGACCCGCCGGAACGACACCCCGCCGAGCCCGATCCAGCCCCGCGGGTCCCCGAGGATCGCGTCCACGTCCGCGGCGAAGGAGGGGGCGTGAACGCCCTCCTCGACCTCGACGGTGTACGTCAGCTGCCTCCTGCCGGTTCCCGCCGTGGCGCCGGTCGCGCCGGGAACGACGTGCCACGAGCCGGCTCCCGTCGACGTGACCGGCTCGCCGTCGGGCAGTGCCGCCGGCTCCGGTGCGCGGACCGCGGTCTGCGCACCGGCCGATCTCGGAGCGGGTCGCGGAGACGCGGTTCCCGTGATCGTGCGGGGCGTGATCGCCGCCGGCATCAGGAGCACGGTCACCGACAGCAGGAGCGCCAGTACGAGCACACCCGGCTGCCACCACGTGGCGGCAGGCACCGCGAGCGGTGGCCGTTCGCCCGGGAGGGGCTCGTCGGCAACCGGAGCGACGGAGGCCGGGAACCGGTGGGGCCGCGGCTGCGGCAGCCAGTCGGCGCGGTGGCCATCACGCCGCACGGGCGCGGGTTCAGTACGCAAGGCCCGCACTCGCACAAGCCGGAGCGGGAGCTTCTTCGGATCGCGGGTACGAGACCGTCGCCGGGTCGCCGTCCGAGGTGTACCGCCGCCCCTTCGGGGAAGCGAGCACGTCGAGCCAGTGCGCCGAGCCGTACTGCGCTTCCGGGCCGGTCGACTGCGAGCGGATCCGCGGGATCGACCCCGGCTCGAACTCCCGGGAGCACGGGGACGGTGCCGGCCCGGCCCCGACGAGCAACGCGCCATCGTAGGAATAGCCCGGTCCGTGCAACGCCAGCTCTTCCCGGCGGGGATGCGCACCGTAGGGCAACGCCAGGGTGGTGGGCCGGTAGCCGGGAACGGACTGCCGGATCAGCGCGTCCTCCTCGGCGATCGCCGAGGTCACCGCGCCTTCGGGGGCACTGCGCAAGTTGGTGTGCCGTCGCGTGTGGTTGCCGATCTCGAAGTGGTGCTCGGCCAGCCAGCGCAGCGCGCGCCCGTCGTCGGAACCGCCGAAGGGGTTCTCGTTGACGTAGAGGCTGGCGACCGGCCGGAACCGGGGGTGCGCGGCCGCGACGTCCAGCAGGATCCGGACGGCGGTACCGGCCGCGGGTTGCCCTTGCGGGGTGAGGGCGAACGCGCTGGGGTCGCCGTCGTCGAAGGTCAGCACCACGGGATGGGTGCCGGCCGGCAGGTCGAGCCGTCGTGCCAGCAGGTCGGCGGTCGTCACGGGCACGTAGTCCTCGGCCGCGAGCCGCTCGAGCTCGGCGGTGAAGTCGGCGGGCGTGCGGTCGTAGACCGACTTCGGCCGGTCGACGATGCGGTGGTACATCAGGACCGGGATCCGGCCGAGCTCGTCGGACCCGGCCTGGCGTGCGGACGCGGCCGTGACGCGTGCGGGCAGTGCGGCCGGTTCGGGCCGTGCCGTCTCCGTCGGGGGAGCCGTGGACGCGGGAACGCCGCAGGCCACCGCGGTGAGCACGGCGACGAAGCCGATGCCGAGCCGGAAAGGGGAACGCATGCCCGAAGTGTGCGGCGGAGCCCGCCCGGACGCGTGCCGATCCACCGGGTCGGGTGAGCGGGGCTTTCATTGCCTCAGCTCGGAAAAGCACGTTTCCGCTGGCCGGGACACCGAGCCGGTGGCCGGCCCCGGCACGATGCGGTGATCGTCGCAGAAGGGGTTTGCCGAAGATCACCGCGGGTACTTTCCTGCGATGGCCCCGAATTCGCGCTCGGCGTCCGCCACGCACCGCGGCCACGGAGGAGAACGCATGCGCAACCTCGATCGCCGGCTCGTTCTCACCGCCGCTCTCGCGGGACTGGCGGCGACCGCCTGTGGCGCGTCCCGGCGGGATCGCGTGCTCGCGATGCCGGTGACCGCGTCCCCGGCCCAAGCGGCGGCCCCCGCGGCGCCGCCGCCGAACCCGCTCGAGACGAGCCTGCTCGTCGGCTTCTGCGGTGCGCCGGGCGCGAAGGCGCTCGGCCGGATGACCGGGGATCTCACGGCCGCGAGCCGCGAGCTCCGCCGGCAGATCCAGACCTTCCCGCCGGGGCGGCCGGTGACGCCGGTCGTCGAGCTCATCGCCACGACCGTGCACCGCTCACCCGGCGCGGACGGTACCTACCGCAGCCGCTGCGCGGATGACACGGTGCGGCGGTACCTCGACGCCGCGCGGGCGCTGAACGGCCTGTTGCTGCTCGACATCCAGCCGGGTCGTGCCGACTTCCTGCCCGAGGTCATGGCGTACGAACACTGGCTGACCCAGCCCGACGTCGGCGTCGCGCTCGACCCCGAGTGGGCCGTGGAGCCGGGCGTGGTGCCCGGGAAGAAGTTCGGGCGCACCACCGGGGCCGAGCTCGACGAGGTGGCCCGGTACCTCGGGGGCCTGGCGGGGACGCACGGGCTGCCCGCCAAGGTGATGGTGTACCACCAGGTGGCGGCGTCGGTCGTGCGCGACGAGGAGCTCCTGCTGCAGCACCCCGGGGTCTCGGCGGTGAAGGTGGTCGACGGCATCGGTTCGGCCGCGGCCAAGAAAGCGACCTGGAAGACGCTCATGACGACCAAGCCCGGCCACGTACTGCCCGGCTTCAAGCTGTTCTTCGACGAGGACACCCGTCACGGCGCCGATCTGATGACGCCGGCCGAGGTGCTGGCCTTGAACCCGGCACCGGCGTACGTGGTCTACGAATAGCCGCAGGGGAAAAGCACGTGCATTCGCACGTGATTTCCCGGCTGCGCGAACGCGGGTTTCTCGGAAACGGGAGCCGCCCCGCCAGATTTCGGTGGACCGGCACCTCGGGCGGCTCAGTCGGTTCCGGACATAATCCCAGTGATGATCACTTTGTGTAGCAATAGCCTCTCGTGCGGGTGGGCGGGACCGCTTGGTCGCCCGCCGCGGTGGGCATCTCGTTACTGAACGTGTAATAATTGGGGCCTCGCGTCGTGAAGAGGTTCATGCGACCGTGAGGTTTCGCCGGTGGAGCAAGTGGGTAACCAGGCGACTTTGCCTCGCGCCGGAAAGACACTCTTACGAAGGGTGTGCGGCGAAATCGCTTCTCGCGCGTCGAATCCACCACTAATCTGAACGGCGGCGAAAGAGCCAGCTTTCCGGGCGGCCATCGGCCTCCTCGGCGCCGGGTCCCCGATGCGACGGGCGCCGGCCGGAAGGTACCGACAGGAAAACGTCCCGGCGCGGGGTAGCGCCGGGACGTTTCTTCGCGATGGAAAAGGGGAGCCGGGTGCGTTCCTGCCTCGCGCGCGCCGAGCGCGATCAGGCTCCCGGCGGGTTCCGCCGCGGCTCGGCGGGCGGGTACGCGTTGACGGGCGGTTCGCCGGCGCTCGCGGCCGGGTACCCGGCCATGGCTCCGGTCTTGGGGCCGCGCCGGACCAGTCCGGCCAGGCCGAGCAGCCCGAGGAGGCCCAGCAGTCCCCACGAACCGCTGTCGCCGTCGTCGTCCTGTGCGGCACCACGGGAAGTGCCGTCGTTCGGATCGTCATCGGCCTGGTGCGACACCGTGGACTGCGCCGGCATCGGCGTCGCCCCGGCCGGAGCCGCTCCCGCCAGCGCTACGACGGCGGTCGTCACGCACCCGCAGATCAGTTTCCGTGCGGTAGAACTCGTCACGTTCTTTCCTCCTCCTGAGTCGCGGACTGTGGGCTACCCGGTGCGTACCCGGGCCGTCGGCGTTCACACGCGCTGTCACGGGAACGGGTGGCGGATCCGTTCGCACGACCCGGGTTCCGCCGTTTCAGGACCCTTTGTAGGATGTGATCGGTTCAATCAAGAGCCGTGGAAGGGCCGTGCTGTGCGCGCGCGTCCGCCACCGGCCGGCCTTCCCCTTTTGCGCAGGTCGCGCATCCGTCACCGGAAATGAACACCGTCCACGTCGTGGACTTTTGGGGGAGGAATGAACGAACGTCTCGTTGTCGCGCCCGTCGGCGCGGCCTTCACGCCACGCCTGATCTGCACCACCGGTGACCGTTTGATCCACCCGGCGGACCGCCACAACGACCTGGCGCGGATCGTCGTCCGCTGGGCTCGCGCGTGGGTCCCCGAGACTTGGCCGGCCCGCAAGTACTTCACCGCGCTGGGCATCGGCGACGACGAGAACCCCAGCTACACCGACGAAGACGTCTCGGGCTGGCGGCTCCTGCAGCCGCGGCCGGGCTCGCTCGCGTGGCGGGTGCGATCGGGAGAAATCGACGTGGCCACGGCACTCACCGCCGAAGCGGAGGCCTGGCCGACGTAGTAAACGGGCAGAAGAAGCCCTGTGCCGCCAATGCGGTGGCGGCACGGGGCTCTTTGTCGTGCCCGCCGTCGTGTCGTCCTGAAATCGGGGAGTGTCCGCGGTGCGAGAAAGGTCGGATTACCCGAACGGGCCAACGGTTGCGTGGTCAGCGGTTCGCGGTAGCCACACGATGGTGGGGGTAACTGGAAACCGTGGGGATGTGTCAGTACGTTTCCTCACACACGGGGTCGGAAAAACACACCTTCAATGCCGCCCTGTCCGACGCAATCGTCAACATTCGAGGAGCAACTCCATGCTGAAGAAGATCGGCTTCGTCACGGTCGCCATGGCCGCCGGTGCGTTTCTGGCCGGCGGCATCGCCGCCGCCGACACCCCGGACGGCCACCACGGCCACCACCACGGCGGCTACGACCACAGTGGTCAGGTCGGCTTGGTGAACCTGAACAACACCGACGTGCTCCACAACGTCAACGTCACCCCGGGCCTGTGCGGCAACGACGTCAACGTGCTGGGTGTGCAGGTCCCGATCCGCGACTCGCTGAACGGCATCGGCGTGCCGATCCTGTCGCCGGGCGAGAACGAGGCCGCCGGTGAGTCCCCGTACAACTGCGCCGCGGGTGCCGTGGTCGACGGCGGCACGAGCCAGGACAACTGAGTTTCCCGTGCCGAGGTCGCCCGCTGTGTGTGCGGAAGCCGGCCGAGGCACGGTCTCCGGCGATTCGTGTCGATGTCGTATCGCGTGCCCGGAACACGGAGCGAGCTGCACACTCCTGTTCCGTGTCCCGGGCACGCTGCGACGCGAAGCGACGCCGGCACGGGTGGGACCGGTCACGCATCTGGAGAAGTGTCACCGGTCCCACCCGGCGTAACCGCACGATAACCGACATCCCCGGACCCGGCGAACCGAAGCCGGGCCGGTCTTCGGCGTTCGGCACCTCTGTCACGGCAGCACCGTCGCCGGCCACCTGGTCGGCCACAGTGGCCAGATCGGCCTCGGCAACGTGCAGAACCTCGACGCGGTGCACAACGTCAACTGACGCTTTCAGACCGGCCGCCGTGCGGATTGCCCCCCGCGCGGCGGCTTTTGCGTGCGGTCGAGGCGGCGCACGGCGATGTCGCGCACCACGAGAACCGCCGCCGCCGCGACGAGCGCCAAGCAGTAGCGGCCCGGGGCATCGAAGAACGGTGATCGCCGGGCGATGGGATTTCCCTTTCTCCCCAACGTACTTCCCAGGCTTTCGGTCTCCATCGACGCCGTTCCTTCGGCCTCGCCGAGCGGGTTCCCCGCGCGGGGCGCACCCCGTCCGCTCCTGGAGCGCACGTGTCGGCGGCTACCCCGCGCCGCCCGGTCGAATCCACTCGATCCGGGCGCTCGGCGAAGTCCACGCTTCCCAGTGACAGTGACCCCGCCGCATTGCCGAACGCGTTGCCGTGATTGAAGAATTGCGTATGCGTATCAGGAGTTTCCTGCTCCTCCCCGTCGTCACCATCGTCTTCGCCTTCGCGCTGAGCCCCGCCGCGGCAGCTGTCAGTGCGCCCCGGCTGCTGATCAACCAGGACTTCCCCGATCCCGACGTGGTGAAGGTAGGTTCGGGCTACTTCGCGTACTCGACCGGAGCCGGGGCGGTGAAGGTTCCCATTGCGGGCGCTCCCGCCCCGGAGGGGCCTTGGCGCGTCCTCGGTGACGCGCTCGCGGCCATGCCATCGTGGGCCAAGCCCGATGGCGGGGTCTGGGCACCGGATGTCACCCAGCTGACGAATGGGACGTTCGTGCTGTACTTCTCCACGACCGTCACCGCGGGTGGCGAGATGTGCATCGGTGCCGCCACCGCGGCGAAACCCGAAGGTCCGTACTCGCCGGCCGGCGACGGGCCGGTGATCTGCGTTCCCGGCGACAGCGGCGACATCGATCCGCAGACGTTCGTCGACCCCGACGGCACCCGCTACCTGCTCTACAAGAGCGACGGCACGACCCCCGGGGCGCCGGCGGCGATCTGGTCGCAGAAGCTGCAACCCGACGGCCGGACGCTCACCGGACCACGCGTCGAGCTCCTCCGGGCCGACCTCACTTCGGAGAAGGCGATCGTCGAAGCACCGTCGGTTGTGAAGACGGCGACGCGCTACCTGCTCTTCTACTCCGCCGACACGTTCCAGAGTTCCGGCTACCACACGGGATACGCGTCCGCGCCCACGATGGCCGGCCCGTTCGTGAAGGCCGACAGCCAGTTCCTGTCGACCGGCCTCCTCGGCGGCAAGGCCGACGCACCAGGCGGCGCGGACGTCGTGGACGGCCACATCTTCTTCCACGGCTGGCTCGGCGGCGGCCGGACCGCGCGGGGGCTCTACGAGCTGCCGGTCACGTTCCCCGGCGACGTTCCGCAGGTGGGCTGAGCGTCACCCACCCGGGTGGTGATCCGGTTGACCGCTCGCCGGCGGGCTATCCCGTCGGGCAAGGACTCCGCGGTGGACCAAGGCTCCGCGGTGACAAGGGAAGGGAGGACCGCCATGACGGCATTGTGGGGATTGGCAGGTCTGCTCGGACTGTTCGGCGTCTTCGGGCTCGTCCTGGTCCGACGTCGCCGCCGGCCGCGAAGCGGAAGCGAGGATCCGCTCGCCCGGTACCCCGTGGCGCGCGAACCCGCGACACCGAACGCCGACGCCGCGCACACGCCCTTGATGACACCGGTGATCACGCCGCAGATGCTGACCGCGTCCGCCGGTCGCGCACCGGAGCGCACGGTTCCGGTCGTGCAGCGACCGGCCGAGCCGGCACCGCCCGAAGCGGGAACCATCGCCGGGGAGATCGTTCTGGATCACCCGGAGCCCGTGGTGCCGCCCGCACGACCGGAACGGCAGACCACTCACGAAGACGGCACGGTCAAGACAGCTGCGCTCCGAAAGCAAACGACGTCTCGCGAGCAGGAGGACGCCGAGCCTGTGGTACCGCGGCAGCAGACGACTTCACCCTACGAGAGCCGTGTCGATTCCGCGGCGCCTCCCGAGGAGGAGGCGGTTCCCGGCCCGGAGGAAACGGTCACGGGAACGGAAGAAGCCCTGGAAGAGCAGTCGCCCCGGGACACCGAACCGGCGGCACAGCACCGTGAACGGCACTTCGGCCCACGCGCCGCGGTGCGGCTGGTCATCCACCACACCAGGAAGGTTCTCCGACGCTGAAAGCGTGCTTCCGGCCGGATCGAGGGCGTGGATGGTCGTGTTCGGCCGTCGATGCGGCGGCCCGCGGCTCAGGTGGCGAAACAGGTCAGGTGAGGTGGGCCGGCGGCGGCCGGCGCTCCCAGCCGGCTCGGCCCCCACGTACTCGCAGGGACGCGGGCCCGTTCGATGCGAATCCGCCGCCCGCACCCCCACCGGCCGGTGACCTCGGGAAACAACGGCGGTGAACCTGCGTTGTAGAGGAAGATGACTTCGCCACGCTCGTCCGCCACCCTCCGGTTCTGCATGCTCGGTGACTCCTTGGCCGCCGGCGTCGGCAGCGACCGCCAGGAAGACACCCTCGGTCACCGTCTCGGCCGGCGCCTGCGTGCCGCCGGTCACCTCGTGGCCCTCCGGAACGTCGCCGCCCCCGGTGCCCGCTCGACGGACCTCGAGCGCCAGGTGAGCGCCGCGCTGGACGGGGGAGCCGACCTGGCGCTGATCGTGATCGGCGCGAACGACCTCGCCGGGTTCGTGCCTCCCGCGGTCGGTGCCCGCCGGCTGCACGACGCGGTGACGCGGCTGGTCCGGGCCGGCGCGCGGGTCCTCGTGGTACCGGCACCCGATCTGGGCGTCGTCTCGCGCGTGCCGGTGGCCTATCGCGCGCTGGTCTCCGCGGCGAGCGAGCACTACGCCCGGGCTCAGACCGAAGCCGCCGTCCGTGCCGGCGGTTCCGTGGCCGCCGCGGGTCCCGAGATCGCCGCGCGGTTCGCCCGTGATCCGGCCCTGTTCTCGCCTGACCGGTTCCACCCGTCGTCGGCCGGATACGCCGTGATCGCCGACGCGCTCGCGCCGCACGTGCTTGCCGTTGCGGCCGGCCCCGCGGCCTGAGGCGAGCCCGCGCGTGCGACCGATTCTTCTTTGAGCTATTCGGAATTCTTGTCGCGCGAACGAGAGACGCGGTTGCCGGTACCCTGGGGTAGGCGCTCGCCGTCCGTCTGTAAGCTGTGTGAGGTTCAGCAGAGAGCCGCCCCGAGGTTGGGCGCCCGCTGTCCTTCCCCTTTTGTGTACGCCCGTACATCCACGAAATCCGGCTTTGTGTTCATCGCGCTGGTTCCGCGAGGATAAATTCTGTTTGCCGCTTGCAACTTATCCGCGCCGGCCACGAGTGGTGTCGCGCGACGCCCGCAGGTTGCGATTGTGGAGAACGGGTAATCGCCCGGAAAGTGCACCAGGAGGTGGGGGAGATGGATGACCGGCAGACCTGGAAAGGACCCTGACGCAGGCAGAGCCGATATGGCCGCGGCGGAGGGCGAAATCGGAACGCCTGCCGAGCGGTTCGCGGTGCTGACTCGCGGTTTGCTCGGCTCTGCGACGGTGACGGAAGTGTTCGGGCAGGTGACGGCCGCCGCGGTGGAGCTGGTTCCCGCGGCCGATGCCGCCAGCGTGACACTGCGCGGCCCGGATGGGCAGTTCCACACCCCTGTGGGCACGGATCCCCTGGCCGCCGAGCTGGACCGGGTTCAGTACGGCCTCGACGAGGGCCCGGGTGTGGAGGCCGCTCGGATGCTCGACGCGGGCATCGCCCACAGCGACGACATGCTCGAGGCTTGGCCCAGGTTCGGCCCTGCGGCGGCGGTCCGCGGAGTGACCGCGGTGCTCGCCGCCTCGCTTCAGCTTGCCGCTCAGCCGCTCCGGCTGGCCGGCGCGCTGAACCTCTACACCCGCCGGACGGGAGGGTTCGGAGCCGGCGCGCGGGACACGGCCCTGCTGCTGGTGACCCACGCGTCGCTCGCCGTCGCGCGGACCCAGGCGGCCGCGTGGAGCGAGCTCCAGATCATCCATCTCCAGCGGGCGCTCGACGGTCGTGACGTGATCGGGCAGGCCAAGGGCATCCTCATGCAGCAACGCGGCCTGAGCGCGGACGAAGCCTTCGATCTGCTGCGGCGCACGTCGCAGAGGCTCAACGTCAAACTGGCCACGCTCGCCGCCACCGTCGCCGCCCGGCAGGCCGACCAGGCTTGACCGGATCCTTCGGATCGATCCTGATCAGTGGACGTGATCGGGTTCGTGTGCGCGCGGAAGCTCGATCTCGGCCCACACGGTCTTGCCGGTGGCGCGTTGCCGTTGCCCCCAAGACGCGCTGATCGCGGCGACCAGCGTGAGCCCGTGTCCGCCGGTGGTCGACGGAGGTCGCGGGCAGGCGGAGTCGAGACAGGTGTCGTCGACCTCGACGCACAGCCAGCCGGGTTTGCGCAGCAGCCGGATCTGGCGCGGTGGTTCGCCGTGCCGAAGGGCGTTCGACGTCAGTTCGCCGACCACCGTGAGCACGTCGAGCCGTTGGTCCTCAGGTAGGTCCTGCACCACCCGGGCGGCCCAGGTGCGCACCGTCGCCAGCTCCCGGAGGTCGTCGGCGACCTCCAGGGCGATCACCCGCAGCCGGTCGTCGACCGGAGCCGTCCGCTGTTCGGTCGACCCCGCCATTTGCGGGTGAAGCGATGATCTCGGGCCGTGGTGGCCGGCTGCCGAAAGGGCGAGCGTTTTCCCGCCCGGTGCCGGGGAATCCCAGGCGGCGACGTACGGGGCGGAACCCAAGGGTTCGTCGGTGAAGAAGCGGGTGGCCAGATCGGCGACGTCGGCCGCGCGCTCGAGGACGACCCAGTGGTCGGAATCCTTGATGGTGAGGAACCGGCTGCCCGCGATCGTGGCCGCGAACTCGCGCTGCAGCGCGGGGGCGGTGATCGAGTCGTGCTCGCCGGTGAACACCAGCGCCGGTACCCCGGTCAGACCGCCGTCGAACGCCGGGCCGCTGATCAGCGAGCGGCGCAGCGAGTCCATCACGTGAGGCACCTGGACGGCGACGTGGAGCATCGACCGCCTGACGTACCGGTACACGAGGGAACGTCGCGGGATGTGGCGGTCCTCGTCGAGACACAGCTGCATCCGCGCGGCCACCGTGGCGAAGGCTTCGACGTCGCCGTTCTCGAGGTGCTCGGCGGCCTGACGCAACGATGCGCGCTGCGCCGCGCCGGTGTGCGAGACCACTCCGCCCAGGGCCAGCCGCGCGATCCGGTGCGGGTTGCGCCGAGCACAGCCGAAGGCGAGCTCCGCACCGTAGGAATAGCCGAACAGGTTGACCCGGGGAACGTCGAGGTCGTCGATGATCCGGTCGATCGCGGTGGCCATGAACTCGGTGCCGGCCCCGGGCGGCAACGGATCCGACTCTCCCATTCCGGGGAGATCGGCGGTCACCAGGCTGGCCACCGGGGTGATCCGGTCCTCCATGTGGGGCCAGCCGTTGCTGCCCTGGAACCCGCCGCCGATCACGATCACCGGTTCGGTCCGGGGGCTGGGCCGGCGGAGGATCCGGTAGCTGAACCGGGTCCGGCCGACGGCCAGCGCGCGGACGACTTCCTCGTGCATGCTCAACTTTCTGCTCCGAAACGGTGTCGAGCCCGGCTCAGCAGCTCTTCGTGAGGACGAGGGCGGCGTTGTGGCCACCGAAGCCCATCGACGTCTTGACCGCGCAGCCGAAGCCGGCGACCCGGGCTTCCTTGGCGACCACGTCGATCGGGATCCGGATGTCCCGGGTCCGGAGGTTCGCCGTGGCCGGCACCAGCTGGTGCTCCAGGGCCAGGACGGTCAACGCGGTCTCGATGCCACCCGCCGCGCCGAGCGCGTGGCCGGTCATGGCCTTGGTCGAGGTCACCAGCGGCCGGTCGCCGAGGACCCGGTGCAGCATGGTGGCCTCGATGAGGTCGTTCATCACGGTGGACGTGCCGTGGGCGTTGACGTGGCCGACGTCGGCCGGAGCCACGTCCGCGTCGTCCAGCGCGGTCCGCAGCGCTCGCTCGATCCCGTTGCCGTCGGGATCCGGCGCCACCGCCGCGTAGGCGTCGCTGGAAGCGCCGTAGCCCGCGACTCCCGCCCGGATCCGGGCACCCCGCGCGGCCGCGTGCTCGGGCCGCTCCAGGACGAGCAGACCGGCGCCCTCGCCGACGACGAAACCGTCGCGGTCGGCGTCGAACGGACGGCACGCCGCCGAAGGGTCGTCCCGGCGCGTGGACACCGCGCGCATCTGGCAGGCGCTGGCGATCAGCAGCCGCGAGCACACGGACTCGGCGCCACCGGCGATGACGACGTCGCACGCGCCGGACCGCAGCAGCTGCAGGGCGGTGCCGATCGCGACCGTGCCGGAAGAGCACGCGGTGGAGACGCTCAGGCTCGGGCCCCGGGCGCCGAGGTCCATGCAGACGCTGCTGGCGGCGCTGTTCACCGTCGTCATCGGCGCGAGCTTCGGCGAGACCCGGCGGGCGCCCTTCTCCGCGAGCACCGTGCTTTGCCGGTCGTAGAAGGGAAGGCCGCCGTGGGCCGACCCGATGACCACCGCGACCCGGTCCGTCTCCCACACCGAGGTGTCGAGCCCCGCGTCCGCCACCGCTTCCCGGGCGGCGATCACCGCGAGCTGGGAGAACCGGTCCATCATCCGCATGGCCGGCACACCCAGGAGGCTCTTGGTGTCGAGGTCGTCGACGGTGTACATGAAATCGCACGGCAGACCGGAAAGCTCGTCCTGACGGTGGACGCCTTTGACGGCACCATGACCGGTCACACCGCGCCAGGCGGCCTCGACGCCGACGCCTGCCGCGGTGACGAGGCCCAGGCCCGTCACCGCCGCGGTGAGCCGGTTCCGGGAACGCGCGGTCACGCCGCGAGTTTCTCGTCGACGGCCGTCGCGAGCTGCCCGACGGTCTCCCGTGAGGTCAACCGGATGTCCTCCAGGTCGATGCGCAGGTGTTCCTCGAGCAGCACGCGCAGTTCTTCCAGGGCGAGGGAATCCATGCCCAGCTCCCGGAGTGCGACGTCGGGCCGGACGTCGACGGACTCGATGCCGAAGTTCTCGGTGAGGAGGGTGGCGATCTCTTCTGTGGCGGTCACTGTGGTTCCGGCTCCCATTCGATCTTCGGGCGATCACACCTGTCTGTGGCCGCGAAGCGGCGCATCAGGAGATGCCCGCGAGTCACCCTTTATACGTGGCTCCTGCGGGAATTCGGCTTTCTTAGCCGGATGGAGTGAGAACCCGAATCGGACAGGCTGGTCGAACGCCCACGTCACAGGCTCGGCGCGGATTCCTCGGTATCTCGATCGGGTGGACGTTGTCGATCAACGCCGTCAGGAATCACCTGGTTCTGTTATTGCTCACATCGCGCGGGAGCGCGTTTACCACTGCGTGGAGTGGTGCCGACGCGCAGGACGATCTCCAGCAGCGCGCCTTGTTCCTCGGCGCTGACCCGCCCGTAGCCGGGTGAGGCGACGACGACGCGGCGCAGGTCGTCCGGGTCGGCGGTGCCGGTGTCGAACCCGGCCACCCCGGACACGTCGATCGGTCCTCGGCTCTGCGTCTCCACCCGATGTTCTCCCGGTTCGATCGTGGCCGACCCGTCGCTCCGGGTCGTGGTCCACGTTCGTCATCGCTCCGGTTTTCCCGGTGTTACCCGTCCGCTCCGGGTTCGCTCGACGCGGTGATCAGGACGCTGTCCGTCAAGGACAATGCGCCTGTCCGGGACAGCTGCGGAGGAGTTCGACGACCGGTGCTTCCGGGATGCCCCGGTCCGGCCCGGGCATCCCACGCGGCCAGTCGATGGACAGGGAGACGGCGGCGGAGTTGTTGCCGTAGTCCTTCTCGGTCAGGGTCCGGTCCGCGTTGACGGTGTTCACCAGTTCGTACGTCCCCGACGGCACGTGGGTGATGTCCAGCCACTGGTAGTCGACGTCGTACTTGTAGTCGTCACCGGCGCCGACCGAGATGCCTTCGGTCACGTCGAGGGCCGTCGGCTCGTGGTGGCGGCAGGTGTTCGCCCGGAGCCGTTCGGCGAGCTGCGCGTCCGGGCCCGCGTCGCCCGGCACGTGCGCCAGGCGGTCGATGTCCGCCACCGGAAACCGGTCGCCGAGGCAGAAGCCGTTCTTCCGGTCGGTGACGACGACCTTGCCCTGGCTCGACACCAGCGTGAAGTGCTCGAAGTTCATCAGGTGCCAGTGCTGGTGCGCCATGGCCGGTTCGTAGTAGGTGAAGGCCCGGGTGGCCCGCTGGGCGGACGCGTAGTCCGGCGGTATCCATCCGTCCGCCGCGGTGCGCAGCGCCTGGCGGACGGTCATGGTGTCCTG
This sequence comes from Amycolatopsis sp. WQ 127309, assembly GCF_023023025.1. NCBI lineage: Bacteria > Bacillati > Actinomycetota > Actinomycetes > Pseudonocardiales > Pseudonocardiaceae > Amycolatopsis > Amycolatopsis sp. WQ 127309. The sequence goes on from NZ_CP095481.1 coordinate 4,531,434, forward strand.
CTTCACGCTGTCCCGGTGACCGTAGAGCAGCAACGGCCCGTCGCCGATGTTCTCCTCCGAGCTGGTGAAGCGCAGCCGTACGGCTTTCGCCGCGGTCTCGCCGACGCACCGGCCGTTGGGCGCGCCGGGATCGATCACCGGGCACACGTCCCAGGCACGGCAGTGCACGGGATCGCCGGAATCCCCGCCGGCGCACCCGGGCGGGGCCTGGCGGAGATCCGGGAGGAGCAGATTCGATGCCGCGTCCGCGCGAGGCGCCGACGCGGTGACGGTGGTCAGGAGCGCCACCGCTGCCAGCGCCACGTACTTCTTGAACAAGTGCTGGACCGTTCCGTCGGCTGTTTCCGGCAGGCTATCCCAAGTGGACGGCGATATTCCGTTGCGTACGAAGAAAATGTCTACCCGATGGGCTGATCCGGCATCGATGGCTCACGTCCGGTGAGTAGCGTGCGTGCGAACATCCGCCGAAGGGACCCCAGCATGTCGACCACCGCGGACGTCCGCGAAGTTCTCCCGGGTTCCCTCGGCCCGCCGCGGCCGGCCGTGGTCAGCGGTGTCACGCTGGTGTGCGGCACCCGCCCCGAGCTCATCAAGCTGGCCCCGCTGATCCGGCACCTCGGCGACGAGTGCGCGGTCGTCTACACCGGACAGCACTACGACCGGTCGCTGTACTCGCCGATCCGCGCGGATTTCCCGCCGACGAAACGGTTCCACGAGCTCGGCGTCGGAGCCGCCAGCCGGGGGGTGCAGCTCGGCCGGGCGGTCAGCGCGGTCGACGAGATCCTGGCGGCCCACCCGGGGCGGGTGGTGCTCGTCCAGGGGGACACGACCTCCGCGCTCGCCGGCGCGCTGGCGGCCAACGCGCACGGGCTCCCGCTGGTCCACGTCGAGGCCGGACTGCGCAGTCACGACCGGGCGATGCCCGAGGAGCACAACCGGATCCTGATCGATCACCTGGCGGACCTCTGTTGTGCGCCGACCGAGCTCAACCGCCGCAACCTCCTGGCCGAGACCATTCCGGCCGAGCGGATCGCCGTCACCGGCAACACCGTGGTCGAAGCACTGCGGACGGCCCTTCCGCGCGCCCGGGAACGGACCGCCGTCCTGGCCGGCCACCGGCTCGTGCGGGACACCTACGTCCTCGCCACCGTGCACCGTCCGGAGAACGTCGACGATCCCGTTCTGCTGGCGGTGATCCTGCGCGAACTCGCCGCTTTGCCGCTGCCCGTGGTGTTCCCGCTGCACCCGCGCACGGCCAAGAGCGTGGACCGGTTCGGGCTGACCCGGCTCCTGGAACCGCTGGTCGTGCTCGAACCCCAGGCTTACCCGGCGTTCCTCGCGCTGGCCGCCGAAGCCGCGGTGATCGTCTCCGACTCCGGTGGCATCCAGGAGGAGGCGAGCGTGCTCAAGCGGCCGGTGGTGGTGGTGCGGCGGAGCACCGAGCGGCCCGAGATCGCGGGGACGTTCGGTGTGCTGGTTCCCCCCGGCCCCCGGATCGGTTCCGCGGTCGCGGCGTGGCTGGACGACGTGGCGGCCCACCGCGACCGCCTGCGGCACATCCCGTCGCCGTACGGGGACGGGGCGGCTTGTCACCGGATCGCCGAGGCCCTCGAGGTGATGTTCCCGCTGGGCTGAACGAAACCGTCCGTCACCTGGTTCGCGAGCGTGACGCTCGAGTTCCAGCTCGTCACGTCCGGGTAGACGTGTGCCGTGGTCGCCAGCAGCAGGTTCGTGCCGTCCACCGCGACGGGGGGTTGCCGCGCGAGGTAGCCCAAGGGGTACACCGGCTCGACGAACGGTGCCTTGAACACCCGCACGTCCTCGATGTCGTCCGCGCGGAGCTCGGGGTACAGGCCCATCAGCTGCGCGGTCCACCGAGTGGCGATCGCGGCGTCTTCCTCGCGGTAGAGCCGTGACTCCCGGCCGGTGTACCGCATCACGTAGGTGAGGTGGGAGCCGCCGTAGGCTTCGGGACCGGCGAGCGCGGACATTTCGACGACGCCGTCGAACTCCGTACCGGAGTGCAGCACCGGTGTCCAGTAGTGCCCGGTCAGCGGACGGCGGAGGAAGAACGCGGCGGTGACCACTCCCTGGTAGGGCAGGTCGGTCCGCGGCAGGCGGGCCGCGAGTTCCTCGTCGGCGAGCCGTCGCAGCAGCGGCAGCGGCACGGTCGACACGACCTGCGTGACGTCGAGCACCTCGCCGTCGGCGACGGTGAGGGAGCAGCCTTCGGCGGTGCTGCTCAGCCGGTGGACCGGCGCGCGGGTGCGGACGACCCCGCCCGCGCCCTCGATCGACGCGCGCAACGCGTCGATGACGGCCTTGTAGCCGCCGGCCGGGTAGCCGCGGGTCGCGACGTTGCGTTCCCGGCCGAGCCGTTGCCACAGGTACAGCGCGGGGACGTCGCCGAAGGAGGCACCGAACTTCGAGCCGAACATCGGCGCGAAGAGCTGCTCCCAGACGTCGTCCCCGTACAGCCCGCGCAGCCAGTCCTCGGTGCGGAGCTCGTCGAGGTCACGTCCCCGGCCCAGCCGGCGCAGCAGTACCGAGACCACGCCGAAGCGCACCCGGTCGCGGAGCCGGAGCGGGGTGAACCGCAGCAGGTCGAGGGCCGAGTTGAACCGGTGCCGCCGGCCGTCGACGATCATGCCCATCGTCGTTTTCCGCCACCGCACGGAGTCCTTCAGGTTCAGCTCGTCCAGCAGCCGCAGGAGGCTCGTGTCGGTGGGCATCACGCAGTGGTAGAACCGCTCGATCCACTGGTCCCCGTGCGGGAAGAACGTGCCGAGGCCGCCGAGCTGGTCACCGGCCTCCAGCAGGGTCACCCGGATGCCGTCGCGGGCGAGCCGGTGGGCGGCGGCGAGGCCGCAGATGCCGCCGCCGATCACCGCGACGTGCGGTCGAAGGGTCGAGGAAGTCACCGACGTGTCACAGCTTCCGGTAGGGCGCCGGGCTGAGCCGGTCGCGGGCGAGCAGCTTCAGGTACTGCACCAGGGTCCGCCGCAGCTTCAGCTTGCTCGGCCCCTGCTTGCGGTCGTACCGCAGGGCCAGCGGGACCTCCGTGATCACCGGGCGGCAGTGCCGGAGCTTGAGCAGCAGTTCCACCATGCAGGCGAAGCCCTGTTCCTCGATGAGCCGTTCGCCCCAGTGGGCCGACGCCCTGGCCAGCAACGAGGCGCGGTACGCGCGGTAGCCGCTCGTGAAGTCGCGGACGCCGTCGACGTCGAGCGCGCGGTGGAACAGCTGCGCCGCGCCACGGGAGAGCATCCGCCGGCCGAACGGGGCGGTCCGGTCGTCCCCGCCCGGGACGAACCGCGAGCAGATGGCGACGTCGGCACCGGCGGTGATCTCCGCCTGCAGCAGGCGGATCAGGCCGGGGTCGTGGGTGTCGTCGGCGTCCATCACGACGACGATGTCGTCGGGACCGGACTCTTCGAGCGCCGCCCGGAGCCCGGACAGCACGGCACGGCCCAGCCCGAGGTTCACCAGGTGCCGCACCACCCGTACGTCGAGCCCGCCGAAGCCCGCCTCGGCCACGGACGCGGTGCGGTCGGCGGAACCGTCGTCGACGACCCAGACGGTGATCCGCTCGGTGAGCGCCACCTCGGCGAGCCGCCCGAGCAAGGAAGGCAGCGACGCCTCTTCGTTGAACGCGGGCAGGACGACGTGAGCCCGCCCGCTCGTCCGGACGGTGGGCCGGTCTGGTTTTGTTCTCGTAGCCAGACCGGCTTCTTCGAATGCCACGGTTCCCCTTCGGGTGCTCGGTGCGGTCGGCGACCGTAGCCTTTGGTTCGGCTGTCAGCTCATATTCGGCTAGATTGGGTCTTTTCTTTAGTGCCGCCCGCTGTCCCCCGAAAGGAGGGGACGTCACCGGAATCACGCGGTGTTCCCCTGAGTCGCTGAAAGGGGTTCACAGCAGCCCTCGTTCGAGTGATTCCGAAATATTTCCGGGTCAGCTGCACCCGATGGAACCGAATGTGCCCTGAATGGCTGAGTTACGACGAGAGCGGAAGAATGGTGCTGGTACCACAACTGTTCCGGCGGGATTCAAGATCGGCACCCCGCCGGGCCCGCTCCGCGGTGGCAGCCGGACCACGTTTCCGCTCGCCACCCTTCCCGAAGAGGCCGACTCCCGTGACTGAACCGAGAACCTCCGTGCTCCCCGGGCCGGTGCCGGCCCCGCGGCGACACCGACCGGGTGAGCAGCCGCTGCGGCCGGCTCGGGGCCGGCCGTTCCTGACCCGGGTCAACGCCGTTGTGGTGCTTCTGGTCGCGGTCGACGTCGTCTCGTGGCTGGTCGCGATTGCCCTGGCAGGGGCGGGGCTGCCGGGGGCGGTGGCGGCCGGCGCCGCGCTGTGGGGCACCCGGGCGGCCGGCCGCGTCCACCGGCGTCGCCTGTGGCTCTCGTGGCTGCAGGACCTCCCGCGATCGGTCGCCGCCACGGGAATCGCGTTCGCGCTCGTCACCGGCGTCACGCTCGTCGCGGGCCCCGCGGCTGCGGGGATGGCCGACGCGCAGCGGCTGGTCCTGGTGTTCGCCGTGCTCAGCGAGTGCACGAGGCCGTGGGTCTTCGCGCTCGGCCGGTGGGGCCGTCGCCGGCTCCGGCGCTGCGACCGGGCCATCGTCGTCGGCTCGGGTGCTTCCGGCGGTGATCTCGTCCGCACCATGCTGCAGCACCCCGAGTTCGGCCTCCTGCCGGTCGGCTTCGTCCCGTCCGGCCCGGACGCGGAACCCGGTGACGTTCCGGCGGACCTGTTCGAGGACGACCTGGCCGAGGCGATTTCCCGGCTCGGGGCGGGCACGGTCGTGCTCGCCCACTCCCGTGACCACGACGGCTCGATCGTCGACGCGGCCGTCACCGCGCACCGGCTCGGGTGCGTCACCCTGGCGCTGCCCCGCCTGTTCGCGCTTGCGCCCGACGGGTCCGGGACCGACCGGCTCCGCAGCTACCCCCTGGTGTGGCTGGCCGGGGCGCCGACCCGACGACCCACCTGGTGGGTCAAGCGCGCGGTCGAGACCACGCTGGCCGCCGCGGCGCTCGCCGCGCTGTCCCCGGTCATCGCCCTGTGCGCGCTGGCGGTCCTGGTGGAGAGCGGCTTTCCGGTGATCTTCCGCCAGGTGCGGGTCGGCGTGGCCGGCCGGACGTTCCTGCTCTACAAGATCCGCAGCGTCCGGCCGGCCACCGTCGACGATGCGCAGACCCGGTGGTCGGTCGTGGGGGACGCCCGGGTCGGACCGGTCGGCCGCTTCCTGCGACGGTCCTCTTTGGACGAGCTGCCGCAGCTGTGGAACGTCGTGCGCGGAGACATGGCGCTGGTCGGGCCGAGGCCGGAACGTCCCCTGTTCGTCAACGAGTTCTCCGCCGTCCACGACTTCTACTGGGCCCGGCACCGCGTGCCGACCGGGCTGACCGGGCTCGCCCAGGTCCACGGACTGCGCGGGGACACCTCGATCGCCGACCGGGCGCGCTACGACAACTACTACATCGCCAACTGGTCGCTCTGGCTGGACGTCAAGATCATCATCCTCACGGTGGGAGAACTGCTGTGCCGAAGGCCACGCTGACGCGCGAACACCCGGCGATCACCCGCCTCCTCGTCTGGGGCGCCGCCCTCGTCCTGGCGGCGGGCAGCGTCGCGGGGTGCACCACGAATTCGCCACAAGAGGTGGCGTACGCGGTGTCCGTGCCACCGCCGAAACCCCTGGCGCCGTGTGCGTGGTGGTACGGGATCGGCCAGCCGCCGACGGCGCGGGAGCTGACGCTGGCGGCCCGGCGGTACGAGGTGGTCGTGCTCAACGCCGACCAGGGCGCGGCGATGCGGCGGCTCCACGAGCTCAACCCGCAGATCAAGGTGCTCGCGTACAAGGACCTTTCCAGTACCCGGAACTACCCCGGGGCGGTCGACGGGGGTAAGGACGCGCAGTTCCTGCCCAGCGGCATCGGGTACGTCGCGGCGGAGCAGAACCACCCCGAGTGGTTCGCGACCGACGCCAACCACGGCCGCATCGAGTGGCAGGGCTACCCGAAGCACTGGCAGATGACGGTGTGGGACCCGGCCTACCAGCAGGCCTGGAGCTCCGCGGTGGTCGCCGAAGTGACCGGGGAAGGCTGGGACGGCGTCCTCGCGGACAACGACTTCAACTCGCTCAGCCACTACTCGAGGGCGATCCTCATCGGCACCACGACCGCGGCCCAGACCGACCGGAAGCTGCGCGACGGCCTGGACGCCTTCCTCGCCTTGGTGGGCGAGGCGTTCCGGAAGGCGGGGAAGCTGTTCGTGCCGAACGTCTCGGAGACGCACCTGACGCCGGGCCGGTGGACGGCGCACTCGCGCTTCGGCGGGGCGATGGAGGAGAACTTCGGGTTCCGCGAAGACAGCGGGAACGGCGGCCTGCTCACCTTCCGCGGCAACGAGTTCCAGGAACTGCGCGCCCAAGCCGCCCTCGGCGAGTCGCTCCTGCTGCTCGTCACCAGGGCCAGGAGCGAGCAGCAGGACCGCGCGGGGTACGCCAGCGCGGCGCTGCTGGCGGGCCCCCGGACCTGCTGGACCCCGGCCACCACGGACGACTACCGCGATCCCGAGTGGTCGGACCTGCAGGGCAGCGGTCTGGGTGAGGCGGTCGACGCCGCCGGCCGGCTGCCCGACGGCGTCTGGACCCGGACGTTCACCAACGGCTGGGTGGCGGTGAACCCGACGTCGGCCACCCGGACCGTGACCCCGCCGGCGGGCCTCGTCGCCGCGGGCGCTCCGGCGCGGGCGCGGACTTCGCCGCCGTCCACGGATCCGCCGTCTTCGCCACCGCCGCCCGCGTCGATCGAGCTGGCGGCCGCCGACGGGCTGGTGATGGTCAAGCCGAAGTAGCGTTCGGGGCACCGATCAGCGAGGCGTACAGGTCGAGGTGCCGCCGTGCGCACACCGCCGGGGCGTACCGCTGCCGGGCCCGCGCGGCGAGGAGGGCGCCGATCCGGGCCGGAGCCGGGTCGGCGAACAGCCCGCTCAGGCAGTCCGCCATCGCGGCGACGTTTCCCGGCGGTACCAGGAATCCCGGGTCCAGCATGTCGGCCACGCCACCGGTGTCGGTGGCCACGACGGGTTTCCCGGCCGCCATCGCCTCGGCGACGACGAGGGGTTGCTGCTCCATGGTGGACGGCAGCACCAGTGCGTCCGCGGCGGCCAGCAGCGCGGGGACGTCCGGCCGGAAGCCGAGGAACGTGACGCGCCCGGCCAGCGGGGCCGCCTGCGCGGCCCGTTCCGCTTCGGCGCGCTGCGGGCCGTCACCCACGACGGTCAGCTCGGCGCCGGCGGGCAGGACGCCCGGTACCGCCAGCGCCGCGAGCAGGTCGAGGATTCCCTTGCGCTCCACCAGCAGGCCCACGAAGATCAGGTGCCGCACCGGCCCGGCCGGCGGGCTCGCCGCACCCAGCTCGACGCAGTTGTCGATCCGCGTCAGCCGGTTCGCGGGCACCTTGAGCCGCCGGTGCAGGAACCGGCCCATCGCTTCCGCGGGCACGACCGTGTGGTCGAGGACGCGCGCGACCACGGCGTCCGCCGCGAGCACCGTCCGGGTGTAGGCGGACGGCCCGGGAGCCCGGCACCGGCCGCGGAACCACGGCTCCGCCACGTCGTCCGGGACGCCGTGGTAGGTCTGGAGCAGCGCCGGCCGGGGGCCGCGGGCGAAGCGGAGCCCCGCGACCACGAGGCCCGCCCGCCGGTCCTGCGCGTGCACCACGTCCGGCCGCCAGTCCCGGATCGCCGACCGCGCCCGGTTCGCGGCCGCGAGGTCCTCCTTGTCCGGCACCGGGAGGTGCTCGTGGTGACCGTCGATCAGCTCGGCCCCGCGTGCGGGTACCGGCCCGAAGACGCGCACGTCGACGCCCTCGTCGAGCAGCGTCGCCGCGAGCCGCACGGTGACGTCCACCGGCCCGCCCCGGTCCTGGGTCAGCACGTAGGCGATGCGTGTCATGGGATCCGCTCCGAGGCCGTGAGTTCGTCGACGAGCGCGGCGACCTGGTCGGTCATCCGGTTCCGGTCGAAGGAGAGTTCCGCCCGGCGGCGGCCGCGTTCGCCCTCGCGCGCGCCCAGCTCCGGGTCCGCGAACCGGGCGACCACCGCTTCGGCGAGTGAGCCGAGGTCACCGGGCGGCAGGACGGCACCGGCGTCGGCGACGCTCTGCCGCATCCCGCCGACGTCGAAGGCGACCACGGGCCGCGCGCACGCCATCGCCTCCAGCGGCACCAGCGCCATGCCTTCGGCGCGCGACGGGAGGACCACGACGTCCGCGGCCGTGTAGAACGCCGCCGGGTCGTCGGTGTGTCCCCACCACCGCACCGATTCGTGCGCGGCCACCGGGTGGCGTTCCCGCCACACGGCGCCCATCGGCCCGTCTCCGGCGAGCACCAGGGTGGCGTCCGGGAACCGGCGCAGGACGTCGGGCCACGCGGACAGCAGCTGGTCCTGGCCCTTGAGCTCGGCCAGCCGGCCGAGGCAGACGGCGATCGGCGCCCGCGTGGGCAGGCCCAGGCGCCGCCGCGCCGCGACCCGGTCGCCCGGAGCGAACCGGGCCGTGTCGACGCCGTTGCAGACGACTTCCGCGTTCGCTGTCACGCCCGCCTCGCGACCGGCCGCGAGCTCGTCGTCGCTGACGCACACGACGAGGTGGGTCCACCGGGACGCGACCCGCTCCCAGGCGGCGGAGGCCCAGCGAAGCGGTCCGCACGCTGTCTCGAAGGACCACAGGTGCGGCTGGAACACCGTCGGCCGGCCACCGCGCAACGCCAGCCGTCCGGCCAGCCCGGCCTTGGAGCTGTGCAGGTGCACCACGTCCGGCGTCAGTTCCGCGAGGAGCCGCCGCAACCGCAGCGTTTCCCCGGCCACGTGCGGGCCGGGGGAGCGGGTCGCGGCCCAGCCGCGCACTTCGATCCCGGCTTGCCGGGCGCGTCCGGCGAGCCAGCTCGACGGCGGGCACACCACGGCGACGGACCAGCCCCGGTCCCGTTGCGCCACGGCCAGTTCCAGCACGACCACCGCCACTCCCGCGGTGCCCGGCTGGGAGACGTGCACGACCTTCACCGGAGCCCGCCCCGGCGCAGCTCGGTCAGCGCGGTGCGCTGGAGCAGCACGGTCACGCCGGTGTAGGCGGCGGCGAGTACCGCGCCTTCGGCGAAGGCGCCCGGCAGCGAGTCCGCGGGCCCAAAGAACCCCGCGTGGTCCAGGAGCAGGGCGGGCACCGCCCCGGCGGCGCAGGCGCCCAGCACCCGCGCGAACACCCCCGCCAGCTCGGCCGGCGGCGGGGCCACGCCGAGCCCGGCCAGCACCCGCCAGGCGAGCGGCACGACCAGCCACGCCGCCGCGAACTGGACGGCGGCGACGGCCTCGATCCCCGCGTGGGTCAGCAGCACCAGCCCGGCCACGAGCAGGACCAGGTGGGTGCTCTCGAGCGCCAGGTACCGCCGGACCTGCCCGGTCGCCTTCACCGCCTGGTACCAGACCTGCAGCAGGCAGATCCCCGCGCCGTAGCCGGCCAGCAGCACGAGCGGGCCGGCCGCGGCCGCCCAGCGCGCGCCCAGCAGGACGACGCGGTCGGCGAGCACGGCCAGCGCGACGTAGAGGCCACCGGTGATCACGAGCACCGCGCGGGTGAACCTGGTGACCGCCCAGGCCAGCGGTCGGCCGTCGCGCCGCAACCGCGTGAAGACCGGGAAGGCCACCGCGCCGAGCACGACCGCCACCATGATGTACGGCACCCAGGCGAGCCGGTAGGCCAGCGAGTAGACGCCGACCGCGGCCGGACCCAGCACGTGCCCGGCCGCCAGGTAGTCGAGGTTCACCAGCAGCGCTCCCACGACGGCCGCGGGTCCGACGACCGCGATCCAGCGCAGGGCTTCCCCGGCTGCCGCGGTGTCCCAGCACGGCCGCACCCCGCCGCCGGCCAGTGCGCCGAGCAGTGGCTGGGCCACCGCCGTGCCCACCAGGCCGAGCACCAGCGAGGCGGGCCCGGCGCCGGCGACGGCGAGCCCGACGGTCAGCGCGGCGCCCAGGACGGCGCTGCCGCCGTCGGGCAGCATCCGCCGCCGGAAGTCCAGCTCGCGGTGCATCAGTCCCATCTGGACGCCGCCGGCGGCCGAGAACGGCAGGCCGGCTGCGGCCAGGCGGACCAGGCCGGCGGCGTCCGGCACGCCGAGCACCGCGGTGATCGGGCCCGCGGCGGCCACGAGCGCGAGCGCCAGGACCAGGCCGGCCCCCACACTCATCGTGAGGACGGTGCCCGCCATCCGGCGCGGATCGCGTCCGGTGCGGCCGAGCACGTCGTAGACGCCGATCGACTGCACCACCTGGCCGAGGTTGACCAGGGACACCGCCAGCGCCACGACCCCCAGCTGTCCCTCCGTCAGCACGGCCGCGAGCACCAGCGTGACCAGCATCTGGCTGCTCTTGCTCACCAGGTTGACGACACCCAGCCACAAGGAGCCGCGGACCGCGCGCGTGCCGAGCTCGCCGGTCATCCGGTGCTCCCGGCCGCGACCGGCCGGGCGGCGCGCACCCCGGTCAGCCGGACGGCGGCGAACACCAGCAGGCACCAGGAGACCACCACGGCGACACCGTCGAGGGTGACCGCCGCCCGCGCCCCGAACGCCGTCACCACGGCCGAGTCCACTGTGTACAGATGGGCGAACGGCACGGCCAGCGCGAGGACCGCGAGTCCGGCCGTGCCCCAGCCGGGCTCGGACCGGTGCCGCCACCACAGCGCGGCGACCGCCGCCGTCGCGGGCACGGCGATCAGCACGTCCCCGGGCTGGTGCACCACGCACACCACGACCGCCAGGCAGGTGAGCAGATCGGCCACCGGTGCCGCCGCGGCCCGGTCGAGCCGCCGGACGAGCAGCGCGCTCACGACGAGCACACCGGCCAGCACCACCACCTCGACGCCGGCGGGCACCCAGCCGGTGACGCGGAACAGCACGGCGGCGACGTCGATGCGTTGCGCCGTCAGGGAGTCCACGGCGCCGTAGTCGGTGGCCCTGGCGTGCGTGAGGTTCGCGACGACGACGTCGGCGAACGGGCCGATCCCGCCGCCGCGCACCACCAGCAGCAGCACGACCGGCAGGCTCGCGGCCGCCGCGAGCGCGGTCCCGGCCAGCGCCACCCGCCGGGAACCGCGGGCGAACAGCAGGACCGCCAGCGGAAAGCCGTACTGCGGTTTCAGCCACGCGAGCGCGAGCGCCGCGGCGGCCCACCCCGGGCGGTCCCGCCGGGCCAGCAGCGCGCCCGCCGCGCCCAGCGCCACCAGGGGGTTGACCTGGCCGACGTAGAGCTGCGCCTTCCCGACCTGGCTGGTCACCAGCAGCGCCGCGACCACCACCGTGGCCAGGGCGAACGGGACGGGCACGAACCGCCGTGCCGCGTGCGCGGCCAAGGCTGCGAGCGCGATCAGCAGCAGCAGGGAGAACACCGCGAACGCCACCGCGCCGACGCGGTAGCCGGGCAGCACGAACGGCAGGTGCAGCAGCAGGTGGTACGGCTGGTAGAGGTTGAAGTCCTGGTGCACCGGCCAGTGCGCGAACATCGCGGCCGGGTCGTAGGGATCGCCGCCGGCGAGGAACTCCCGGATCGGGAAGTACAGCGCGTCGCGGAAGTCCTGCAACCGTTCCTCGGCCAGGTCGGCCGCGGTCGGCAGCGGAACCCGCCACGACGGCGCGAGGGCGTGCCAGGCTCCGACCGAGCCGGCGAGCGCCGCGACGACCAAGGCCACGCGTTGTCCCGGAGTCATCCCTGAACCGCGGGTGGCGTGCTGTTCCGCACTCATGCCAGCACCACCGCCACGAGCACGGCGTCGGCCGGGAGCACACCGACGGCCGCGGTCAGCTCGTCGTACCGGTGCCGTCCGGTCGCCGCCACCGCGACGACCGACGTGCCGTCACCACTTCCGCCGTCCGGGAGCGCGGCCGCCAGCTTGGCGGCCGCCTCGGCGAGCCCCGGACCGACCGGCAGCACCCGGAGCGGCCGGCCGGCCGCGTGGCCGAGGAGGGCCAGCCGGTCGGTGGCCGCCGGGTCGTGCCCGTGCACCACCGCCACGGGACGGTGGATCCCCGCCGCGGCCAGCGCGCGGCGCAGCGCGCCCGTGCCACCGCGCGGCCTCGCCGGTGCCGACCGGCGCACGGCCGCCGTGGCGAGCCCGGCGGCCACGGCCGCGACCAGCGCCAGCCCGGTCACCAGCGGTGCGTCCGGAGCCACCGCGACCACGTCGGGCCGGGGATCCAGTACGCGCAGCCGTCCCACCGGTGCCAGCAGGTTCGCGTCGATCATCGCCTTGCCCAGCGCGGTCGCCGTCGCCCCCGCCTGCTGCGCCGACGGCGCGCGCACCGACAGGCGGGCGAGCCCGGAGGCCGGCACCAGCTCCACGGACACCCGGTCCCCGAGGTCCTCGGGCGGGTAGCCCGACGCCGGGGCCGCCGCCTGCAGCACCGACGGGCTGCGGGCCAGTTCCACCAGCGCGGGCAGCGCGAGCGAGACGACCTCGCCGTACTGCGGGGCCGCGCCGTCCACCCGGCCGGCGGCGGGCTCGGCCAGCAGGCTCACCCGGCCCTGGTACTCCTCGCCGCGCGTCAGGCCCACGAGCAGGACCAGCAAGCCGACCGTCAGCGCGACGGCGACGCTCAAGCCGATCGTGCGCCTCACCGGGCACCTTCCAAGGTCGTCCGGAGCAGCTCGTCGTAGGCCTTCATCAGTGTGTGCGGGTCGTAGTCGCGCTCGATGGCCCGCCGCCCCGCGGCGGCCGCGGAGTCCCGGGTGGACCGGTCGGACAGCAGCGTGTCCAGCGCGTGCGCCGTTGCCGCCGGGTCACCGGGTGGCACCACCAGCCCACCTCCGCCGGCCAGCACCTCGCGGACACCGCCGACGTCGGTCGCCACCACCGGCCGGCCGGCCGCCATCGACTCGAGCACCGCCAGCGGGAGGCCCTCCCAATCGCTGGTCAGCACCGTCACGTCGGCCGCCGCGAGCAGATCGGGCACGTCGGCGCGGGTGCCGAGGAACCGGACGCGGCCGGCCAGCGGCTCGCCGCGCTCTTCGAGTTCCGCGCGCAGGCTCCCGTCGCCGGCCAGCCACAGCACCGGGTCGCCCTCGAGCGCGGCCCAGGCGTCCAGCAGCACGTCGTGGCGCTTCTGCGGCTCCAGCCGAGCGAGGCAGAGCGCGACGGGCGTCCCTTCGCCGACGTCGAGCGACGCGCGCACCGACGCCCGGCCGAACACCGGCGGCCGCGTGAACACGGCGTTGCGGATCACCTGCGGCCCGCGCAAGCCCGCTGCGACCAGCCGATCCGCGGCGGCGGGGGAGACGGCCACGACGCGATCGGACGTGTGCCGCAGGATCCGGGCGGCCCTGCGGTACTCGTCGTCGGCGACGCCGTGGAAGACGCTCAGCAGCGGCCGCCGCCGCCCGGGGACGAGCGCGAGCCGGGCGACGAGGCTCGCACCGACGTTGTGGGCCAGCACGACGTCCGGGCGGAACCGCGACAGCGCGTGGCGCACCGCCCACGCCGCCCGTAGCACGCCGGCCTTGCTGCGGTGTGCGAGCGGAACGGGGAACGTCGCCGTGCCGCCTGCCGCCAGCGCGTCGGCCCGGAAGCCGCCGGCGCTGGCGACCGCGGACACCCAGCCGTACTCCTCGCCGCGCGCCACCATGCCGGCGACGAGCGTTTCGGCTCCGCCGGCGCCCATTTCACTGATCACGTGCAAGACACGCATCGGCACCTCCCTCTCCCCGGACCCGGGTCTCGGCCGCGACGGCGAGCGCCGCCAGCGACCACAACGGCAGGTAGTACTGCTCGGACAGGAACGTCGAGGTGACCAGCACGGCGAGCAGCGACGCCTGGATCGCGACGGCCTCCACGCGGGCCGGAGCAGCCGGGCCGGCCAGCCGGACCGTCCGTTCGCTCGCCACCGCGGCGACGCCGAGCACCCCGGCGAACAGGGCGAATCCCGGCAAGCCCAGCTCCGCGGCCACCTCGAGGTACATGTTGTGCGCCACCGGGGTCTGCTCGTCGACCTCGGCGTCGTGCGACTCGGCGGCGTACTCCGCGCGGAACCCGCCCGGCCCGGCACCCAGCACCGGGTGGGCGGTCACCATCCGGGCCGCGGCCTGCCAGCGCAGCTCGCGTGTGTCCACATTGGACGCCGCGATGAAGGTCTTCTCCTGAACGGCCCGTTCGAGCTGCGGCCTGGCGAGCAGCAGCGCACCCAGGCCCAGCACGAGCAGCGACGCGGCCGCGGCACCGAGCAGCCGCCACGGCAGCACCCGGCGCACCAGCAGCCAGCCGACCGCGGCGGCCAGCCCCAGGGCGCCGCCCCGGGAGAACGTCGCCACCGCGCCCGCCACCAGGACGGCTCCCGCGATCGCCGGGGCGACGCCGGAGAACCGGTGACGCGGCCCGGGACGGGCGACGGCGAGCAGGGGGACCGCCGCGACGAGGAAGTAGGCCAGGTCGTTCGGGTCCGGTTGCGGGCCGCTCGCGCGCGCCTGTCCTTCGACCACCAAGCTGTACAGCGCGCCGGCACCGGCGACCGTGGCCCCCGCGGCCATGGCCAGCAGCACGTCGCGGATCGGTACCTCGCGGCCCGCGACGTCCGCGAGCGCCGCCGTGACCACCAGGAACGGCAGCCACCGCACGGTGTATTCCACGGTGAACGCACCCGCCGAATGGGCCGCGGCGGTCGTCGCCACCACCACCGCGAGCGCGGCGAGCACCGCGTACAACGGCGTCGGCCGCAGGAGCCGCCGCTGCCGGGCTCGCACCGCGAGCCACGTCACGACCAGCAGCGCGGGGGCGACCTTGCCGAGCTGCGCGTGCACGGCCGCCAGATAGCCCTCGACCGGTGCCAGCGCGACCGTGGCGCACGCGAGAACCCGAAGCGGCGACGCCCCACGCGTGCCGCGGCCGGCGGGCAGCACGACCGAGAACGCGGTCACCTCCCGGCGCCCAGCCGCGTGACGGCACGTTCCCGCCGCACTTCGGTGCGGCTGACGTGGTCACCGGTGCCGACCACGTCGAAGTGCTCTCGCAGCGTGGCCAGGACCCAGCCCAGCCAGGCGGCTTTCCGGCTGCCCGGCGCGGCCATGCCGGGGAAGAACTCCATTCCGGGAGCGTCGGTGCCGCCGAGGACGTCGGTGGGGTGCAGCAGCAGCGACGGTGCGACGCCGCGGGCGAGGCACAGCCGCAGCGCCGCCCGGAAGTACCCGCGGGCCAGCCGCGGGGACAGCTCGTGCAGCTGGAGCAGGTAGGACCCGTGGATCGGGGTGCGCAGCAGCGGCATCGTCGTCACCGGGAGCTCGACCAGCGCACTGCCTTCGACCGTTCGCCAGCGGTAGGGGTGCACCGGCGCCAGCACCCGGGAAACACCGCCGAACAGGTCACCGCGCCCGTCGTCGGCGGCGCCCGCGGGAACCGTCCGGTTGTGGTAGACGCGGGCCAGCGGGCCGATCCAGGTCGGCAGCGTGCTGGCGTCGTAGACGTAACCCCGTTCCGCCAGCAGTTCGACGAGGTCGCGCGTGAGGCTGTAACCGGGGCCGCGGAAGCCGACGGGCCGGGGCGCGCCGGCCGCGATGATCGCGACCTCGGTCCGGCTCAGCTCGTCCTCGAGCCGGTCCCGGGAATACCGGTGCAGCCAAGGTTCGTGGCCGAAAGAGTGGTTGGCGACCTCGTGACCCGCCGCGGCGATCGCGTTGACCGCCTTGGCGCCGTCTTCGCGCACGACGTCGGCGCCCACCGCGAACACCGTCGTGGTCAACCTCTGCTCGCCGAGGATCTCCAGCAGCCGGGGTACGGCGGAAGGCAGGAAACTGGGGTAGCCGCGCCAAGCGGAGTCGCCATGGGTCTTGAGGTACGCCCAGAGGTTGTCGAGATCCACCGACACGCTCGCGAGCGGCCGGGCGGTCACCCGGCCTCCCCGGCGACGGTCACCGCGCGGCTCCGATGGCCCAGCACGAGCACGCCGGCCACCACGACGGTCAGACCCAGGACGACCGCCGGGCCGCCACCGTCGACGACGCGGTCGCCCAGCGCGGTGATGCCGGTGACGGAGGCCAGCACGATGGTCGTGGCGTCCGCCGTCGTCACGACCGTGGCCGCCGGGCCGCGCTGCAGGGCTACCGCCATCGAAGCCTGCCCGAGCACCGCGGCGAGCACCATCAGCCAGGTCAGCGGGCTCGCCGGGAGCGCGAGGAGATCGAGGTGGGCCAACGATCGGCTCGCCACCGCCACGACGGCGAACGCCACCCCGGAGAGGACCGCGGGCAGCAGGAAGGAGTCCGATCGGGCCGCCCGGAACATCGCCAGTCCGGTACCGGCCAGCACACACGCCAGGACCAGGACCCCGCTCGGTGCGAGGTCGTCGGCGACCGACGGCGCCGACGACCCGGCGAGCACGACGAGCCCGGACGCCAGCAGGACGAGGGTCACCACCTCCGCGGTCCGCAGCCGCCACCCGAGGACCAGGACGCCGAACACGGTGGCCAGGCCGATCGCCGAGGAGGACGCGGTCTGGACCAGATACAGCGGCAGGGACGCCCGAGCGAAGAAAGCCAGCGCGAACCCGCCCGCCTGACCGGCGAATCCCACCAGGTAGAGCCGGTCGGTGACCAACCGGGCGAGCAGTTTCATGCCGACCCCGGGCTGGTTCCCGGCCCGGCGCGCGGCCACGCTCTGGGCGACGATCCCCATCGCGTACAGCGCGGCGGATGCCACGAGGATTCCGTAATCCATTACGAACGACTCCCTTTGCGCCACGTCGTGGCGTTTCCCAGACGGAGAGCGTAGGAGCCGTGGCCGCGGACCACGTTCGAAGGACCGGGTTGGCGGATTCGTCACGTAGCGAAACGGTTTCGACGTCCGATCTTGCCACCAAAGCGTGCTTCGCCGGTGGTGGACGCGTTTCGGGCACAGGCTGTGCCTATCGTGGCTCCCGGATTCGTGCCGCGGATCCGTCGTCGGGGCAACGGATCCGCGCGGATGCCCGGGCTTTCGGGAAGGGCACGTCGACATTTACCCTTTCGAGGCCCAAAAGCTCGGTCAGCGAGCTGGGCCGTTTACACGATGGTGGTACTGGCTGGATCGGCTTCCATCGCATCAGTAGGTTTCGCTCTCGGGGCGAACACACCTTCATTGTCGTCACCGCAATCGCCAATCGAGGAGTATTCATGCTGAAGAAGATCGGTTTCATCGCGGCCGCCATGGCTGCCGGCGCGTTCCTGACCGGCGGGATCGCGGCCGCCGGCACCCCGGACGAGGACCACGGGCACCACCACGGCCACCACGGCCACCACAGCTACGACTCCAGTGGTCAGGTCGGGCTGGTCAACCTGAACAACACCGACGTGCTCCACAACGTCAACGTCACCCCGGGCATCTGCGGCAACGACGTGAACGTCCTCGGCGTCCAGGTCCCGATCCGTGACTCGCTCAACGGCATCGGTGTGCCGATCCTGTCGCCGGGCGGGAACACCGCCGCCGGCGCGTCCCCGTACAACTGCGCCGCCGGTGCGGTCGTCGACGGCGGCACCAGCCAGGGCAACTAGTCTCCGTGCCCCGGTCGCCCGCTGTGTGTGCGGAAGCCGGCTGTGGGCACGGAATCCGGTGATCCGCGTCAGCGTGGTAAGGCTCCGGGCACGAAGCGAGTTGCACACTCCTGTTGCGCGCCCAGGGTTTTACCGCGATGTTCCGCGATACCGGCACGGGTGGGACCGGTCACACGACTGGAGACGTGTCGCCGGTCCCACCCGGTGTTACCACGCAGTACCGAAGACGTGCGTGGCGGCAGCTCTTGCCGCTACGCCCGAAGAGCAAGTGTTCATTCCCCCGCTGATTCCCGGCGGGCCCTTATAGGAGTTCTTCTCTTGATCAAGCAGCTCGGATTCGTCGCCACCACCCTCGCCGCCGGCATGGCCATCCTCGGCGGATCCGCTTCCGCGGCCGGCGTCACCGTCGACGGCCACCCGATCGACACCCACGACCAGGTCGGTCTCGCCAACGTGCAGAACCTCGACGCCGCGCACAACCTCAACGGCACGCTCGGTTTCTGCGACAACAACGTCAACGTCCTCGGCGTCCAGGTGCCGGTCCGCGACGTCGCGCAGGGCATCGGCGTGCCGGTGCTGTCGCCGGGCGAGAACGAGGCCGCCGGCGAGACGCCGTTCAACTGCGCTGCCGGTGACATCGCCGACGGTGGCACCGCCCAGGGCAACTGATCCACCTCCTCGCTCGCCGCGCGGGGTGTCGCGCGGTGAGCGGGGAATAGCAAGACGTCGGTTCGAAAGGCACCCGGCGCGGCGCACGTCCGGCCGCGCCGGGTGCCTCGGGCGGACGTTCCGGCCGGTGCTTGGCGAAGGGCCACGCCGGCCGGTGTCCGAGGAAGGAAGCGCCGGTGCGCAGGTCCCGAGGAGGGCTGACGGCGGTCGCCGCGGTTCTCTTGGCCACCGCGGCGCCCGCCGTCGCGGACACGGCCGGCCCGCTCGTGCGTTACCAGCGTCAGCAGGTCATCTGGGACAGCTGCGCTTTCCGCACCGGGGCCAGTGCGAAGCCGGCGCAATGCGCACGGATCACCGTTCCGCGAGACTGGTCGGACCCGGCCGCCGGAGCCGACCTCCGGGTGGCGATCAGCCGGACCGTGGCCACCGGAACGCGTTTCGGGGCGATCCTCGTGAACCCCGGCGGTCCGGGCGGCCGCGGCACGCCGCTCGCCGGTGCGCTCGCCGGCCTGGAACCTTCCGTCGGTGAGCACTACGACTTCGTGGGTATGGACCCCCGTGGGACCGGTCAGGAAGGCGGCGACGACGAGGGGTTCGTCTGCCACGTGCCGATCGAGCGGTTGCCGCCGGACGACGATCTCGACGCCCGGGACCGCTCGGCCCGCAGCATCGCACTGCACCAGCGCGCGCCGCGCGCCGTTGCCGAGGCCTGCCGGCACGACCCGCTGGCGCCGTACCTCACCACCTGGCAGACCACGCACGACATGGACCTGATCCGGGCCCTGCTGGGCGACGAGCGGCTGAACTACCTCGGCTACTCCTACGGCACCTGGCTCGGCGCGAAGTACGCGTCCCTCTTCCCCTCCCGTGCGGGCAAGGTCGTCCTGGACTCCAGCGTCGACTTCGAGGGGCGCCTCCAGGCCGCGTTCGAAGCGTTCCCGGCGATCGACCAGCGCGAGTTCGACCGCGTCTACGTGCCGTGGCTCGCTCGCCGGTTCCCGGACCAGCTGGGGAGGACCGCGACCGAGATCAAGGAGAAGTGGGAGCGGATACGCACCTACTTCAAGGGCCGGGGCGTCTCGCCGGACGTGTTCGACCACATCTTCATCGGCAGCGGAAACACCCGGCAGTGGCTGATCGGCGCGCTCGTCCTCACGAAGGGCGCGGCCGCACTCGACGTCACGAGCTCACCACCGCCGCCGGCGTTGAAGACCGAGCTCGATCGCGTGTCGCGCGCGGTCTTCGGTGTCCCGGCCGCGGAGCTGACCGCCGCGGACGTGGTGGCCGCTGTGGCGGAGCAGGAGCCCGACGACGTCGAGGTGCCCGGTACGCGGCTGGCCGTCGCGTGCGGCGACCAGCCGACGCCGGCAGCGACCTGGTACAAGATCCTCAGCGACCGGCAGGGCCCGGCGTACCCGCTGTTCGGCTGGGCCTACGGGCTGGGCGAACCGTGCGGCTACTGGTCCGAGCGGCCCCGGCACCCGTTGCCGAAGCTCCCCGCGCGGGCGGCGAAGAAGGTGCTCGTCGTCCAGGGCGAGTTCGACCCCCAGACCGGCTACGAGCAGGCCGAGGCGGCCGCGAAGACAGCCGGCGTCCCCCTGGTGTCGGTAGCGGACTCGCCGTTCCACGGCCAGTACGCCGTCAGCGGAAACCCTTGTGTCGACGACTTGGTGAACGCCTACTTCCTCGGAAGCGTGCGTCCCGCCGCCACCATCTGCCCCGGTGTCCCGTTGCCCGGGGAAACCACCGTCTTTCCGGCGGCGGGCCCGGCCGGACAGCCGAGCGAGACGGCGTCGCCGCGTACCGCGCGTTCGACCGCGCGGCAACAGCTCCAGGAAAGCATCAGCTCGCTCAACCGCGGGTTCTGATCGTCCGGCGTTCGTGCGAGGGCGCCGCGGTCGCGGGTGGTTCCACCGAAAGTGCCCTTGGTGGCATCGATGTGTGGTTTCGGATTGCCGGTTTCCTTGCTGTTGCCGACACTCGAAACATGGAGAGCACGGTTTCCGAGCCCGAGGCAGCACCCGAGTCCGACGTCCGGTTCCCGATCGTCCTGCGGGGGTACGACCGTCGTCAGGTGGACGAATACGTGCGGGTCGCGGAGAAGCGGGTGGAACGGCACGAGAAGGCGCGGAGGGTGGCGGAGCGCAGGCTGACCAAGGCCCAGATCCCCGCACCTCGGACCGCGGTGTCGGAACAGGAGCGTGGCCTGGGGAAGCGGATCGAAAAGATCCTCGAGGTCGCCAAGTCCGAAGCCGAGGAGATCAAGGAGCAAGCCCGCAAGGAGAGCGAGAAGCTGCTGACGGCCGCGGAGAAGACGGCCGCCGACGCGGAGAACGCCCGTGTGGAGACCGAGCGCGCCGCGCAGCAGGAGGCTCGACGCGTCATCTCCCGCGCGGAACAGGAAGCCGCCACCATCCGGACGGCCCACCAGGCGGTGCTGGCCGAACTCGGCCAGATCGCCGACGTCGTCGAAGAGCTGCGCGACCGATTCGGCGGCGAGGCCGAAGCGGAACATCGTGCTGAGACCGGTGCCGCGGACCCCGTGCCCGCGCCGGCCGGCTCGACGCGGGCCGGTTGAGGAATCGGGTAGCAGGTCGGAGTCCGGGCCGTGACGTCCGTGGCTCGGGCGCCGTATCGGGAACTGCCCGTCGCCGAAAGCCGTCCACAACACGCTGCCCGCGCCTGCGCGGACAAGGTGCGGGTGACGCGGCGCCGGCGAACCTGGCGACGGTGCCCTGCGCCGTCGGCCACCCGACCAGCCGTGCGCCGACCTGACTGCTAGTCGGCCGTGTGCCGGTTCAGGTTCTGCGAGGTCTTCACAACCGGGCACAAAACGGCGATCGGCGTCATGACCGCGGTCAGCTCCACTGTGTTCAAGCCGGCGCTTTTCCGAGACACGACCAGCTTCGTGACGGTCACCTCTCTCGGGTACAGCTCTGCAACCGCTTTCGTGCTGCAGTAGGCCGCGTCGCAGATCGCCCCGGCTGTCGCGGACGCGGCAGGGGCGGAGACGACGAGCATTTCCGCCGCCAGGGCCGCGCCGGCCAGCGCCTTCGTCCCACGCCTCGTCAAAGACACCCGATCGGCCTCTTCCTGATCACGGGACCGTGTGGAGGTTCAGTGAACTTCTTCGTCGAACCCGAGGGGATCCCGCTCCACGCGCCGCAGAACCTGTTCGGCCTCCGTTGCCCGCCCGCCGCAGTGCAGCGCGGCAACGGCGATCTTGCGGCAGCCGCGGAGGCGGTCCGGCGCGCCTTCCAGCCTGATCAGGCGGTACGCCTCGGAGATCAGCTCCAGCGCGCGGGCGAAGTCCTGCTCCCGGTAGTGGAAATAAGCGGCGATCGACAGGGTTTCCCCGACCGATTCGGGGTGGTCGACCCGATTTTCGGCCAGATTGTCGTCGAGGGTGCGGACCGCGGCCGCCGGGTCGCCGCGTTTGAACTGCATCTGGGCGACGTTCGTCCGGATCTGACATCGGTAGCGAAACCCCGCGTCCCGGTCGATCAGGACCCATCCCTCGCGCGGGATCGCCGTCAGCGCGTGGCGCACCGTCTTGTACGCGTCGTCGTGGCGGCCGCTCTTCAGCAGTGCCAACGCCTCCAGGTTCATCGCCAGTGCGCGCACGGTCGCTGCGTCCGCCGGCGACAGCGCACGGCGGCGCTCGGCGTCTCCCGCGTCCCGAACGAGCTCGGCGAGCAGGGTGAGTGCCTCCTGCGGCCGAGCGCGTCGTTTCAGGGTGTATGCCGCTTGCCGTAAGGCGACGAGCAAAGCGTCGGCCTCGCGCGGAGCGGCTTTCCCCGCCAGCTTGAACAGTTCATCGGCTACCGGCGGGTTCGCGTCGCCACCCGCGACCACGGCCGCGTACAGGAGCGCCCCCGGCGATCGAAGAGGAGCGCCCGACTCGAGCACGGCCGACACCAGCTCACGTGCCGTGGCCCACGCGCCCGCGAAGCACACCTGCGCGTCGATCACGGCGCACAGGTCCGTGTCCGAGTGCTCACCCGTCGCGTGGCGGGCCGCCCACTCGGCGGCGACGAGCCGCTCGACCGGTTCTCCGGCCTCGGGCAGCTCCTGCAGCTTCAGGTGCTCGGCGAGGAACACCGCCGCCTCGTCCATACCTCGGACGCCGAGGTCGGTGAGGTAGTTCGCCTGCACGCCCAGCCTTGTGGCGGGCACAGCGGGCAGCGCCGCCGGCCACGCGCGCTCGACCAGGCCGTACTGCGCGATCAAAGTACCTTCGGCGTGCGCTTGGAGCACCGAGCGCGCGACGCGCGTGGGCCACAGGACATCGTTCGCTCGGTGCATGCTCCACCTTTCGACGGCACGGAACCGGCCCCCCAGTGCCGGTTCCGTGGTTCGGACGGGACCTAGCAACTGGTCCCGGAATGGTGGTTCCAGCACTTGAGCAGACCGCTCACGGTCGCGTCGGAGCCGGCCAGCTCGGCCACCACCTGATCGGGTGTGGTGGCGGAGGTGGCCGTGTGGGTCTCGGCCGCGTTCGCGCCGCCGAGCAAGGTCAGCAGCAGGGTCGCTGCCGCCGACGAGAGAACAGACGCCCTGAGCAAGACGTTCTTCATCGCACCGGATTCCTTTCCGTCGGTTCCGGAGCCTCGGTCCGAGCCTCCGTTCGCCCTCCCGGGGCTTGATCAGCCTCACGGGGCGGGGGGCCGGCAAGGTAGGGGAAACACCCCCGGATTCCCGCGGCCGCGACCAAGGCCGATGACCCGAACGGCGTAGCCCACACGTGTCAGGAGCTGGCCAATCGTGGAGGACTCCGGCACTATGGCTACCGCACGACCAGGTCGTGCCGCACCTACGTTGCGTACCCAGGGGAGGGGTCTCATCGTGGAGTTTGACACTGTGCCCGCGGACGACGTCGTCGGTGACGTTCTGCTACCCGCCGTCAGTACGACCGGCGAACGGAACGCCGCCTTGACCGGGCGCAAGCCTCGGGTGGACGTTTTCACGCTGAGCCTTTACTGCGATGGCCAGCCATCGGCTCGTGGCCTCTGCGAGGACGGCAGCTGAACGGCGTCCGGAGCCGGGCCGCGGCCCGGGAGCGGGCATGCTGCTGAGATCACCGGACCTGATCGGCAGGCACCGGGAGCTTCGACGCCTGCGTGAAGCATGGGATCGGACACGAGGCGGCTCCGGCGAACTCGTGCTGCTGCTCGGCGACGCCGGGATGGGCAAGACCCGGCTGGCCGAGGAACTGGCGGAGACCGCGGCGTCCGGAGGTGCCCGGGTACTGCGCGGTCGGCGAGGCTCGGTGGGATCTCCGGTTCCCTACCGTCTCCTGGCCGAGG
Organism: Amycolatopsis sp. WQ 127309; assembly: GCF_023023025.1. Lineage (NCBI taxonomy): Bacteria > Bacillati > Actinomycetota > Actinomycetes > Pseudonocardiales > Pseudonocardiaceae > Amycolatopsis > Amycolatopsis sp. WQ 127309. The sequence continues at coordinate 4,554,979 of NZ_CP095481.1, forward strand.
CGCTGCTCTCGCTGGCCCGCTCGGCCGACGAGGTGATGACCGCCGAGCTCGGCCCCTACCTGCCCGCGCTCGGCGCCCTCGTGCCGGATTGGTGGCGGGAAAGCCATCGCGGTTACCAGGTCTCACCCTTGACCGTGGCTGAAGCGGCTTTGCGGCTGCTCACCGTCGTCAGCCGGAACCAGGGGTGCGTCCTCCTCCTCGAGGACCTCCACGACGCCGACACCGAGACGCTGTTCGTTCTCGACTACCTGATCGGCTCCCTGGCCGAAACGCGGCTCCTCGTGGTGGCCACGGCGCGCCGTGACGCGCCGGCGACACTCGGCATGGCCGCGGCCGCCGCCCAACGTGGTCGCTGCACCGTCCTCGAACTCGCCTGGCTCGATCGAGCCCATGTGCACGAGATGGTCGCGGGCTGTCTGGGCACGGCGGTGCCGCAGGTGCCCGACGAGGTGGCCGACTGCCTCTTCCGGTTGAGCGCGGGCAATCCCCTCGCGGTCGAAGAGCTGCTCTACCAGATGATCCGTGACGACGTGCTCACCGAGATCGGCGGACGCTGGCGCATCGCCGAAGTGTTCCCGGCCGTGCCGGCCGCGCTGACCGCCGCGATCGCCAGGCGAGCCGGACAGATGGAGGAAGCCGCTCGGAGCGTCCTTTCGCACGCGGCCGTGCTCGGTCTCCGGTTCTCCCTGGCGGTCGCCTGCCGGGCGGCGGACGCCGACGAGCGGACCACCCTCTCGTTCGTCCGCTCGGCGGTCGCCGGTCAGCTGATCGAACCGGAAAGCGAGCTCCCCGGCTGGTACTCGTTCCGGCATGCGCTCACCGTCGACGCGCTGCGGTCCCTGCACGATCCGGTGACCCTTGCGCGGCTGGCCGCCCGTGCCGCCGACGCCGTGGAGGGGGAGCATCCCGGCCTGCCCGGGGACTGGTGCCCGCTGGCCGCCTCCTTGCGCCTGGCCGCCGGGGACGAGCCGGCGGCCGGACGCCTCCTGGCCCGCGCGGGCCAGGAGGCCTTCGACCGCGGCGGCGCGGACACCGCCGCGGATCTGCTCACCAAGGCCGACGCTCTGCTGCTCGGCGATCCCGACCTGAACCTGCGTGGTGAAGTGCTGGAAGCGCTGGTCCTCGCCCTGGGTGAAGCCGGGCGGTTCGATCGCGCCGCCTCCTTCTCGCCGCGGTTCGTCGAGCTGGGCACCTCCGATCGCGCCGTCGCCCTCCACATCGGGCTCGCCTGGGCCGCCTACCTGGGCGGTCAGTTCGAAACCGCCTTGAGCGAGGTTGCGGCGGCGCGCGAACTGGCGGCCGGATCACCTCGCGGAGCACACCACGCCGCCATCGACGCCGTGCACGCGAACCTGTTGATCGAACTCGACGGGACCGAGCGCATCGGCACGGCGCACCGGCTGGCCCAGCGCGCCCTCTCGTACGCCGAAGGCCACGACGAGCCGGTCATCGCGTGCCAAGCTCTGCTCGCGCTCGCTTGCGTCGCTCGAGAAGAGTCCCTGGACGGTGCCGAGGCGTTCTACGAACGCGCCCGCGCTCTCACCGAGCAGCATCGGCTGCCGGTCTGGCGTGCGCACGTGCTTCTGCGGCTGGGCGGGCACCGGGTCGTCTTCACCGGCGACGTGCACGTCCTCGAGCTCGCGCGGGAGGAGGCCGGGCAAACCGGTGCCGTCACCGTGGGCCTCATGGCCGACGCGATCCTCCTGTTCTACAGCCGGGTGCTGCGCGGCGTCTTCGACGGCACCGCGGAACTGCTCGGCGACGACGTCCGCACCGCGACACGGTTCCAGCTCGTGGACCTGGTGCGCTACCTTCACGCGATCCGCGCGGTTTCCGCAGCCCACCAGGGCGATCGGCCGGGGATGGAGCGCGCGATCGGCGACTTCCTGCGGTGCGGCGGTGCCGGCCAGGCGGAGATGTCGCTGGTCCTCGGCCTCGCCCGGGCGTTCTGCGCGCTGCTGGAGGAAGACCGCGACCGAGCCCTGCTCGACCTGACCGCCGCGGCCGGCTACCTCGACAGGTTCCCCGGTTCGTTCCCCTTGGCCGGTCCTCGGGGCATCTCGGTGCTGGTGCGTGCCCTCGACGGCACGGCGACCGTGCAGGAGGTGAGGGAGCAGGCTCGCCACCCCGACAGCTGCCTGCGCTGGAATCGGCAGTTCACCTTCTTCGCCGAGGCTGTGCTGCTCGGGCGACGTGGTGACGGCGAGGCGGCCACTGCAGCGTTCGGAGCAGGTCTTCGAGCGTCCGAACCCTTTCCCGTGGCCCGTCACCTCGGCGTCCGTCTGGTCGCCGAAGCTGCCATCGCCGACGGCTGGGGTGATCCGGTCGGCTGGCTGCGCGCCGCGGAAGAGTACTTCCACAACGCCGGTGTCCACGTTGCGGCTCGCGCTTGCCGGGGGTTGCTGAGGGCCACCGGCGCGCCGGTCGTGCAGCGGCGGTCCGGCTTCGAACACCTGCCGGCGCAGCTGCAGCGGGCACGCGTGACGACGCGGGAGTTCGACGTACTGCAGCTGCTGTCGGAACGCCTCGGCAACCAGGAGATCGCCCGGCGGCTGCACATCTCGCCGAAAACGGTGGAGAAGCACGTGTCCAGCCTCAAGACGAAGACCAACCTCGATCGACCGGCGCTCTGCGCCTACGCCGCCGGATTCCGGACCGAAGCGGTCCGCTGATACTGGCGAAGTGACGCCTTTGACGCCGCTCCGCCGGCGGAGCGGGCCAGGCTGTGACACTTGTCGAACTCGATATCGCGCTTCGTGCGGTGCTCGTCGAACAGGACAGTGGACGTGCCCGGCTTGGGGCTCCTGACACCACTGGTGTCAGGAGCCCCAAGCCGTGAAGACCGATCCTTTCGGTGGGTCAGGCGAGCGTTTCCAGGTGCATGGACCGATCGGGCATTCCGGTGACCGCGATGGACAGCACCTTGCCGCCGCCGTCGGAGATGGTCGGGGCGGCCCAGCTGCCGTCGGCGTTGCGGATGTGGTCGAAGACCTTGCCGCCCGTCAACGTCTCCAGGTGCATCGAGCCGTCGATCATGCCGGTGATCGCGATCTGCTGCACCGTGCCGCCGTTGTCGGAGACGGCCGCGCCGGTCCAGTTTCCGTTGGGCAGGCGGACGTTGTCGAAGACCCGGCCGCCGGTCAGGGTTTCCAGGTGCATCGACCCGTCGGGGAGGCCGGCCACGGCGATCTGCTGGACGGTGCCGCCGCCGTCGGAGATGGCCGCGCCGCTCCAGCTGCCGTCCGGCCGGAGCACGTTGTCCCAGACGACGCCGCCGCTGAGCGTCTCCAGGTGCATCGAGCCGTCGGGCAACGCGGCGACCGCGATCTGCGAAACGGTGCCGCCGGTGTCGGACGCCGTCAGGGCGGTCCAGCTGCCGTCGGCCAGGCGGACGTGGTCGAAGACCTTCCCGCCCGTCAACGTCTCCACGTGCATCGAACCGTCGGGCATGCCGGCCACGGCGATCTGCTGAACGGTGCCGCCGCTGTCGGAGATGGCCGCGCCGCTCCAGCTGCCGTCCGGCCGGCGTTCGTTGTCCCAGACGACACCGCCGCTGAGCGTCTCCAGGTGCATCGACCCGTTGGGCAGCGTGGCGACCGCCATCTGGGAGACGTGGCCGCTGCCGTCGGCGACACCCGGGCCGCTCCAGGTGCTGGTGCTGTCGAGGACGTTGTCGAACACCTTGCCGGTGGTCGGTCCGCCGCCGGACACGCCCGGCGGGCTGACGTAACCCGAGATGGGCCAGCTGTTGCCCCCGGAGACCGCGGTGATGGGGTTGATCGTCTCCTGGACGACTTTGTTCAGCGCCGCGGTGCTGCCGCCGTAGTCGCCGTTGACGGTGGTGATCGTGCCGTTCGCGTTGACCGAGTAGACGATGCCGACGTGCCCGCCGAGCCCCGCGTTGGGCGCGCCGAACACGACCAGGTCGCCGGGGGCCGGGTTGCCCATGGTGCCGTTCGCCCGCGGCTTCCACACGCCGTTCTGCATGGCCCAGCCGCCGACGCTGGTGGCGACCCACAGGTTCGGGCTCGGGTTGACGCCGGCGCCCCGCCAGATCCAGCCGGCGAAGACCGCGCACCAGAAGGCGTCGCAGGCCGACTTGCCGCCGGCGTCGGCGAACCCGCTGCAGCCCTGGCCCACCTTGGAGTGGGCGAGATCGGCGATCGCCTGCCGGGTGACCGCGGCCGTGGTCCGCGGTGCGGCTACTGCGGGTGCCGTTGTGGTGGAAGCGTTCGCGGGCAGTCCGCCGGCGGACATCGCGACCGCGACACAGGCGATCACGACCAGCGCCGACCGTCTCGCCCGGCCCTTTGTGGTGGTGAACAACGTATTCTCCTCGTGGTCGTGACGCGGTTCGGTCAGACGAGCGTTTCGAGGTGCATGGACCGATCGGGCATTCCGGTGACGGCGATGAAGAAGACCTTGCCGCCGCCGTCGGAGATGCTCGGCGCGGCCCAGCTGCCGTCGGCGTTGCGGATGTGGTCGAAAGCCTTGCCCCCGGTCAGGGTTTCCAGGTGCAGGGAGCCGTCGACCATGCCGGTGATCGCGATCTGCTGCACCGTGCCGCCGTTGTCGGACACGGCCGGGCCGGTCCAGTTCCCGTTGGGCAGGCGGACGTTGTCGAACACCCGGCCGCCGGTCAGCGTCTCGAGGTGCATCGAGCCGTCGGGCAGGCCGGCGACGGCGATCTGTTGGACGGTGCCGCCGCCGTCGGACACGGCCGGGCCGCTCCAGCTGCCGTCGGGCCGCAGGACGTTGTCGAAGACCCGGCCGCCGTTGAGGGTCTCGAGGTGCATCGAGCCGTCGGGCAACGCGGCGATCGCGATCTGGGAGACCGCGCCACCGCCGTCGGCGAGGGTTACGGCGTCCCAGCTGCCGTCGGCGCGGCGGATGTGGTCGAAGACCTTGCCGCCGGTCAACGTCTCCAGGTGCATGGACCCGTTGGGCAGGCCGGCGACGGCGATCTGCTGGACGGTGCCGCCGCCGTCGGAGATGGCCGCCCCGCTCCAGCTGCCGTCGGGGTTGCGGACGTTGTCGAAGACCAGGCCACCGCTGAGGGTTTCCAGGTGCATGGAGCCGTTGGGCAGCGCGGCGACCGCGATCTGCGAGACGCTGCCGCCGCCGTCGGAGACGCCCGCGCCGCTCCAGGTGCCGTTGCCGTCGAGGACGTTGTCGAACACTTTGCCGGTGCGGTGTGCGGGCGGCGTCGACCCGAGCCGGTCGATCGCCGCCTGCGCCACGCTTTCGTGACTCAGGTAGGCGCCGGAGTTGTAGGTGGTCCAGGGGGCCCAGTTCGTGCCGCCGTTGGAGATGGACCAGGCGGCGCCGGCGTTGCACTGGGCGTCGAGCAGGCAGGACACGGCGATGCCGTGGACGCTGTTGATCTGCCACAGCCCGTAGTCCGTCGAACCGTTCGAGTTGTGGGCCTGGGCGCTGGGGTTGCAGCCGGATTCGGCGAGGGCCACGGAAACGGCGACGAGCAGGTTGTGGCCGGAGAAGCCGGCGTTCACCGCGACCTGCGCGCAGAGATCCGCTCCGACGGGGGCCGCGACCCTCGGCGATGCGGCGGGCGTCCCCTGTCCTTCCGTGTTCGGCGCGACGGGATGGGGGCCGGTCGACGCGGAGGCCACGCCGCCACCGGTGAGTGCCGCGGCGACCGCGGTCACGAGCACCACTTGCCGGGACCACGCGCATCTTCGTGTCCTGCGAACAGAATTCTTCACCAGAGTTCCTCATTTCGGTTTCTCGATGGCGTCACTGCGGCTCGTCGGCCGTGGGCCTGGTTGCGGCACTGTTTCGTCTGCGGGAGAAGCGATCCCGTGACTTCGCCGGCGGTGAGCTTGGCCGTGGTCGAGACCATAGCCGAGATTTATCCACCTGGTCAATCCATGTGGATAAATCGCTTGGTTAAGAGGGTGGGTACACTCCGGCCATGGGTAACCGAGAGGACTTGCTGGCCGGGGCCAAGCAGTGCCTGGTCGAACGCGGCTGGGCGCGGACCACCGTGCGGGACATCGCCGCGGCCGCCGGGGTCAACCACGCGGCCATCGGCTACCACTTCGGTTCCCGGGACGCCCTGCTCACTCAGGCGCTGGTGGAAGCGGTGGACGAGCTCGGCGTCGAACTCGCCGGCCGCGCCACGGCCGACACCCCGGAGCAGGGCTGGCAGGTCCTGATCGACACCTTCACCACCCATCGGGCGCTGTGGGTCGCCCAGGTCGAGGCCCTCGTGCAAGCCGAAAGGTCTCCCGAAGTCCGCGAACACCTCGCCCGCGGGCAGCAGAAGGGCCGGGGCGCACTCGGCGGCTCGGTACCGCTCGCGCTGATGACCGGCCTCATGCTGCAGTGGCTGGCGGATCCCGAGCGCGCGCCCTCCGGCGAGGACGTGGTCGCCGAACTCCGTTCCCTCACCGCAAAACTCTGACCACGCCGGAGCGGTGGGTCAGCGACGTTCGCGGAGCAGTCCGGTGTCGCCGAGCGCGATGCGGACGTCGCGGACGAAACCGGTGGTGTCGTCGAGCCCGAATGCCGTGTACTGCAGGACGAATCCGTGCAGCACGGCCATGACCACGCGCGCTCCGCGGTCGGGGTCCAGGTCGGCCGGGACGCTGCCCGCTCGCTGGCCGTTGCTGAGGGCGTCCGCGATGCGTCGGCGCACGCCCTCGAAGCCCGCTTCGGCCTGCTGCCGCAACCCTTCGTGGCGTAGCAGCTCGCCCCACGCCTGGACGGCGCAGCGCAGCAGCTCGTCGACCGGGACGGCTTGGCCGGTCTCGTCGACGGCGATCTCGCCGCTCACCGGGTCGATCGCCGCCGCGACCAGGTCGGCGAGCGTCACGTCGCCGGCCGCGTCGACGAACCGCTCGACGGGATCGAACATCACCCGGAAGGCGTCGCCGGCGATCTCGAGGATGATCTCCTCCTTGCCGGCGAAGTAGCGGTACGGGGCGCCGACCGACACGCCCGCTTCGGCGGCGATGTCGGGCATCGACGTCTGGTGGAAGCCGTCGCGCGAGAAGCAGCGACGGGCCGCCGCCACGATCTGCGACCGGTTCGCCGCCCGGCGCTCGGCAGTGATGCGGGGCACGGCTCACCTCCTTCCGCGAATGACCATTCGCCTTGACGATAGCAGGGGGCGCGCGGCATCATCAAAATGAAAGGTCGTTCACGGAAGCGGCCCGCGAGGCGAAGGAGGACTTGTCATGACCGACCCGAAGCTCACCATGGGCGTCTACCGGTACGAGCACACCGAGCCGCTGTTCGACGGGCGCGTCGCGATCGACGCCACCCTGGAGACGTCGCCGCTGATCTCCGACGTCTTCCAGCGCATGGCCGAGGGTGACCTGGACGTCGCCGAGTACGGGCTGACCTACTTCCTGCGCTCGTTCGACCTGGCCGGCTCGCCCTTCCTGGCCCTGCCGATCTTCCCGAACCGCAACTTCCGGCACTCGGCCCTGTTCGTGAACGCCGACAGCGGGATCGAGCGGCCGGAAGACCTCGCGGGCAAGACGATCGGCGAGTTCGCGCTGTACGGCTCCGACCCGGGTGTCTGGGTGAAGGGCATCCTCGCCGACGAACACGGCGTGACGCCCGAAAAGATGAACTGGGTGATCGGCGGCACCGACCACCCGATCCCGTCGTTCGACTGGATCCCGCAGCCCGTCCCGGCCGGCGTCGACGTCCGCCACGCCGGCGACGAGGAGACCTTGGCCGCGCTGCTCGAAGCGGGCGAGATCGACGCGCTGCTCTCGGTCGACGTCCCGCGGAGCCTGCTCGACGGCTCCACGAAGAAGATCCGGCGGCTGTTCGTCGACTACGAAGCGGTCGAACGGGACTACTACCGCCGCACCGGCATCTTCCCGATGATGCACGTCGTCGCGATCCGCCGGGAACTGGCCGAGGTGCCCGGCCTGGCCACGTCGATCTACGAGGCGTTCGGCCAGGCCAAGGAAATCGTGCAGGAGCAGTACCGGGCCAACGCCGCGAAGCAGCACATGGCCGTGATCACCCCCTGGTTCAGCGAGCTGTTCGCGGAGAACCGGGCGCTGCTGGGCGAGGACTGGTGGCCGTACGGCCTCGACGCCAACCGCGAGGCCGTCGACACCTTCCTGCGCTACCACCACGAGCAGGGGCTGTCCCGGCGGCGGCTCACGGCCGAGGACATCTTCGCCCCCGAACTCCTCGACACGTGAAGGAAAGCTCGTGAAAATCATTGGCCTGGAAGAACATTTCGTGACCCGCGACGTCGTCGACGCGTGGTGCGCGCTGGAACCCGAGTGGCAGGATCTGTCGCTGACGCCGTCCACGCGGGGCGATTCCGCCCGCCGGCTGGCCGGCTTCGGCGACGAGCGGCTCGCCGGGATGGCGAAGGCGGGACTCGACGTCCAGGTGTTGTCGTTGAGCACCCCGGGCGTGCAGAACCTGGCCCCGGCCGACGCCGTCGCGTTGCAGACCGCCACCAACGACACCCTCGCCGAGGTGGTCCGCGCCCGTCCGGGCAGCTTCCAGGGCTTGGCGACGTTGGCCACGCCGCGTCCGGCTGCGGCGGCCGCCGAGCTGGAACGCGCGGTGACCGAGCTGGGCCTCAACGGCGCGATGCTCTTCGGGCGCACCAGGGACCGGAACATGGACGAGCCCGGGTTCTGGCCGATCTACGAGGCGGCGGCCGCGCTCAGGGCGCCGCTGCACCTGCATCCGCAGTCCCCGCCCGCCGCCGTGCGCGGTGCTTACTACAGCGGCTACGGCCCACGGGTCGACGCCGCTCTCGCCACGCACGGCATCGGGTGGCACTACGACAGCGGCGTGCAGGTCCTCCGCCTCATCCTGAGCGGGGTGTTCGACCGCTTCCCCGACCTGCAGGTGATCGTCGGTCACTGGGGCGAGATGGTGTTGTTCTACCTGGACCGCATCGATTCGCTGAACGAGCTGGCCGAGCTGCGACGGCCGGTCTCCGATTACTTCCGCACCAACATCTTCCTGGCACCGAGCGGCATCCTCAGCCGCCGCTACCTGAGGTGGGCGACCGAGGTGGCCGGCGTCGATCGGATCCTGTTCTCGACGGACTACCCCTTCGTCACCCCACCGCCGGGCGGGGCGCGTGCCTTCCTGGCAGAGGCGGGGCTCAGCGACGCGGACCGGCTGAAGATCGCCTCGGGCAACTGGGACCGGCTCTGCGCCTCCATCCGGCGTTGATCCGGTTTTGGCTGCGGTGAGGCTCGGTGAACGAGTCCCGGACGACGGGCGGAGGTGCGCGCTATCGCCGGCAGTCCCGGCAGTGGGTGGCCCGGGCCAGCTGCCACGGCTTGGCCGCCCAGCGCCGCAGGGCAGTGATCGGCCGTCTTCAGTGCCAGCCGAGCTCGGCCGGCTGTTCGCCGGCTTTGCCCCAGGGCCAGACAGTCACCTTCTCCGGCCACCGGAACCTGATGTCCATGGCCGCGACGCCGCTGCGCGCAGCGGGAAGAGACGTCACAGCCAGCGAGACAGCCACCACAACGACAACGACCACCACTCTTCGAGTCGTGCCCGGGTTCTCTCCATCTTCACGCCGTGATGCCACAGGAACAGCAGGACGGTGGCGCCCGCGCCGAGCAGAGTCAGCAAGCTGCCGGCCACGATCGGCCCGGTGTGCTTGTCCCCGGCGTCCAGTTCCGCGCGCTGTTCGGCCGGCCACACCCTGATCTGCACCTGGCGGCCCAGAACGACAGCACGCCGCCCTAGGTGGTTCTCGAAGGTCTCCCACCTCGTCACCCCGTCGGGTCCGGTGTACTCGACGTCCGCGGTCGGGGGCTGCCGGACCCCGACCGAGACGACCCGCCCCGGGAAGAGCCCCGCCGACCGGTTCACGTCCGCGGCCATGGAAACGCCGGTCCACACCACCGCGAGCCCGCCGATCAGCACGACCAGGGGAAGCCACAACAGGGCCGCTTCGGGCAGCCAGGACTTCGACGACGTCATGCCTCCAGTACGCTACGAAGGGCACCGCGGTTGCCCGGCGGCCCGGAAACGCTTGCGCCGACGTCTTTGCCCGGGAGTGACATCGGATTGCACCGGGCTCCGAAGGCGTCCCCGCGAATCCGAAGGCCCCGGCCGAGTCGAGGCTGGGGCTTTGCTCGGCCGGGTCAGTCGTTGGTGCGGAGTTCGGTGTTGAGGCGCTGGGCCTCGTGCAGCTGGTCTTCGAGGGTGACGATGCGGCACGCGGCGTCCACGGCGGTGCCCTGGTCGACCAGCTCTCGGACTCGGGCGGCCAGTCTCAGCTGGTGGCGGGAGTAGCGGCGGTGGCCGCCGGTGGAGCGTTGGGGGGTGATCAAGCCCGCTTCACCCAGGCTGCGCAGGAAACCTTGGGTGGCGCCCAGGATGTCGGCGGCTCGGCCCATGGTGTAGGCGGGGTAGTGCTCGTCGTCGAACTTGTCGGCCCCGCTGGGCGTGGCCGGTCCTTCTTGGTCAGGAATCACTCTGCCTCCACGTCACAAAGGACCCCGGGTGCCACTGCGGCACCCGGGGTCCTCAAGGGTTGGGTTTCACCATTGTCAACCGACGCGAACGACGGCTTCCTGCACCCGCGTCCGGCGTGAAGCCGGGTTGTGCGGGGATCGCTTACTCGTGACCGAGCACCACCTCCGAACTCGATGGGACTGCGGCACCCGCGCGGCACTACCCGGCCGCTGCGGGCGATCCAATGATGGTTCCGTTCCCTTCTCTCCTGGGATTTCTTCTTGCTGGGTACTGCAACACCACTTGCCGCGAACGCCACTGCCGGGACCCTTTCCCTGATCGGTCCCAGCACGCTGACGCCGCTGGTCACTGCCCGGAGCCCCGTCACCGATCGGCTCCGGCCACCTGACCGGTCCTGCAACTGCACCAACTACTCACTGACTACTGCTGCTGATCTTCGCGGGAACACGTCACCCGCACGGGCACCAGCCGGAACCTGTTCCTTGATCGGCTCCGTCCTGCCTGACCGTCTTGTCTCACCTCGCGGGTAGTTACGTTCTCTCCCGCGCCTGCTTGACGTTGTCTCTCTCGGTATGAGCAGAACATTACACACGCCCGCTCGGGAATGTCTACCCCGGCTGGCACAGATTTTCTGGAGTCAATCGAACGGGTGACGGCCGGGCCCGCCCCGGGCCTCAGACCAGGGACGCCGACAGGCCGCCGTCCAGGACGTAATGGCTTCCGGTGATCCAGGTGGCCCGGTCGGAGGCCAGGAACGCGGCCACTTCCGCGATGTCCTGCGGGGTGCCCAGGCGGCCCTGCTTCGCCGCGACCAGGTCGCCGAAGGGGACCTGGGTCGCCGCCTCGAAGTCGGGGACCAGGCGCTCCACCATGGCCGTGTCCGCGAAGCCCGGGCAGACCGCGTTGACGCGGATGCCCGCCGGGCGCATCTCGACCGCCGCCACGCGCGTCAGCTGGATGACCGCGGCCTTCGTCGCGCAGTAGGAGCCCAGCAGCGGGCTGCCGCCGATGCCCGCGATCGACGAGATGTTGACGATGTTGCCCTTGGACTCCACCAGGTGCGGGGTCGCCGCCTTCATCGCCACGAACGTGCCGCGCACGTTGACCGCGAAGATCTTGTCGAAGCTCTCCGTGGACTGCTGCAGCAGCGGCGACGACACCTCGATCCCGGCGTTGTTGACCAGGACGTCGAGGCCGCCGAGGAGGTCGACCGCCTGCTGGATCGCCGCCTGGACCTGGGCTTCGTCGGTGACGTCGCAGTTGGCGACGCCGGCCGCGCCGATCTCCTCGGCCGCCTGCTTGGCCGAGTCGGCGTTGAGGTCGCTGACCACGACCTTGGCGCCGCGTTCGATGAACAGCGTCGCGATGGCCTTGCCGATCCCGGCGCCGGACCCGGTGACGAAGACGCGCTTTCCCTCAAGCTCGGACATTCTCGTTCCCTTTCACATCGCGTCGATCTTGGGCAGGATTTCTTCCTTGAGCCGCTTCAGGTCGTCGAGCGTCTTCGCCACCGGCACGTCCTGGAACGGCGGCCACAGGAACGGCATCGTCAGCCCGGCTTCGTTGTAGCGCTTGAGCCGGTCGGTGATCTGCGCCGCCGACCCGACGAGCAGGTTGGTGCCCTTGCCCAGCGGGCTCTGGTCCACGTCCTCGTCGGTGATGACGAACCAGATCATGCTGGAGATCTCGAGGTCGTCGACCGACCGCTTGGTGCCGAGCTCGTCGAGCTCACGCTGGATCTCCGTGCGCCACCGCTGGATGTCCTCGGGCGAGTCCTGGATCCCGATCCAGCCCGACAGGTTGTACTTGGCGATGCGGCTCGCCGAGCGCTTCGGGTCCTTGAGGCCGCTGAAGAAGATCGGCGGGTGCGGCTTCTGCACCGGCTTCGCCCCGAACCCGGCCGGCTCGAAGTCGGCGAACTCGCCGTGGTATTCGAAGACCTCGTTGGTCCAGATGCCCTGCATGATCTCCAGGGTTTCGCGGACGTGCTTGTGCCGCTTGGGAAAGATGTGCGCGGCGCTGGCGGCGGCGAACTCCTCCGGCATCCAGCCGGAGCCGACGGCGACGTTGAGCCGCCCGCCCGAGAGGTGGTCGATGGTGGCCAGCTCCGCGGCGAGCACGCCGGGGGACCGGTACGGCGTGTCGATGATGCTCATGCCGATCCGGACCTTCGAGGTCTTCGCGGCGAGCCAGGGGAGCAGCGGCATGCCCTGCAGGAACTCGCCCCGCGAGCTCACCGGGAGCTGCTTGCCCATTTCGTCCAGCATCCCGAAGGGGTACTGCATTTCCCCGCGGTCCGAGGACTCCGGCACGATGATCCGGTCGAGCGTCCAGACGGAGTCGAAGTCGAGGTCCTCGGCGAGGGCGGTGAGGTCCTCGAGTTCCCGCACGGTCACTTTGTCCCGGAAGTTCGGCAGGTAGAGCGCGAGTTTCATGGTCGGACAGCCTCCTTGCTGCGTTCGGTGAAGGTGGAGCGGATGTCGGCCTTGAGGACCTTGCCGACGGTCGAGCGCGGCAGCTCCGGCCAGATCTCGACCTGCTTGGGCGCCTTGACGCTGCCGATGCGGGCCTTGACGAACGCGATCAGCTCGCCGGCGTCGAGGTCGGCGCCGGGCTGGAGCTGGACGACGGCGGTGACGCGCTCGCCCCACTTGTCGTCCGGCAGGCCGATCACCGCGCAGTCGCGGACGGCGTCGTGGGCCATCACGGCCTGCTCGACCTCGGCGGAGTAGACGTTGAACCCGCCGGTGATGACCATGTCCTTGGCGCGGTCGACGATGTGGAGGTAACCCTCGTCGTCGAGGAAGCCGATGTCGCCGGTGTGGTGCCAGCCGTGGGCGGACGCCTCCGCCGTGGCCTCCGGGTTGCGGTAGTAGCCGGCCATCACCAGTGAGCCGCGCACGCAGATCTCGCCGCGTTCGCCCCGCGGGACCGGATTGCCGTCGTCGTCGAGGATCGCCACCGTGACCAGCGGCGACGGCCGGCCCGCCGACGCCAGCCGTCCCGTGTGGACGGTGCCGTCCGGACGGCGGTGCTCGGCGGGCGCCATCGTCGAGATCATCATCGGGGCCTCGGACTGGCCGAACAGCTGAGCCATCGGCCCGATGCGGTCGAGCGCTTCGGTCAGCCGGGACGTCGACATCGGCGCGGCGCCGTACCAGAAGCACTGCAGCGACGAGAGATCCGTGGTGGCGAGCGCTTCGTGGCCGAGCACCATGTAGATCAACGTCGGCGGCAGGAACGTGTGGGTGACGTGGTGGCGCTCGATCAGCTCCAGGAACCGGCCGACGTCGGGCTTCGCCATGATCACGACCTCGCCGCCGCGGGCCAGGATCGGGAAGCACAGCACGCCGGCCGCGTGCGTCAGCGGGGCCAGGGCGAGGTACACCGGGCGCCCGTCGAAGGGGTAGCTCATCAGCGTGATCGCCGACATGACCTCGAGGTTGCGGTCGGTGAGCATGACGCCCTTGGGGCGGCCCGTCGTGCCACCGGTGCCGACCAGCGCGACGACGTCGCCGGGCGGCGCGGCCGCGGCGGCCGGGTCGTCGCGGGCGGCGTCGAGCCAGGCGTCGAAGCCCGGGGCGACGTCGTCGCCGTCGCCGAGCCGGACGAGCGTGGTCAGCTTCGGCAGCTTGGGGGCGATCTGGCCGACGAGCTCCTCGAAGCCCGGCTGGAAGATCACCGTGGTGCAGTCGAACAGGTCCAGCAGTTCCGCGTTCTCGCCGGCCGCGTTGCGCGGGTTGATCGGGCACCAGACCGCGCCCGCCCGGGAGATGCCGAAGACGCAGGCGAACGCGGTCGGGTCGTTGGCCGAGAGGATGCCGACCTTGTCCCCGGGCGCGACGCCCGAGCGCCGCAGGGCCCGGGCGACCCGCTCGGCGAGCGTGATCACCGCACCGTAGGAGAGCGAGACTTCGTCGAGGGTCAGGCAAGGCGCCTCGGGGTCGAGCGAAGCGCCCTTTTCCAGGTAGAAGAACAGAGACATCGTCGTCCCTTCGAAACCTCCGCCGGCGGCACCGGCGGCTGGTCACGACCTTGACGGCCATTTGGACGAATGTCAAGATTTTCTTGGACGATTGGTCAGAGAACCGCTCGATGGTATCTTCGGCCCGTGACCAGCGCAGCCGCCGTGAGGCGCCGGACCCGTGTCGACAAGTTCGAAGAGCGCCGCCGGGAACTCGCCGACGCGGCGCTGCTGGCGCTCGCCGACCTGGGGTACGCCCGCACCAGCCTGCGCACGATCGCCGAGCACACGAAGTTCTCCCACGGGCTGCTGCACTACTACTTCGCCGACAAGGTCGAGCTGATCACCTACTGCGTGCGGCGGTACAAGGCCGCCTGCGTGCAGCGCTACGAGGGCGGCGTCGGCGAGGTGGCCACGCCCGGGGAGCTGGCCGCGGCCTGCGCGGACGGGCTGGCCGCCGCGCTCGCCGACGCGCCGCTGATGCACCGGCTCTGGTACGACCTGCGCTCGCAGTCGATGTTCGAGGAAGCCTTCCGCGACGACGTCGCCGAGATCGACGACAGCCTGCAGGAGATGATCTGGCGCAACGTCAGCGCGTACGCCGACCTCGCCGGCGCGCCGCCGAACTGCTCGCCGTCGGAGGCCTACGCGCTGTTCGACGGCCTGTTCCAGCAAGCCCTGCTGCGCTACCTGATGAGCGCCGAAGGCGCGCTCGACGACCTCCGGAACGGCGTCCGCGCGTTGTTCCCGCGGCTTCTGTCCACTGAGGACTAAAGCAGGCTCGCCACGGCGTCCGCGAAGGCCTCCGGCGCTTCCTGCGGCGCGTTGTGCCCGATCCCGGCCAGCAGCCGATGTTCGTACGGGCCGGTGAAGTACTCGCGGTCGCCGGCCGCGCTCGGGCCGAGCAGGCCGTCGGCGCCGGTCTCCAGCAGCACGGTGGGCACGGTGATCGGCGGCTGCCCCGCGAGGACGTCTTCCAGGTCCTGGTAACGGGGATCGCCGTCGACGAGGCCGTAGCGGTGCCGGTAGGAGTGGATCACGACGTCGGCGAAGTCCGGGTTGTGCAGGCTGGACGCGCTCGCGGGGAACGCCGCGGCGGCGCCGGACCACGCCGGCGACCAGGTGCGCCACAGGAACTCGCACAGCTCTTCGCGGTTGCGTTCCAGCCCGCGGCGGCCGCGCTCGGAGTGGAAGTAGTACTGGTACCAGTACGTGGCTTCCCATTCCGGCTTGCCGGGTTCGTGCGCGGCGGCGATATCCTGGACGTTGTAGCCGTCGACGGTGACCAGGCCGCGGACGCGCTCCGGGTGCACCGCGGCGGTGATGCACGCCGCGCGCCCGCCCCAGTCGTAGCCGGCGAGGACCGCGGAGTCGATGCCCAGCGCGTCCATGAACTCGACCAGGTCGGTGCCGAGCGCCGCCTGCTGGCCCGAGCGCGGGGTGGCGTCGTCGCGGAACGACGTCGCGCCGAAGCCGCGCAGGTAAGGGGCGACGACCCAGGCGTTGCGGCGGGCCAGCAGCGGTGCGACCTCGTCGAAAGCCCTTACGTCATAAGGGAAACCGTGCAGCAGGATCACCGGCACCGCATCAGTGGGTCCGGAGTGTTCGTACGCGACGCTCAAGATCGGCGTGTCGACCTGCCCTGCTGACGTGAAGCCCATCCGGCGATTGTCGCACGAGCACGTTTACCTCCCAGGGAATTGGATCGACGTCGCGACCGGCCCAGACTCGGTTCATGACCAGTTACCCGATCCACACCGCCGACACCGCACCCGAAGCCGCCAAGGAGCCGTTGACCGTCCTGCAGGGAGCGTTCGGGTTCGTCCCGGCCGCGGCCGGGCTGATGGCGAACTCGCCGGCGTTGCTGAACACCTTCTTCTCGGCGTTCGGGCACTTCCGCGGCGGTGGCACGTTCGGCCCGGACGAGCGGCAGGTGCTGCTGCTGACCAACGCCGTCGCGAACGGCAGCGAGTGGGCCGTCGCGTTCCACACGCTGGAGTCGCTCGCGGACGGCGTCGAACCGGACGTCGTCGAGGCCCTGCGCCGCGGGGAGCGACCCGCCGACCCGCGGATGGCGGCGCTGTCGGCGCTCACCCGCGCGTTCATCGAGAAGCGCGGGCACCTCGACGACGCCGACGTCGCGGCGTTCACCGCGGCCGGCTTCACCGGGGAGCAGGTGTTCGAGGTGATCACCGGGGTGGCGATCTCGGCGATGACGAACTACACCGCGAACCTCGCCCGGCCCGCGCTGGAGGCGGCGGTGCGCCCGCACGCGTGGACCGCGGGATACTCGAGCCGTGTCTGACGTCGGTCCACTGCTGAAACACTGGCGCGGCGCCCGGCGGCTGAGCCAGCTGGCCCTCGCCGCCGAGGCCGCCGTGTCGATCCGCCACCTGTGCTTCCTGGAGACCGGCCGCGCGAACCCCAGCCGTGCCATGGTCCTCAAGCTCGCCGAGGTGCTCGACGTACCCCTGCGCGAACGCAACACCCTGCTGCTCAAGGCCGGGTTCGCGCCGGAGTACCCGGAGTCCGAACTGGACGCGCCGTCGCTGGCCGCCGTCCGGGACGCACTCGACACGATCCTGGCGCAGCAGGAGCCGTTCCCGGCGCTGGTGATGGACCGCAGCTGGGACATCCGGCACACCAACACCGCCGCGCGCCGGTTCTTCGCCCTTCTCCAGGACGGGCAGCCGAAGGCCGCGCCCGGCCCGGCGAACGTGCTGCGCCGGATGTTCCACCCGGACGGCGTCCGGCAGCGCGTGACGAACTGGCCGGAGGTCGCCGAGGCCCTGGTCCGGCGGGCGCGCCGGGAGGCGATCGGCGGCGTCGCCGACGAGCGGGCCCAGCGCATCCTCGACGAGGTGCTGGACTACCCCGGGGTGCCGAAGTCGCTGCGGTCGCTGGACGCGGCGACGCCGGTGCTGCCGATCGTGCCGATCCGGTACGCGCTGGGGGACCGGCGGTTCGACTACTTCTCGACGGTGACCACGCTCGGCACGCCGCAGGACGTGACGCTGCAGGAACTGCGCATCGAGTGCTTCTTCCCGATGAACGACGAGACCCGCGAGCAGGCGCACCGGCTGCGCACCCAAGCCTAGGTCGGTGGGGCGCCCGGTAGGGGGTCGCGGCCCGGGGCGCGCAAGCCGTCGAGGGTGATGGCGATGACGCGGTCGCGGCCGCTCTTCGCCGCGTCGAGGCCCAGGCAGTGCGGGGACATCCCGGCGGCCGCGCCGGCCAGGAACGGGACGTCCTGCCAGGCGACGTCGGGGCGGAGCGCGCCGGCTTCCCGGGCGCGCTCGGTGACCGCGCGGACGTGGTCGCGCAGGACGGCGAACGCCTCGGCCACCGCGGGGCCGCTCTCCCCGGGCTCGGCCGCCAAGGCGTCCGACAGGCCCCTGTTCTCCGCCTGTGCCGACGCGAGCGCGCGCACCAGTTCGGCGAAGCCGGTCCACGGATCGGGGGCTTCCGCGGCTTCGCGGGCCTGCTCCACCAGCTCGCCGACGACTTCCAGCAGCACCGCCTCCAGCAGCGCGTGGCGCGACGGGAAGCGCCGGTAGAACGTCGCGGGCCCGACCCCGGCGCGCTTGACGATCTCGTTGGTCGACACCGCCAGCCCGTGGTCGGCGATGGCCGTCCGCGCGGCCGCGATCACCAGCTCGGCGCTGCGGCGCGCGTCGGATCGCATCTCCCTGGCCATTTCCCGAGCCTAGCACTAGACGGAGAACCGCTCTCCGTCTAGTGCTACGGTGAAACGGAGAACGACTCTCCGTCTGGGAAGCAGGGCATTCATGGGCAGCTTGACCGGCAAGACTGCGCTGATCACCGGCGGCAGCGAGGGGATCGGCCTCGGGATCGCCGACGCCTTCGCGCGGGAAGGCGCGGACCTCGTCCTCCTGGCGCGCGACCCCGGCAAGCTCGACGCCGTCGCGGCGCGGCTGCACGGCGCGTCCGTGCGGACGGTCGCCGTCGATCTCGCCGAGCCGGACGCCCTGGCCGCGCTCCCCGCCGATCTCGCCGTCGACATCGTCGTCAACAACGCGGGGGTCACCCACCTGAAAGCCCTCGAGGACACCACCGACGCCGACTTCGACGCGATGGTGCGGGTCAACCTCGGCGTGCCGTTCCGGCTGGTCCGGCGGCTGCTGCCCGGGCTCGTCGCGGCGCGGGGGAACGTCGTCAACATCTCCAGCTACTGGGGCACGAAGATGGTCGACGGCCGCCCGGCGTCGGTGTACTCCGCGACGCGCGGCGCGCTCAACTCGTTCACCCAGGCGCTGGCCAGCGAGCTGGGGCCGGCCGGGGTGCGGGTCAACGCCATCGTGCCGGGGTCGGTCCGCACCCCGGCGTTCGAGCGGCGCTTCCTCGGTCCGATGAGCGACGACCAGCGCGCGGACTATGACGACTACGTCCGGCGCTCGTACCCGGCGGGCCGGATCGGCCTTCCGGCCGACGTCGCCGCCGCGGCGCTCTACCTCGTCTCGCCGGCCAGCACCTGGGTCACCGGCAGCATCCTCACCGTCGACGGCGGGTTCGCCGTCCGCTGAGCCCGGTGAACAGCTGAGCCCGGTGGACAAGTGGACAAGTGTCCGCTAGCGTCGAAACAAGCGGACACTTGTCCACATCAATCGCCAGGAGGCTCTTCATGTCGGAAATCGACGGCAAGGTCGTCGCGGTCACCGGAGCGAGCGGCGGCATCGGCGAGGCCATCGCGCGCACCCTCGCCGACCGCGGAGCGGCCGTCGTCCTGGGCGCGCGCCGGACGGACCGCCTCGAACAGGTCGCCGGGGACATCCGCGCCCGGGGTGGCCGCGCGATCGTGTGCACCACCGACGTCACCGTCCGGGAAGACCTCGACCGGCTCGTCGCCCGGGCCGTCGCGGAGTTCGGCCGGCTCGACGTGCTCGTGAGCAACGCCGGCATCAGCAAGATCGGCCCGATGGCGGACCTCGACGTCGACGGCTGGTCCGCGATGATCGACGTCAACCTGCGCGGCGTGCTGCACGGGATCGCCGCGGCGCTGCCGGTGTTCCGGCGCCAGGGCCGCGGGCACCTGGTGACGACGGTGTCGACGTCCGGCCTGAAGATCACGCCCACGATGGCGGTCTACGCCGGCACCAAGAACGCCGTCCGCACGCTGCTGGAAGGCCTGCGGCAGGAGTCGACCGACGGCGTGCTGCGGACCACGGCGGTGTCGCCCGGGTTCGTCCGGACCGACCTCGCGGGATCGATCGACAACCTCGAGGTGCGGGCGGAGATCCAGCGCGGCATCGACGAGTTCGCCATCGCGCCGGAGGCCGTCGCCCGCGCGGTCGCGTTCGCTATCGAGCAGCCGCACGACGTCGAAATCGGCGAGATCGTCCTCCGCCCGACCGTCCAGGGCTGAGCCCGGGACGGCTGCCCGCCCGAAGCAGCCGTCCCGGGAGGTGTCAGTTCAGCGCGCTGACCTGGCGCTGAACCTCGTTGCGCAGCACGGAATGCGCGTCACTGAGCCGCGTGGTGAGGCTGCTGTGCGCGGCGCCCAGCGGACCCGTGACCGGGTGGACGGCGTCTTCGTCCGGCAGTGGCACGCCGGGGCAGGTGACACTGCCCGGCCGGGAGTTCCTGGTGAGGAACGTGTTCACCATCCCGTCGACGCACGGGTTGCCGGACAGGGCGTACTGGCCGTGGAACGGCGAGTCGTCCACCGACACCAGCGGGACGCCGGCCGCGCGCGAGGCCGCCTTCGCCTGCTCGTACCCGGTCTGCGGGTCGAACTCGCCCTGGACGACGAGCACGTTCTTCGCGACTTGCGCCGGCAGGTTCGGCAACGTGTGCTGCGGCGCGTCGGACCAGAACCCGCACGGCTCGCTGAGGCCGTAGAGCCAGCCGTACAACGGGTACTGCGAGCCCTGCCGGTCGCTGAGCCGCTGGTACCAGGCGGCGGACCGCGTCGGCTGGTCACCGCAGGCCACGGCGTACCGGGTGCCGGAGACCGCGGTGTAGTCGGGCACGGTGGCCGCGACCTTCGCGACCGTCAGCTGCGCCGCCGGGACGCCGAAAGCGCTGCGGGACACCGCATCCAGCTCGTCACCCGGAGCCGCGCCGCCGGGCTCCAGGGAGTTCGCGCCGAGGACCAGGACCAGCACGCCGAGGTACCACTGGAACTGGCTGCCGTTGCCGACGAAGATCCGGTCGAACGAGTCGCCGTCCACGCCCTGGGTCTTGTAGAAGGCGCGGATCCGCTCGATCTCCGCCTTCACCTCGGCGACGCTCGTGCCGAGCTGGTCGCCGTAGCGGCGCACGACCCACGGCAGGTAGACGTCGTCGAACTGGCGCTGGTCGATCACCGGGAACGCCTCGAAGTCGGCCTGGAGCCGGCCTTCGAAGTTCACGCTGGAGTCGAGCACGGTCTTGCCGGTGTGCTCCGGGAACAGCGACGCGTACTTCGCGCCGAGCCAGGTCCCGTAGGAGTAGCCGAGGTAGTTCAGCTTCTCGTCGCCCAGCAGCGTGCGGATCAGGTCCATGTCGTGCGCGGTCTGCCACGTCGTGACGTACGGCGTGAGCGCGTTGCTCTGGCACGCCTCGGCGATGGCGCGCGGCGACTGCTGGTGCAGCGCGACGCTCCGCGCCGACCGGTCCCGCGCGTCGAGCCCGGCCGGCAGCCGCCCGGTCGGGACCTGGCACTGGAAGCCGTGGTCGTCGCTGCCTTCGCGGCCGGTCCCGCGCGGGTCCATGCCGATCAGGTCGTAGAGCTGGTTCACCGACGGTTCGAGACCGGCCAGCGCGCCGGCGAGCGAAGTGCCCTGCCCGCCCGGCCCGCCGGGGTTGACCAGGAGCGCGCCGAGCCGCTGCCCGGTGGCCGCGACGCGGCTGATCGAGACCTGGAGGTCAACGCCCGCGGCGGGGTTCGCCCAGTCGCGCGGGACGGTGACCAGCGCGCACTCGGCCGGTCTCGCGTCGGCCGCGGGCGTGAACGCGCACGCGCCCCAGGTGAGCTGCTGTCCGGTGTAGGGCGCGAGCGGGTCGTCGGCGGCCGCGGCGGGCGTCGCGGCCGCCACGAGGGCCGCGATCGTCACGACCAGTCCGGCTCGGAAACCTGGCATCTGAAGTCCTCCCGAAAGGTGTGGAGGACGCGACCGTGGCACGGTTTCACCGGGCGGGGATCAACCCGGGGTATCAGATGTGCGGGGTGGAATCGTACTTTCGGCGGCCACGGTGCCGGCTACCCGAGGTCCCGCAACGCTTCGCGGACCCGGTCCCGGAGCCACCGGTGGGCTCTGCGCCGCGGCGGCACCGGCCCCGCGGTCACCGCTGCGGTGATGCGCCGCGCCGCCGAGCTGGTGGCCGAACGGCCTGCCGCGAACTCACCACGTCGAAGGGCGCGGCCGCGCCCCGGACCGTCTTCCGCCTGCACGTCCACGTCGGGCCGCGGTCGACGGCTTGCCGCAGCCGTGGAGGCGGCCGCGGTGCCGGCTACCCGAGGTCTCGCAACGCTTCGCGGACCCGGTCCCGGAGCCACCGGTGCGCCTTGTCGTTCTCGTAGCGCTGGTGCCAGGAACCCACCAGCGGCGCCGGGGGCACCGGCATCGGGAGCGGCACGGTCACCAGGCCCAGCGCGTCGATCATGCCCGCGCACATGCGTTCGGGCACGGCCACGACGCACTCGCCGAGCCGCACGACGCTCAGCGCCGACGTGGTGGTCGGGGTCGTCGCGACGACCCGGCGTTCGAGACCGTGCTCGGCCAGGGCGTCGTCCATCGGGTCGTGGAGCCGGCCTCGCCGGGTGATCCGCAGGTGCAACGCCTCGGCGTAGCGGCGCAGGGTCGGTTTTCGCGTGGCGAAGGGGTGATCCGGCGCGACGGCCAGCACCAGGCGGTCCTCGAAGAACAGCTCCGACCGGATCTCGGGGGAGTCCGGCGCCGCGCTGCCGAGCTCCAGGTCGACCTGGCCCCGGCGCAGTTCCTGGGTGTCCGCCCGGCCTTCCGCCAGCAGCCGCAGCCGGGCGTTCGGCGCGTCGCGGTGGACCGCGGCGATGAGCCGGGGGCCCAGCGCGGTGGTGATCGCGTCGTGGCAGATCACCGTGAAGACCCGGTCGAGCTCGGCGAGGTCGAGCGCGCGGTCGGGCGCGAGCACGCTTTCGGCCTGCTGCACCAGATCGCGGACCTGCGCCCGGATCTCCAGCGCGTACGGCGTCGGCGTCATCGTCCGGCCCGTGCGGACGAGGATCTGGTCGCCGGTCGTCCTGCGGATCCGGCCGAGCGTCCGGCTCATCGCGGGCGACGACAGGTGCAGGCGGTCGGCGGCCGCGGCGACGCTGCCCTCCTCGAGCAGCGCGTCCAGCGCCGTCAGGAGGTTCAGGTCCAGGTACATGCCGCGGATCGTACTGTGGCCGCTCAGGCCGGGCGGCGGACCGGCAGGACCCACCAGCGCAGCGCCGCGAACCGGCCGATCCCGCCGGTGGTGCCGATCAGCACGACGGCCAGCCCCTCCAGCAGCGGGCCCGGCTCGGGAACGAGCAGCGGGAGCACGAGCAGGCCCACCGAGGTGGCCCCGCTGGACCACGCCCAGCTCGCCAGGTTCTGCACGGTCTTGCGGCCGGGCACCGCCGTCGCGCCGGGGAAGGTGAACCGCCGGTGCAGCTCCGTGCCGGCGAAGGTGGTCACGGCGGTGGCGACCAGGTTGGCGGGCAGCGGGGCGAGGGTGGTCCGCAGCAGCCAGTAGACGACGAAGTTCCCGGCCGTGACGGCCGAGCCGACCAGGACGAACCGCGCTCCTTGCCCGAGGAGCCGGCGCGTGGGTTCGGTCATGATCCGATGGTGCGTCGGCCGCGCCGCCCGGTCTTCTTCTCGACGCGGCGATGTGGATTGCGTCTGGGTAAATCAACGAGTGCAAAGCATTCATTTGAAGTCATCGGCGGTTCTGCCTACGGTCGGAGACAACAGCTTCTTCCCCTTGGCAGAACAGGAACGTCATGACCGTCGAAGAGAACACGATCGAGGACGCCGCAGTGCTCGAGGCCGCCATCGCCGCCGTGCGGGACGCCGGTCGCCGTCTGCTGGCGCGCTACTCCGAGGACGCTCGTCCCGCCGATCGCGCCGGCCTGCTCGCCGCGGCCGGGGAGAACGAGCGGACCTCGAACGACGAGCTGCGGCGCGCGCTCGCCGCGGCCCGGCCGCAAGCGAAGTGGCTGACCGACGAGCTGGAGACCACCGAGCTGCCGCCGGGTGAGTGGTGGGCCGTGGACGCGGTCGAGGGCAACGTCAACCACGTGCACGGGCTGCCGGAGTGGTGCGTCAGCGCGACCCTGCTCCGCGACGGCGTCCCGGTGCTCGCCGCCGTGTACCAGCCCGTCCCCGACGTCGTGCACAGCGCGGTCCGCGGCGGCGGCGCGTTCGCGAACGGCCGGCGTCTGAGCGTGTCCGCCAAGGCCGAGCTCGGGGCCGCCATCGCCACCACCGGCCAGGCCGAGGCCGGCCAGAGCGACACCTACCGGCGCATCGGCGAGTCGATCACGACGATGCTCGGCGCCGCGCTGCTGGTCCGCGCGACCGTGCCCTCGACGTTCCCGATGCTGCTCGTCGCGGCCGGGCACGCCGACCTCTTCTGGCAGTACCGGCCCACGCTGCCCGGCGTCGCCGCCGGCGCGTTGTTCATCACCGAGGCGGGCGGGACCGTGACCGACCTCGCCGGCCGGCCGTGGCGGCCCGGCAGCGCCG
Source organism: Amycolatopsis sp. WQ 127309 (assembly GCF_023023025.1). Lineage (NCBI taxonomy): Bacteria > Bacillati > Actinomycetota > Actinomycetes > Pseudonocardiales > Pseudonocardiaceae > Amycolatopsis > Amycolatopsis sp. WQ 127309. The sequence goes on from NZ_CP095481.1 coordinate 4,579,087, forward strand.
ACATCCTCGCCAGCGCGCCCGCGCTCCACGCCGCGGCGCTGGCCACTCTGTCCACAGTGAACTGAAGGGAACCGCCGTGGAACTCACGATTCTCGGCGCCACCGGCGCCACCGGGACCGAACTCGTGCGGCAGGGCCTGGCGCGCGGGCACACCGTCACCGCCGTCGCCCGCGACCCGGACCGGATCACGCTGCCGCCGTCCGGCCGGCTGAAACGCGTCGCGGGTGACGTCCTCGACCCGGACTCCATCGGCCGCGCGCTCAAGGGCGCCCGGACCGTCCTGTCCGGACTGGGCATCACCGGCGCGCCCGGCGTGCTGACGGCGGGTGCTCGCGCGGCCGTCGACGCCGGACCCGACTTCGTCGTCTGGCTCGCCGCGTTCGGCACCGGCGATTCGGCACCGCACGCCGGCGCGTTCACCCGCGGGCTGCTGAAGACGTTCATGCGCAAGGAGCTGGACGACCGCACCACAGCGGACGCGATCGTGCTCCGGGGCGGCGGCACGGTGTTCCACGCGGGGCCGCTGTCCGACGGCGACCTCAGCCCGGCCCGGCGCACGGTGCCGCTGGAGTCCGCGCCGCGGCGGTTCTTCCCCGCGCGCGTCAGCCGCGCCACGGTGGCGGCCGCGATGCTCGACGAGGCCGAACAGCGGCGTTACGGCGGCGGCATCGCCGTCCCGCTGGAGCGGTGAGCGCCGTGGACATCGAACTCTTCGGCTACGACCCCATCGTCGACCGCGCCCCGGTGCGCTGGCCCGGCGACGCCCGCGTGGCGTTCTACGTGGGCCTCAACATCGAGCACTTCTCCGTCGACCGCCCGTCGGTCAGTTTCAACGAAGCGACGGCGAAGCTGGTGCCGGACCCGATGAACTACGGGTGGCGCGACTACGGCGCCCGCGTCGGGATCTGGCGGCTGATCGACGTCCTCGACCGGCAGGGGATCCGGGCCAGCGCGCTGCTGAACTCCGACGCGGGCGAGCGGTACCCGCGGATCGTCGAAGCGGGCCGGGACCGCGATTGGGCCTGGCTCGCCCACGGGAAGTCGAACTCGATCCCGCAGACCGGAATGGCCGAGGACGAAGAACGCGCGTTCCTCACCGGGATCCTCGACAGCATCGAGAAAACGACCGGCCGGCGGCCGCGCGGGTGGCTCTCACCGGGGCTGACCGAGACGTTCGCCACCCCGCGGCTGCTCGCCGAACTGGGCGTCGACTACCTGCTCGACTGGACCAACGACGACCAGCCGTACGCGCTGAACGTCCCCGGTCTGCGGTCCGTGCCGTACACCCTCGAGCTCGCCGACACCCAGCTGTTCCACGTCAAGAGCATGACGGGGCCCGACTACGTCCAGGTCGTGCGGGACCAGTTCGACCAGCTCTACGCGGACTCGGCGGCCGGCGGGCGGGTGATGGCGTTGTCGCTGCACCCGTACGTCTCGGGGCAGGCGTTCCGGGTGAAGTACGTCGAGCAGGCGCTGGCGTACATCGTCGGCCACCCCGGCGTGTGGGTGACGACCAGCGACGAGATCGCCGCGCACCGGTAGGGCCTACCCCACCACGAGGACTCTCGCCGGCGGGGTCGTGAGCGCGCGGGCGTCTCGGTAGAAAAGCGGGATGGTGAAACGAATGCTCTTGATCGCCGCGGTGGTCGCCGCGGTTTCGGCCGGGAACGCGGTCGTCGCCGACGCGGCACCGAGTATGAGAGACGGGCTGGCCGCGCTGGTCCAGCGGACGGTGGACGCGGGGGCGCCGGGCGTCGTGGTCCGCGTCGGCACCGGTCACGGGCCACCGGTCGAGCTGGCCCGGCAAGCGCCGTGGACCACGGCCGACCACCGGCTGAGGGCCGGTGACGAGCTGCGGGTCGGGTCGAACACCAAGACCATGGTCGCGACCATGGTGCTGCAGCTCGTCGGCGAGAAGCGGCTCGGCCTGGCCGAGCCGGTGGAGAAGTGGCTGCCCGGCCTGGTGCCGGACGGCGGCGCGATCACGCTGAAGATGCTGCTCCAGCACACCAGCGGACTGTTCGACAACACCGACGACGAGGAGGTCCTGCAGTCGGTGTTCGGTCTCCAGTCGCGGCCGTGGACGGCGGAACAGCTGCTGGCCGCGGGCACCCGGCACCCCGCGTTGTTCCCGCCGGGCGAAAAGTGGTCCTACAGCAACACGAACTACGTCGCGCTGGGGCTCGTGCTGGAGAAGGCCACCGGCAAGACCCTGCCTGCGCTGTTCCGGCAGCGGATCATCGAGCCGCTCGGCCTGAAGGACACGTACTACGGCTCCCCGGACCGCCGGGACCTCGCGCACGGCTACGAACCCGACGCCGAGCACCTGAAGGCGCTGATCCCGGACCTGCCGGCCGGGATCCGGTTCGCCGGCCCGGAACACGATGGGCATGCCGACGTCACCGGGGTCGACCCGGACTGGGCGGGCGCCGCGGGCGGGGTCGTGTCGACCGCGCGGGACTGGGACCGGTTCCTCACGGCGTTGCTCTCCGGCCGGCTGCTGCCGGCGGCACAGTTGCGGGAGATGACGACGATGATCCCGGTCGACCCGGCGAATCCGCCGGCCGGGAGTTACGGGCTGGGGCTGGCGCAGCTGAACACGCCGTGCGGTCTGGTTTTCGGCCACACGGGCGGCATTCCGGGCTACCGGTCCGACCTCTTCTCCGACCGCACGGGAACGCGCACGGCCGAGGTGTTCGTCACCGAGCAGCAAGGGCTCCTCGAGCCGGATCTCGGGGCCGCGCACCAGGCGCTGGTCACCGGCGCGGTGTGTGCCATGTACGGGAAGGCTAGCCCGTGAGGGCCTGCGTGCCGAGCACGGTGACCAGCGCGAGGCGTTCGGCGTCTTCGGTGCCGGGCTCGGCCGTGTAGAGCATGACGCGCTGGTCGCTGCCGGCCACGGTGAGCGTGTCGCAGTCCAGCGTCACCGGTCCCGCGTGCGGGTGGTCGACGATCTTCCGCGCGGCCTCGTGGTGACCGACCGCGCCCGAGTCCCACAGCTCGCCGAACCGGTCGCTGTGCGCGCGCAGCTCGGCGACCAGCCGCCGCAGGCCGCGGTCGGCGGGGTAGCGGCCGGCGGCGGCCCGCAGGTCGGCCACCAGTATGGCTTCCACAGCGCGCTGCGACTCCGGCGTGTGCCGGACGCGGGTGCCGGGGCCGATCAGGTTGCGCCACACGGCGTTGCGCTCGTGCCCGCGCCACCCGGACGGGTCACCCAGCAGCGCCGCGTACGGCGGGTTCGCGACCAGGAGCGTCCAGGCCGCGTCGTAGACGGCGGCGGGCGTCCCGGTGAGCCGGTCCAGCAGGCGCTGGACGCTCGGGGTGAGGTACGCGGGCACGGTGTCGGGGCCGGGCGGCGTGAGCCCGGCCAGGTGGAACAGGTGTTCCCGCTCGGGCTGTGACAGGCGCAGCGCCCGGGCCAGGGTTTCGACGACCTGGGCGGACGGGTGCGACGCGCGGCCCTGCTCGAGCCGCGTGACGTAGTCGGCGGAGATCCCGGCCAGCAGGGTCAGTTCCTCACGCCGCAGGCCGGCCGCCCGCCGGTGGCCGCCGGCGGGCAGCCCGGCGGTGTCCGGCGCGACCCGGCCACGCCAGCGCCGCACCGCCTGCCCGAAGTCCGCGTTCGCCATGGGATCCAGTGTGCGCTGCCGGCACCGGATGTGCCTGGTACCAGCGGTCCCAGGAAGACCCGACGGCTGGTGGCCGGGGCCGGCCGGGGCGAGCGTGGCTCCCATGACACTCACCGAATCCCCGGTCTGGTTCATCACCGGCTGCTCCACCGGCCTCGGCCGCGCGCTCGCCACCCACGTCCTCGAACGCGGGTGGCGAGCGGCGGTCACCGCCCGCGACCCGCGGACCGTCGCGGACCTCGTCGGCCGCCACGGCGATCGCGCGATCGCCCTCACCCTCGACGTCACGAACCCCGCGCAAGTCGCCGCTGCGGTCAAGCGCGCCGAAGAGGAGTTCGGCCGGATCGACGTCCTGGTCAACAACGCCGGTCACGGCTACCTCGCCGCCGTCGAAGAAGGCGACGACGCCGAGGTGCGCGCGCTGTTCGACACCAACGTCTTCGGGCTCGCCGACGTGACCAAGGCGGTGCTCCCGGGCATGCGCGCCCGGCGCTCCGGCCACGTCGTCACCGTCTCGTCCCTCGGCGGCCTGGCCGGTTTCGGGGGCACGGGCTACTACCACGCGACCAAGTTCGCCGTGGAAGGCTTGTCGGAGTCCCTGGCCGCCGAGGTGGCGCCGCTGGGCATCGGCGTGACCATCGTGGAGCCCGGCGCGTTCCGCACGAACTGGTCCGGCCCGTCGATGAAGCAGTCCCCGATCCGCATCGACGACTACGCCGAGACGGCCGGCAAACGCCGTGAAGCGACCTTGGCCACGTACGGCAGCCAGCCCGGCGACCCGGCGCGCGCCGCGGAGGCGATCGTCACCGTGCTGGCGGCCGACGAGCCGCCGTTGCGGCTGCTCCTCGGCACAGCCGCGCTGAAGGTGGCGCGCGGCAAACTCGACTCCCTGCGACGTGACTTCGCGCGGTGGGAAGACCTCAGCCGGAGTACGGAGCGGTGACGTCCTTTGTGGACTCGACGATCGCCCGCGCGACCACGTCGGGCTGTGAGAGCGGAACCGCGTGGGACGCGTCGACCTCGGTGATCGTCGAGCCCGCGCGTCCGGCCATCCACCGCTGGGCTTCCGTCGGGATCGACCGGTCCGCCGTCGCGATCACGGCCCAGGACGGCAGCGTCCGCCAGGTGGCGGTCCGGTCGAAGGTCTGCGAGAGCGCGGTCGGGTCGAAGGGACGCTGGGCGGCGGCCAGCACCCGCGCCTCGGCCGGCTCGACGTCGGCGGCGTAGGCCGGGGCGAACATCTCGGGCCGCAGGTAGGCCTCCTGACCACCCGGGTAGTCGCGGACGAGCAGGTTGTCGGGGCCGAGCAGGCTGCCGGGGAACTTGCCGTTCAGCTCACCGGCCGTCTCACCGGCGTCCTGCTGGAACGCGGCGACGAACACGAGGGCCCGCACCGCCGGGGTGAGCGCGTCCGGCGCGGAGACGACGGAGCCGGCGTAGGAGTGGCCGGCGACGACCAGCGGGCCGGGCAGCGTGTCGAGGAACCGGCGCAGGTAGGCGACGTCGCCGTCCAGGGAGCGCAGGGGCAGGGCCGGTGCGAGCACCTGGTGGCCGTCGGCCTGCAGGGTCGCGGAGACGTGGCGCCACACCGAGGCGTCGGTCAGGGCGCCGTGGACGAGAACGATGGTCTTGGTGGTCATGGCGGAAAGTCTGGGCGCTCGCGTCCTCGCCGAGAAGTGGCAGCACTGCCGACAAGCGCTACGATCCTGCCATGACCCGGCACCGGATGGTCGTCGTCCTGCTCGACGAAGTGCTCCCGCTGGACTACGCGATCCCGTTGCACGTCTTCGCACGGGAGGCACCGGAGGCCTACGACGTCGTGACCGCGTCGGCCGACGGTCGCCCGGTGCTGGTCGCGGGCGGGACGTCCGTGGTCCCCGACGGCGGCCTCGACCTGCTGCGCAAGGCGGCCACGGTGATCGTGCCCGGTTACGCGGGTGCGGCCGAGCGCGAGCTGCCCGGGGCGGTGGTGCGGGCCGTCGCCGCCGCGCACCGGCGGGGCGCCCGGATGATCTCGATCTGCTCGGGCGCGTTCGCGCTGGCGGCCGCCGGTGTCCTCGACGGCCTGACCGTGACGACGCACTGGTCGCTCTGCGACGACCTGGCGGCCCGGTTCCCGGCGGTGACGGTGGACGGGTCGCTGCTCGTCGCCGAGACCGGCACGGTGCTCACGTCCGGCGGCGTGACGGCCGGCGTCGACCTGTGCCTGCACGTCCTGCACCGCGACCTCGGCGCCACGGCGGCGCGGCACGTCTCGCGCCGCATCGTGATGGCCCCGCGATCGCCGGACGGCCAGCAGCAGTTCGTCGAGAAGAAGGTGGTGCCACCCGGCGACGACGTCATCGCGCGGGCCCAGCAGTGGCTGCTCACAGCGTTGGGGGAGAACCTGTCCGTGCGGGACATGGCCGAGCGGGCCCGCATGTCGGAGCGCACGTTCCACCGCCGCTTCCGCGAGCGGACGGGCCTGCCGCCGCTGTCGTGGCTGCGCGAGCAGCGGATCGCGCGGGCGAAGGAGCTGCTGGAGAACTCGGACCGGCCGATCGAGGAGATCGCCCGGGCCGTCGGCCTGGGCACGGCGGCCAACCTGCGAGCACAATTCCGCCGCGCGACGAACGTGTCACCACGGGAGCACCGGCGGTTGTTCGCGTTCGGTCAGGCGGGCTGAAAGCGGTCCAACCCGAGCACCCGGAAGTGGACCAGCCGTCGGGTGATCACCGGGCTTAGCGTGGGTGCCATGACTGGTGCACCACCGCGGACCAGCTCCGTGCTCACGATGCTCGCCTCGCAGGCTCCGTCCATTCCGGACGGTGCGCACGTGATGACCGCCACGATCGAGCTGCCGCCGGGGGACGCGGGGACGCCGCCGCACCGGCACTCCGGGCCCGTCTTCGGGTACATGCTCGAAGGCGAGATGGTCTTCGAACTCGAAGGTGAGCCCGAACGCGTCATCAAAGCGGGTGAAGCGTTCTGGGAACCCGGCGGCGACGTGATCCACTACCAGGCGGCGAACCACCTCGCCGACCGGTGGAGCCGGTTCGTCGTGGTGATGATCTGCGCGCCCGGCCAGGAGATGCTGACGTTCGTCAGCGCCGAAGAGCTGGCGGGCAGGGGGCGATGATGCGGATCTTCCTCGCCGGGGCGTCCGGCGCCGTCGGCCGCCGGGTGGTTCCCGCGCTGGTCGCCCGGGGGCACGACGTCGTCGGCCTGACGCGGCATTCCGCCGCCCGGGTCGAAGCGCTGGGCGCGACCGCCGTGGTCGGCGATGTGTACGACGCCGCCGGGCTCGCCTCCCTGGTTCGCGATGCCCGGCCCGACGTCGTGCTGCACCAGCTCACCGACCTCGGCGCCGGGGATCGCGTGGCCAACGCGAAGGTGCGCACGGCCGGCACGCGCAACCTCGTCGACGCGGCGCTCGCGGCGGGCGTCCGGCGGATCGTCGCCCAGAGCATCTCGTGGGCCTGCGAACCCGGCACCGGTCTTGCGACCGAGGAGACGCCGCTCGACCTCGGCGCCGCGCCCGAACGGCGTGGCACGGTCGACGGCGTCGCGTCGCTGGAGGCCGCCGTCGCCGAGCTGCCCGAATGGGTCGTGCTCCGCTACGGCACGCTGCACGGCCCGGGCACCTGGTACGAACCCGGTGCGCTGATGGCGCAGCTCGCTCAGGCCGGAAACCTGCCCGCCACCGGGGATGTCTCCAGTTTCGTCCACGTCGACGACGCCGCGACCGCCGCCGTCGCGGCGCTGGACTGGCCGTCGGGCGCGGTCAACGTCTGCGACGACGAGCCCGCGGCGGGCCACGACTGGGTGCCCGTCTTCTGCGCCGGCGTCGGCGCGCCAGAACCCCGGCGCGTGGCCGGCGAACGCGCCGGGTGGGCCCGCGGGGCCGCCAACGGCCGCGCGCGGCAGCTGGGCTGGGCAGCCGGGACGTCCTGGCGCGCCGGGTTCACCAGGGCTTGATCGCGGCGTCGGCGAGCAGCTCGGCCAGTGCGTCCAAGGCCGGCCGCCACGCGTGCTGCGGCGGCGTCGCGTACCCGATGATCAGCCCGGCCTCGGGGCGCTCGGCGGAATGCCAGTAGCCGGCGGCGTTGATCCCCTGCAGCCGCAGGCCCGCCGCGAGACCGGCGTCGATGACACGCTTCTCCTCCTGCCGGGACGCGAGCGGCAGGAGCGCGTGCAGCCCGGCGGGGATGCCGTCCAACGGGGCGAGGCGGGCGGCCAGCTCGGTCCGCCGTTTCCGGTAGACCTGGCGGGCGCGGCGGACGTGCCGGTCGTAGTCGCCGCGGTCGAGCAGGTCGGCGATCGCCAGCTGGGCGGGCGTGCCGACCGTGGCGCCGGTAGCGGCGACGGCGTCGAGCACGGGGATGCGCAGCCGTTCGGGCACGACCAGCCAGCCGATCCGCAGCCCGGGCGCGAGCGTTTTGCTGGTGCTGCCGGCGAAGACGACGTGGTCCGGCGCCTGGGCCTGCAGAGCACCGACGGGGTTCTGGTCGTACCGGAACTCGCCGTCGTAGTCGTCCTCGACGACGATCCCGTCGTGCTCGCGCGCCCACCCGAGGAACGCGGCCCGCCGGCCCGGGCTCAGCACCACGCCGCGCGGGTGCTGGTGGGCGGGCGTCAGCAGGGCGGCGCCCGCGTCTTCGGGGAGGGCGGCGCCTTCCGCGTCGACGGTCAGGGGCGTGGTCGCCAGCCCGGCCGCGCGGATCACGGTCCGGTGGTGGGCGAGCCCGGGGTCCTCGGTGCCGATCGTGCGGACGCCGGTGTCGCGCAGGGCGCGGGCCAGCACCGCCAGCCCGTGCGTGAAGCCACTGGTGACCACGACGGCCCCGGCGTCGACGTGCACGCCCCGGGCGCGGGCGAGGTAGGTCGCGACGGCTTCGCGCAGGCCCTTCAGCCCGGCGGGATCGCTGTAGTCCATGCTTTCGCGGCTCGCCGCGGCGAGCGTCCGCCGGACGCTCGCGGCCCACAGAGTGCGCGGGAACAGGCTGAGATCCGGCCGCCCGGGACGCAGGTCGAAGCCGCCCCGCGACGGCGTCTCCGGCACGGGTTTCCCGGGCAGCCGGGTAGCGGCGACGCGGGTGCCGGAGCCGGTCGCGCTGACGAGCCGCCCTTCGGCCACGAGCTGCGCGTACGCCTCGACGACGGTGCCCCGCGCGACCCCGAGGTCCTGGGCGAGACTGCGCGAGCCGGGCAGCTTGGTCCCGGCGGGCAGCCGCCCGGAGGAGACGGCGTCCCGCAGCGCTGCTTCGAGCGCCCGGCTCCCGGTCCCGACGTCGAGGTGCAGATCGACGCCGAGCACGCGCTTTCCCACGTCCGCACCGCCCTTCCCCGCCGTCGAAGACCATTGTCGCCCGGCGTCGTCACCGCGTGAAATCGCGGTGACAGGATTCGGAAAGCCTCCTCGGTGATCGTGGGTGTTCCAGCGATCAAGGAGGTATATGCAGCACCGAATCAGCCGGCTGGTCTTGCTCACGGTCGCCGCCGCGGTACCACTCGTCACCGCGGCCGCACCGGCCGAAGCGGCGACCGGCTACGCGCGCTGTCCCAGCGGCTACTTCTGCGTCTTCGCCGATGCCAACGGCGGCGGCACCATCGCCTACTTCCACCACGGGTCACCCGACCTGCGGCAGCAGGGCATCGACAACACGGTCTCGTCCGTGTGGGACCGCAGCGCCGGGACCTTCGCGCTCTGCGATCGCTACGGCTACGCCGGCAACCTCGTCGACGTGTTCTCGGGGGCCAAGTCGAACCTCGACGCGGGTGAAAACAACCGGGCGAGCTCCGTGGCACCGAACGCCCACGGCTGCAACTGACTCATGGGGAGCTTTGTGTGAAAACGAAACTGAAGATGCTGATTCCCGTCGTCCTGGCCGCGATCCTGGCGCTGCTCGGCACGGGACAGGCCGGCGCGGCCAACGGGCAGCGCAACTACTACGCCTCGCAGTACGCGAAGACGAGCGAGGGGTACAACGCGGTCAAGGCCTACATCTACCCGTCCTGGCACTGTGACGCGCCCTACGCCGGCGAGGTCGACTTCACCTTCGAAGGTCACTGGGTGGCCGGCGGGTCCTACCTGCGCCGGATCACCATCGCCAACAAGACCGCGCAGCCCTACAACGTGAACTACCTCAGGCAGATCGACGACGGTGGCTACTTCAACCTGCCGGCTCCGTACCTGGCCGCCGGGAAGTCGTGGACGTACCTCATCAACCGCAGCATCAAGGGCTCGCACTCCGAGTTCTCGTTCGGCAGCACGATCGGGGACGCGGGATGCGGTGACCTCGGGCGCAACACCTGGGTCATCCGGCCCTGACGCCGGTACCGACGGCCTGGCCGGCACCTGCCCGGTGCCGGTCAGGTCAGGAGGCCGCCGCCGAGGTGCAGCACGTCACCAGTGTCTCGCGCAGGGAAGCCGCCGCCGTGTGGGCCTCCACGTCCAGGTAGACGTCCAGGGCCTTCGCCCACGTCTGGTGCGCGTGGTCGGTGCGGCCCTGGATGTGCAGTGCCCGGCCCACCCCGATCAGGGCTACCGCTTCCAGGCGCCACTCGCCGAGTTCGACGGCGGTGTGGTGGGCGTGGCGGAAGTCCGCGAGGGCGTCGGCGTTGCGGTGCAGCCGCAGCAGGATGTGGCCGCGGGTGTCGCGCGAATACGCGCGCATCCCGACGGCGTCCAGCGTCTGCTGCCGGTCGCCGGTGTCGGCGAGGAGGTCGGCGGCGTGCAGCGCCCGCTCGATCGACTGCAGGGCGTCGGCCGGGTGACCGGCGTCCTGCTGGGCCGTGGCGAGGTTGTTCCACGCGCGCCAGCCGGTCTCCGGCCGGGCGAGGCGGGCGAGGGCCTGGCGGCACAGCGGGATCGCGTCGGCCGGCCGGTCGGCGCCGATCAGGATCCGGGCCAGGTGGACGAGGGTTTCCGCTTCGGCCGCGTGGTCCTCCCGGGCGCGGTCGAGGGCGAGCGCGGCGCGGCCGTGTTCCTCGGCGACGGCGAACTCGCCCAGCAGCAGGTGCGCGATGCCGAGCCGGTTCAGGTGCAGGGCCTCGGCGACGACGTCACCCTGCGCGCGGGCGGCGTCCAGCGCGAGCCGGCAGATGGCGCGGACCTCGTGCGGCCGGCCCCGCAGGTCGAGGTAGGTCCAGTAGAGCCCGGCGAGCGAGCCGACGGCGTCGTGCAGCCCGGCGCGCGCGGCGGTGCCGGCGAGCGCGAGCACCGCGCGGCCTTCGGTTTCGCACCAGCGCAAGGCGTCCGCGCGGGTGCCGAAGCGCAACGGCGTCACGTCGCCGGCCGGCGGCAGGGGATTCGGCCGGGCCCGGACGTCGAGCGCCGTGCACGCCGCGGCGACGGTGTGCTGGTACCAGGCGAGCAGCCGGGCGAGCGCGGCCGTGCGTTCCTTGCCCTGCAACAGTTCCCCGGCATATTCGCGGACGAGGTCGTGCAGCGCGACCCGGCTGCCGGTGACCCGCCGCGCCAGGTGGAGGCCGGTCAGCTCGTCGACGGCGTGACGCGCGTGCGCGCACGGGATGCCCGCCGCGGCGGCCGCGGCGGCCAGGTCGAACTCCGCGACGGGATGTGCCCCGACCGCGCGCAGGAACGCCCGCGTGGCCTCCGGGAGCGCGCCGTAGGACCAGCCGAGGGCGACGCGCATGCTCACCGCGAGGTCGCCGCCGACTTCGAGGGCGTCCAGCCGCCGTTGCTCGTCGGCCAGTTCGGCGGCCAGCTCCGCGACGGGCACGTCCGGGCTGCGCGCGATCCGCTCGGCGAGGATGACCGTGGCCAGCGGCACCCGGTCGCACAGGTCGGCGATCCGGCGGGTGGCGGCCGGGTCGGCGGCCATCCGGTGGTGCCCGGCGACACTGCCCAGGAGCCGGACGGAGTCGGCGGGGCCGAGCGCGTCGAGCACCAGCCGGCGGGCCGCGTGCCGGCCGCTCAGCTCGGGCAGCCGGGCGCGGCTGGTGACGACGGTGACGCACCCGGAACCGGGCAGCAGTGGCAGGACCTGCGCGCTGTCGCGGGCGTTGTCGAGCACGAGCAGCAGCCGCCGGCCCGCCAGCGCCGTCCGCAACCGGGCCGAATGCGCTTCGAGCGTCCCGGCGGCTTCGGCCTCGGTGACGGCCAGCCCCTGCAGCAGCGTGGTGACGGCGTCTTCCGGCGACAGCGGTTCGCCGGGGCCGAACCCGTTGAGGTCGAGGTAGAGCTGGCCGCCGGGCAGGTCGCCGCGCACGGCGTGCGCCCAGGCCAGGGTCAGCGCGGTCTTGCCGACGCCGGCCGGGCCGGTGACGATCCCGATCGACGGCTCACCGCTCGTCAGCTCGTCCAGCGCGGCCAGTTCCGCGGCCCGGCCGACCAGCCGCGGGGGTGGCGGCGGCAGCTGGGCGGGCACCGCGCGGCCGCCACCGGCGTCGAGCTCGGGGTCGGCCTCCAGGATCCGCTGGTGCATCCGGCGCGCGCCGGGTCCGGGGTCGACGCCCAGCTCGTCGGCGAGCGTCTTGCGCAGGTGCTCGAAGGCTTGCAGCGCCTCACTTTGGCGGCCGCACCGGTACTGCGCGGTCATCAGCAGCGTGGTGAACCGCTCGCGCAGTGGGTACGCGGCCACCAGCGCCGGCAGCTCGGCGGCGACGCGGTGATGTTCGTCGAGCTCGAGCCGCAGCTCGGCGGCCAGTTCCTGGGCCCGCAGCCGCAGTTCGCGCAGGTGCCCGACGGCGATCGGCAGGTCGATGCCGACGCCGGCCAGCGGCTCGCCCCGCCACAGCGCGAGCGCGTCCTCGACGCGGGCCAGCCGGGCGCGCGGCGGCCCGTCCGGCGCTTCCACCAGCTCGGTGAACCGGCTGACGTCGATGTCCCCGGCGGGCACGGTCAGCCGGTAGCCACCGCCCTCGGCCACCACCGCGCCGGCGCCGAGCACCTTGCGCAGCCGGGAGACGCCGACGGCGACGGCGTTGCGCGTGTCGCCGAGCCGGTCGCCCCAGATCTGCTCCACCAGCGCGTCCGTGGTCACCGGCCGGCCGCCGGCCAGCGCGAGGACGGCCAGCAGCGCGGCGGGGCGGCCGCCGGGCACGGGCACGGTTTCGCCGTCGACCCGCACGAGCAGCGGACCGAGCAGGTGAATGCCGAGGGTGCCCACGGGCCCACGGTACCCACGACGACCTGGGCCGTTGGCCGGATTCGCCTACGCCGTTCGCCCGGGTCCCGGCATTCGCGGCATACCGGACGTCACTCGAAGAACTTGAGGCTCCAGCCGGTGTCGGTGGTCGCGCCCGGGACGTTGGCCCGGCGGTAGGTCGTCGAGCCCCACCAGCAGAACGTGCCCGAGTACCAGTAGCGGTTCGCCCACGAGTACGGCGTGCCCTTGGCCACGGCGTGGTACATCAGCGGGAACTTCGGCCCGGCGGGCGGGCTCGTCGCGATGTCGCCGTTGAGCAGGACGAAGCTGTGGCTGCCCGGCCCGTCGACGTGCAGGGTCGGGTCCCAGCCGGCCATCATCGTCTCGCGGTGGGAGCCGAACAGGCAGCCGTTCGACTTGTACCAGTCCCAGACGTAGGTGGGGTCGCCGCCGGCGCGCAGCCGGACCTCGCCGAGGCAGTATTGGTCGCTCCAGCTGCCGTTGGTGGAGTAGACGATGTGCAGCTGCCCGTTGGGGTCCTTGATCGCCGTGGGCGCCTCGTTGATGAAGGGGTTGCCCACCACGCGTTCCCAGCTCTCGCGCGGCTGCGAGATGACGTACCGCGCGCCGGTCGGCGTCGTCGGGCCGCTCATCCGGGCGAGGTAGAGGTTCTGCTCGACGTTCGTGTCGCCGGCCCAGCCCGACCAGACGAACCAGCGTTGCCCGCCGAAGGTGAACAGCGTGCCGTCGATGGCCCACTTGCCGTCGGGCAGCGCGAGCTGCGTCTCGGCGGTGTACCCGCTGTCGGCGACGGCGGAGCTGATGACGTACATCCGGTGCGCGGTGCCGGTCCCGGCCGAGAAGTAGATGTAGAACCGCCCGCCGTCGACGACGATCTCCGGCGCCCACACCTCGCCGCGGCCCCGGGTGTCGGACCAGACCTGCCGGGCGGGCGCACTCGCCGCGGCGTCGGGGGAGGAACCCTGCCGCACGGCGATCCCGCCCCCGGTGGACTGCGCGGCGAAGTAGGTGGAACCGACGCGCAGCACGCTCGGATCGGCGGCCCGCAGCCCGGTCTGCCCGGCGTCGGCACTCGACGTCGGAACCAGGCAGGCGACGGCCAGGAGCAAGAGGACGGCGATCCGTTTCATGGCCACATCCCGGGGTCAGCACGGAGGTTCCGATGCTCGCGCGCCGCTAGCACCCGCCGGTAGGGCCGGGAGATCTTGCTCGGTTCAGCCGGGCCGAAATTGGTCTGTTCCAGTGACCGCCAGGCGCCAACCCGTGCGATCCGGACGCCGAAGCCGCGATCGCCGGGATCGTCAGCTCGGTGACGGTGAAGAATTCGGAGCTGCTTCATCCCGGACATCGGGCATTCGCGAGACATTCGCACCGGCCGAATAACGGACTCGTTCCAAATCCGGCCGGGAACCCGGATTCGGATCGGGCCATACGCTCATCACACTGCCCGCGGAATAATTGGCAGCGCGACTACACTCCCTGTTCGCGGTGGTGCGAGCGGCGAACCTCCCGGCCGACGTCCCGCGGGCCGAATCCGACCCGGATCCAGGCGTCCAGCCCGGGCGGCTGCTGTTCGCGGCGCAGGGTGAGTTCTTCGCGAGGCCGGCCGCCCGAGGCTTCGCCGACCTGCACCCCCGCCACGGCGCGGTACTGGCCCACCTGGAGAGCGCGCCGGAGCTGTCCCGCCTGTCGGGCCGGCACAAGCAGGTGATCGGCAAGCTGATCGACGGCTGGAGACCTTGGGCTACGTCGAGCGCCGCCCGGACGCGGCGGACCGCAGAGCCAAGCTGGTCAGCCCCAGGCCAAGTGGCCAGGCCGAGATCTGACGGCGATCCAGGAGCGCCACGCAAGGCGCCTGGGTCGCGAGACGTGGGCGGTGTCCGGAGCGGCCCTCATCGACGTGACCCGGCACCAGCGGAACCGTGCGCGTTGACCGGGCCTGGGCTGCTGTTGCACCAGCGGAATCTTGCGCGCTCACGGGCCTGGGGTCGCTGTTGCGGCGGTGGAGCCGCAGGCTCTGACCGGGAGCGAGTGGCCGCGGTACCGGCGGCGCTGTGCATTGGCCGGGCTTGAGCTGCTGCCGCAGCCGCGGAATCGCGGGCACTGCCGGCACCGAGCGGCCGCTGGATCGGCGGGTGCTGACTGGGACCGTTTGGGCGGTGTACCGGCGGTGCCGCGCGCCGGCCGGGCTTGGGCCGCTGCCGCACCGGCGGAACCGCGCGCACGGACCAGCACCGATTGGCCCCTGTACCAGTGAATCGCAAGTACCGACGGCGCCGAGCGGCCGCCGGATCGGCGGAACCGCGCGTGCTGAACCGGGACCGATTGGGGGTGCACCGGCGGTGCCGCGCGCTGGCCGGGCTCGAGCAGCTGCCGCATCGGCGGTGTCGAAGGTACTGACTGGCCCTGATGGCTCCTGTGTCAGCGGAATCGCAGCGTACCGACGGCGCCGAGCGGCCGCCGTTTCGGCGGAACTGTGCGCGCTGACCGGGACTGTTCGGCCGGTGCACCGGCCGGCCGGGGCTTGAGCTGCTGCCGCACCAGCGGAATCGCGCGCACTGACCGGTGCCGATTGGCCGGTGCGCCCACTGACCGGGACCGAGCAGTCGCTGTACCAGGAGGACCGCCGGCACTCACCGGCATCGAGCTGCTGCCGCAGCGGGAAGCCGCAAGCGCTGACCGACCTCGATCGGTGGCCCCACCAGCGGTATCCCAGGCACTGACCGGGCCTGAGCAGTCGCCGCACGCCTCCGGGACCGCAAGCATCGACCGGCCTCGATCGGCCGGTGCGCCAGCGGCACCGCGTCCGCTCAACGGGCTCGGGTAGTCGGCGCGGTAGTGAAACCCGCGAGGAGCTGACCGGGCTTGGGCAGTCGCCGGGGCAGTGGGGCCGCAAAGACCTGCCGGGCTCGGCGGCCGCCGTAGTAGCAGAACCGCGAGGACCGGCTGGGCTTGGCGGCCGCCGCCGTAGCAGAACCGCAAGGGACTGAGCGGCGCCGAGCTGCTGCCGCAGCGGCGGAGCCGTGGCGTTGACCGGGACCGGGCAGCGCTCTCACCGGTGAAGCCGCACGTACATGGCGCTGGTCAGGGCTCGCGGCGCTGCGGGCGCCTGGTTGGTGCTGGTCAATGCCTGCGGTCCCCTTGGCGGGGCGGCGGCTCGATTTCGAGGTCAACGCCTGCGGGCGGCAGCTCGACTCCGGGGTAGCAGCCCAGCCGAGATGCAGACAGCGGCCCGGTTCCAACCGGCCGTCCGCGATGCCCAGCCGTCGGTGAGGCCCAGGCTCGGTCGTGATGCCCGGCCCGTCGGCGATGCCCGGGCCCGGCCACAATGCCGGGACCGGCCGGAGACCCGACCCTGCCGGACGACAGACCCGGCCGTATGCCCAGATCCCGCCACGATGCCCAGACCCGGCTGTAGACCCAGAGTCTGCCGGACGACAGACCCGGCCGTATGCCCAGATCCCGCCACGATGCCCAGACCCAGCCGGAGACCCAGAGTCTGCTGGACGCCCAAGCCCAGCCGGAGACCGAGACCTCGCCACGATGCCCAGGCCCAGCCGGATGCCCAGACCCGGCTGTAGACCCAGACCCGGCCGTAGACCCAGACCCGCAACGATGCCCAAGCCCGGCCGGAGGCCCAGGCCCAGCCGGACACCGGGCAGGACCCGAACAACCCCCGGACATGCGGAAGGGCCCCGCACCACTGGTGCGGGGCCCTTCCGGCGTCAGAAGCTACTTCACTTCTTCTTGGCGGCCGACGTGCGCTTGGCCGGGGCCTTGGCTGCGGCGGGCTTCTTCGCCGCCGCGGTCTTGGTGGCGGCCGGCTTGGCCGCTGCCTTCGCCCGGGTGGTGGTGGCCTTCGCGGCGGTGGCCTTGGCCGGGGCGGCCTTGGCGGCCGCGGTCTTCGGGGCGGCCTTGGTGGTGGTCGCCGCCTTGGTCGCGGTGGCCTTGGCGGCCGGCTTCGCCGTGGTGGCGCGCGTGCGGGTGGCCGTCGCGCGGGCGGTGGCCGGCTTGGCCGCGGCCGCGCGGGGCGTGGTGGCCCGCGTGCTGGTGGCCTTCGCCGGGGCGGACGCCTTGGCGACAGCCGCACGCGTGGTCGTGGTGGCGGCGGTCGCACGCTTGACCGGGGTCGCCTTCGGCAGCTTCTTCGTGCCGGAGATGACGTCCTTGAAGGTGGTGCCGGCGCGGAAGGCGGGGACGTTGGTCTTCTTCACGCGAACGGCTTCACCGGTACGCGGGTTGCGAGCGGTGCGGGCCGCACGGGCGCGCTTCTCGAACACGCCGAAGCCGGTGATGTTCACCTTCTCGCCCTTGTTGACCGTCCGGATGATGATGTCGACCAGACCGTCAACGGCCTGCGAAGCCACCTTCTTGTCGCCCAAACGCTCAGACAGCGCCTCGATCAGCTGGGCCTTGTTCGTCATTCCAGTCCTCCATAGTGGAACTTGTACACGGCCCATCT
The DNA here is from genome assembly GCF_023023025.1 of Amycolatopsis sp. WQ 127309. NCBI lineage: Bacteria > Bacillati > Actinomycetota > Actinomycetes > Pseudonocardiales > Pseudonocardiaceae > Amycolatopsis > Amycolatopsis sp. WQ 127309. The sequence goes on from NZ_CP095481.1 coordinate 4,596,291, forward strand.
CGGCCGACACTGCACACGGTATTACCAATACCGCACAAAATCCAACTGGGGGTCGAAATATTTCCTTGTACGGGGGCGGGTTCCGCCCTCTGAGAGGGGCTTGCCCGATCCCGCCCGCAACGGTCCCGGGAAGCCGACCATGGCCCTGAGCAGGCAAAACCTGGTTCCGGTGCCGTCCACAGTGGTCGTCCATATAGGACCGGTGGGGTCCCGGAAGACTTTTTCGCCGACACGCCGGGCCGGGCGCGTCCGGCGTGTGGCTGAGGCCACTCCGGCCCCGATCCCGCGCTGCGATCGGGGATCGCGGGCCCGCCGGTGGCCCCCGCGCGGCCCGCCGGACCCCGCGGCGAGGCCGCTTCACCCTGGAGCCAGCGGAAGTCCGGACGGCGGCCCGGGGGAAGCGCGGTGCCGGGCGGTAACGCCGGGCCCCGCCGGGACGACCTTTCCGGCGTGCGGGACCCCGGCCGGGTGCCGCCCGAAATGCCTGTGGTGACTAAAAGATCTTCCCCGAAGGGTGAACTCACTCGTTCGGCCCAGCCATGGCGGGCGGTGACGTCTCCGGTACCGAGCGGCCGCAACGCCGTGTTGGCCGGAGCCGCGGACTTCCGGCGGGCTAGTCTGCGGCCGGAGGAAGCGCCGGGCGGACAGGGAGAACCGTGGACCAGGAGACTCTCACCACCGTGGTCGGACGGGTGGCGGGCACCGAGGATTCGACGCCGCTGCAGTTCTGCGTGGCCATCGATCCGGAAGCCTATCTGCAGCTCGACGACGTGGTCGTGACACGGCGGGAGCTGCCGGGGCGCGGCGAAGTCGTGTCCTACGGCGTCGTGACGCAGGTGAGCGCGCGGCACGAAGGCGCCAGCTTCGGCAGCGACGTCTTCCTGATCTCGGACGGAGTCCTGCCCGCGCAGGTGCAGGAGATCGCCGAGATCGCGACCACCCGCGTCGAGCCCGAGTGCTACGTGCCGCCGCGGCCGGGCGCCGTGGTCTCCCGTGCGGTGGGGGAGGATCGCGCGCAGGCGCTGTACTTCGACAACATGAGCCGCCAGGTGGCGGTCGGCCTGGGCCGCGACGGCGAACCGGTGTTCCTCAACCTGGACTTCCTCGACGGCACGCGCGGTGCGCACGTCAGCATCAGCGGGGTGTCCGGCGTCGCCACGAAGACGTCGTTCGCGTTGTTCCTGCTGCACTCGATCTTCCGCGGCGGCGCCCTGTCCAACGCCCACAACGCCAAGGCCCTGGTGTTCTCGGTCAAGGGCGAGGACCTGCTGTTCCTCGACACCCCGAACATCCACCTCGACGCCAAGCTGCAGGAGGAGTACGCCAAGCTGGGCCTGCCCGCGGAGCCCTTCGCCTCGGTCGGGTTCTACGCGCCGCCGACGCCGTCGGACACCACGGGGAAGCCTTACGTCACCGGGCGGACCACCGGCGTCGGCGCCTTCTGGTGGACCATCGCGGAGTTCTGCGCGACCGACCTGCTGCCCTACGTGTTCGCCGACGCCGAGGACGAGCGCAACCAGTACACGATGGTCATCCACCAGGTCGCGAACCGGTTGCGGCTGGACACGACGCCGGCCGGGAAGGACGGCGCCGCCAACGTCGACGGCGTGCTGTGCCGCACCTACGCCGAGCTGATCGACGTCATCTGCGACCGCGTCACCGACGAGGAAACCCGCGCGAGCTGGGCGGGTGCGGTCACCGGCGCGGGCACGGTCAACGCGTTCATCCGCCGCCTGCGCTCGAGCCAGCGCGCGCTCAACGGCCTCATCCGCGGCGACCTCACCGACCACGCCGCGCGCAAGCTCTCCACGGAGAACCAGCAGGTGACCGTGGTGGACATCCACAACCTCGTCGAGCGCGCGCAGCGGTTCGTCGTCGGCGTCACGCTCGCCGCGGAGACCGCGCGCAAGGAAGCGGCCGGCGCGGGCGGGCTGCTGTTCACGATGCTGGACGAGCTCAACAAGTACGCGCCGCGCGAAGGCAGCAGCCCGATCAAGGAAGTCCTGCTGGACATCGCCGAGCGCGGCCGCTCCCTCGGTGTGATCCTGATCGGCGCGCAGCAGACCGCGTCCGAGGTCGAACGCCGGATCGTCAGCAACAGCTCGATCCGGATCGTCGGCCGCCTCGACGCCGCGGAGGCCTCGCGCCCCGAGTACGGCTTCCTCCCGGCCAGCCAGCGGGTCCGCGCGACGCTCGCGACGCCCGGCACGATGTTCGTGAGCCAGCCGGAGATCCCGGTGCCGATCGCGGTCGGCTTCCCGTTCCCGGCCTGGGCCACGCGGCTCTCCGAGGCGGGACAGGTCCCGACCACGACGGCCGTGTCCAAGAACGCCGATCCGTTCGCGGGCCTGCCCACGCGCGGCAGCAGCGACCCGTTCGGCGACGACCCACCACCTTTCTGAGCCCCCCCCGGCCACAGGCGAAGAACGGAAGGACGCCGCGTGAAGTTCCTGCACACCTCCGACTGGCACGTCGGCAAGACGCTCAAGGGCCGCAACCGCCTGGACGAGCAGCGCGCCGTGCTCGGCGAGATCGTCCGGATCGCGCGGAAGGAGGCCTTCGACGCGATCCTGATCGCGGGTGACCTCTACGAGACGTCGGCGCCGTCGGCCGCCGCGCAGGAACTCGTGGTGCAGGCCCTGATGGCGCTGCGCGAAACCGGTGCCGAGGTCCTGGCGATCGCCGGGAACCACGACCACGCCGCGACGTTCGAGGCGTACCGGCCGCTGCTGCGGGCCGCGGGCATCCAGCTGTCCGGCGACCCGCGCCCGGTCGCCGACGGCGGTGTCGTGTCGTTCGACGCGCGTTCGACGGGCGAGCGCGTCAACGTCGCCGTGCTGCCCTTCCTTTCCCAGCGCTACGCGGTGCGCGCCGCGGAGCTGCTCGCCGGGACGCCGGCGGACAACGTCGGCCAGTACGACCAGCGCGTGCGCGACATCCTGGAGCACCTCAAGTCCGGCTTCACCGACGGCGCCGTCAACCTCGTCATGGCGCACCTGACCGTGACGGGCGGGGCGATGGGCGGCGGCGAACGCGCGGCCCAGTCCATCTTCGAGTACCACGTGCCGGCGACGGCGTTCGGCGCCGACCCGCACTACGTCGCGCTCGGGCACCTGCACCGGCGCCAGTCGCTGCCGGCGGCCTGCCCGGTGCACTACAGCGGCGCGCCGATGCCCGTCGATTTCGGCGAGCAGGACAACACGAGCGTCGTGCTGTCGGTGGAGGTGACGCCGAGCACGCCCGCGAAGATCACCGAAATCCCGCTGACGTCGGGGCGGAAGCTGCGCACCGTCCACGGCACGGTGGCGGAACTCGTCGGCCGGGCCGCGGAGTTCGGCGAGGACTACCTGCGTGTCTACGTCCGGGAAGCGACCCGGGCCGGGCTGCGGGAGGAGATCCAGGAAGCCCTGCCCAACGCCCTGGAGATCCGCATCGACCCGGAGTTCGCGGCGCCGATCACGGCGTCGGGCGGCGAACGCGCGGTGGCGGACCGGTCACCGGGTGAGCTGTTCGCGGCGTACTGCGACGAGCGGACGGTGGCGGACAAGAGGGTGCAGGCGCTCTTCGCGCGGCTGCACGACGACGAGACGAGCGGGGTGTGACATGCGACCGGTACTGCTGGAGATGACCGGCTTCGCGTCGTTCCGCGAGAAGACCGAAGTCAGCTTCGAGGACACGGACTACTTCGCGCTCGTGGGGCCGACCGGCGCCGGCAAGAGCACGGTCATCGACGCGCTCACCTTCGCCCTCTACGGTTCGGTCGCCCGCTGGGACCACGAAGGTCTCGTGGCGCCAGCACTGGCTCCGACGGCGAACCGCGCGACCGTGCGGCTGGTCTTCGACGCGGGCGGCACGCGCTACCACGTGGTGCGCGAAGTCCGCCGCAGCGGCGGTAAGAAACCCACGGTCAGCGTGAAGAACGTCCGCCTGGAGCGGCTCGCCGACAACGCCGCGCTCGGCGGCCCGGACGACGAGGCCGACGCCGTCGCCGCGGACTCCGAGGTGACGCCGGCGATCGAACGTCTGCTCGGGTTGACGTTCAAGCACTTCTGCACCTGCGTCGCGCTGCCGCAGGGCGACTTCGCGGAGTTCCTGCACGCCAAGGCCGCCGACCGGCAGAAGATCCTCATCAAGCTGCTGGGCCTGGAGGTCTACGAGCGGATCGGCCGCCGCGCCAACGTGACCGCCGAGCAGCAGGCGCAGCGCGCGAAAGTCCTGGAAGAGCAGCTCGGCAGTTACGCCGACGCGACCGAGGAAGCCGTCGAGGCCCTGGCCGCGCGCATGACCGCGCTGGCCGAACTGGACGCGCGGGTCGAAACGGCGTTGCCGGGGTTGACCGACGCGACCCGCGCGCACGACGAAGCCCGGCAGCTCGTCACCACGCTCACCCGGGACCTCGCGGTCCTCGACGCGCTGGAACGCCCTGACGGCGTCGAAGATCTCGAAGCCCGGCGCCGGACCGCGGCGGAGGCGGCCACAGCCGCGCGGAGCACCCTCGACTCGGCCGAGACGGCGGACGAAGCGGCCCGCGCCGCGCTAGCCGCCGCGCCCGACCGGGGCGAGCTGGAGCGGATCCGCGCCGCCCGCACGGAACTCGGCGCGGCCGAGGAGGCCCTCCCCGGCCTGGCCGAAGGCGCGAAGACGGCGTCGCAGGCGAAGGACACCGCAGCGACGGCGGTGGCCGGCGCGGTGGCGATCGTCGACGCGGCCCGCAAGACCCACGACACCACCGCGCGGGCCGCCGAGAACGCCGCCGCCGACGCCGCGCGCGTCCGCGGCGAGCGGGACCGGCTGGCCGGGCTGCGGCCGCCGGCGGATCTCGGTGACCTGTCCGCGGAGTCCGCGCGCGTCGCGAAGCGCGTGACGGCGGCGGCATCCCGGCTGACCGCGGCCGAGACCGCCGACGCCGAAGCGCGCGCCGCGCTGGCCGCCCAGCCGGACGGTGCCGCGCTCACCGCGGCCCGGACCGACGCCCGCACCCTCTACACGGTGGCCGAGACCCAGCGCAAAGCCCTGCCGGAGCACGCGGCCCGCCGCACGGAACTCGACGCGGCGCGGACGGCTTTCACCGCGTCCGACGCCGAACTCACCGCGGCTCGGACCGCGGTGACCGACGCCGAACGCGCCGGGCAGGCGCTGGTCCTGCGGGCCGGGCTCGCCGTCGGGCACCCGTGCCCGGTGTGCGAGCAGGAAGTCTCGGCCGTGCCGGCGCACGACGGCCACGCCCACCTCGCCGAGGCCCGCGAGCGCCAGGACCAGGCCGAGCAGCGGCGCGCGGCGGCCGAAACCGCCGTCCGCAAGCTGGAACGGGCCGTGGACCGCGACGCCGACCAGTCCGCTTCGGCGGCCGCGCAGGCGGAAGAGCTGCGCGTGGCCCTCGCGGACGTCGAAGGCCCGCCGGAGTCGGCTGTGCTGCTGCGCCCGGTCGAAGCCGGTTCTTCCGAGCAGGACTTCGCCGATCTCATCGCCGCCGTGCGCGAGCGAGGGGAATGGCTGTCCGCGACGCTCGACGCCCGCGCCCGCGTCATCGAGGCCGCCCGCGCCGCCGACGCCGAACTGGCGGCGGCCCGCGCCGAGCGCACGGCGGCCCAGCGCGACGCCGAAGTCGTCGAGAAGTCGGCCGTGGCGGCCCGGGAAGCCCTGCGGGCGGCCCGGGATCCGCTGGTGGAGCTGGGTGCGCCGGGGATCGACGCCGACGACGTCGCGGCGGGCTGGCAGCGGCTCACGGCGTGGGCGGCGTCGGCGCTCGAGGCACGGCGCACCGCGTCGGGGGCGCTCGAAGCGGCCGCCGAAGCCGCGGGCAAGGAAGCCGTCGTCGCGGCGGACGACCTCGCGTCGGCCGAGCGGACCGCCGAAACCCGCCGCACGCAGGCGAACGACGCGGGCCTGGCCGAGCAGTCGGCGCGCACCCGGCTGGACACCACCACGCGCCGCCGTGACGAACTGATCGTGACGCTCGCCGAAGCGCCGTCCGCCGACGTCGTCACCGCGCGGCTGGCGCAGGTCGCGTCGCTCGAAGAAGCCGCGCGTGCCGCCGACGCGGAGCTGCGCACCGCGCGTGCCGCGGCGAAGCAGGCCATCGACGGCCAGGCGCGCGTGAGCAAGGAAGTCGAGGCCGAGCGGCAGAAGCTGTCCCGGGCGCGCGATCCCCTCGTCGGCTTCGGCGCACCGCCGATCGACGGCGAAAGCCTCCTGGACGCCTGGACGTCGCTGACGGACTGGGCGGCCGGGCAGGCGACCGAACGCCGTGCGCGGCTGGCCGCCGCCGAGACCGCCGAGGGTTCCGCCGCGGAAGCGTTGCGCGGGGCCGAACAGCAGGTCGCCGACGACGTCACCGCGCTCGGGATCACCCTGCCGGCGGGGCCGGTGCGCGACCGGGTGCCGGTGGCGCTGGCCACCGCGCGCGCCCGCGCCGAGGCCGACCACACCGAGCTGCGGCGGCGGGTGGCCCACGTCGAAGGCCTGCGCGGCGACATCGCGGGCGCGGAGTCGGAGTCGCAGGTCGCGAAGCTGCTCGCGGATCTCCTGCGCTCGGACAAGTTCCCGCGCTGGCTGATCGCCGGGGCGCTCGACACGCTGGTCGCCGAGGCGTCCGCGTCGCTGCTGGAGCTGTCCGGCGGGCAGTTCGAGCTGACCCACGACAAGGGCGACTTCCTGGTGGTGGACCACAACGAGGCCGACGCCCGCCGCCCGGTGAAGACGCTGTCGGGCGGGGAGACCTTCCAGGCGTCGCTGGCGCTCGCCCTCGCGCTGTCGTCCCAGCTGGGCGCCATGGCCGTGGCCGGCGCGACCAAGCTGGAGTCGATCTTCCTCGACGAGGGCTTCGGGACGCTCGACGAGGCGACCCTCGACGTCGTAGCGTCCACTTTGGAGAACCTGTCGGCCTCCGGCACGCGGATGGTCGGCGTGATCACGCACGTGCCGGCGCTGGCCGAGCGCGTGCCGGTCCGGTTCCTGGTCACCCGCGACGGCAGCGGCTCGCACATCACCAGGGAGGGCGCATGACCGCGGTGGCGGGGATGAGCTTCAACATCGACGCCTGGGACCCGGGTTACGGCAGCTCGATGGAGGCCGAGGAGCTCGCCCGGTCGCAGGCCGAGGTCGAGCTCGACGTCGAGGTCCCGGCCGCCGAGTGGGCGCCGATCGACCCGTCGCCGGTGCCGTCGCCGCCGGACGCGGTGCTGTTCGTGGACGGCGTCCGCCGCATCGACGCCCGCGTCTGGATCGACGACCCGGACGGCGCGAACTCCGCGTCCATCGGGATCTGCGCGTCCTACGCGGCCGGGGTGGTGTGCTGCTGCGCGGGCCGGGCGCACGTCGTCGCCGCCAACGTCCGGCGCGGGCTGTTCACCGTCGCGCCGGAAGCCGCCGGTATCGAGACGACGGCCGGGCGGTACGAGGCGTTCCGCGCGACGGCCAAGGACGACAAGCCCCTCGCCGTGGTGCTGTCGTCGGCGTTGCAGAGCGAGCTGGCCGACGTCGAGCTGGCGACGGCCGAGGAAGCGCGCCGGGCGATCGCCGGGCACGTCGCCCACGACCTGCTCGTCGTCGACGGCCCGCTGAGCGGGCGCACGCACCTGCCCCGGGCCGTCGGGTTCATCAAGAGCCACCAGACGACCTACCTGCCGGGCGAGCTCAACGCGATGGTCGGCGAGCTCACCCCGCACCAGCGCACGCCGGTGTTCCTGATGGGCACGACGTGGGTCCGGCACTCCTGGTACCTGCGCCTGCCCTCGGACGGCGGCCCGCCGTGGTCGGGGGTGGTGCGCGTCGAGGCGGCCCCGCACCTCGCGCGCGAAGAGGTGACGGACCTGGCGAACGTCACGCAGTCGGTGCTGGGGCGCTTCGCGTCGGTGCCGTACAAGGACTCGCGGGCGCCGCAGAACCTGTACCCGATCGCCGGGCTGGAGCGCGACCTGCGGCACCGGCTCGGCGACCAGCAGTTCGTCTACCGGGCGCTGCGGCTGGCCGCGTCACGCTGAGCCGGGCCCCGGGGCGGCCGACTGGGGATGCGACCGGCCCGGGGGTCCTTTGTGGAGGGTCAGCTCAGCGACCCGTCCCCGGTCTGCGGTGCGCCGGCCGGCTTGACCGCGACCTGCGGTTTCACCGGCTTGGCGGGCTTCGTCGACGTCGCCGGCGGCTTCGGCTTCGTGGTCGGCGGCTTCGGCTTGGACGTCGTGGTGGTGGGCGGCGGGGTGCCCAGGATGGTGAAGGACGCCGTCGCCTTCCGGCCGTCCGAGCACGGGAACGACGCGGTGTACTTGCCGGGCCGCTGGATCGCCTTGGTGTGCCCGCCGTACTTGCCGAAGTTGCCGCCTTCGGTCCAGTCGAGCGGCGCGGCGAAGCCCGCCGACGTGACCGGTCCCTTCGGGGTGCAGCCGTGGCCCATGCCCGCGTAGACCGTCGCGTCGATCCGGCCGCCCGGTTCCACCTGCGCGGTCAGGCCCCACCAGACCTCGTCGGCGGCGCTCGCCGGGGCCGCCAGGGTCAGCGTCGCCGCGCCCGCCACCATTACGCCGATCAGTGTTTTCTTGAACATCCCTCGTCCTCCCTCGTTCCTCGCCTCCTCCACGCGTGAGCCGCGAAAACGGTTGAGCACCGGGAATGTTCATGTACGTGAACGACCATCGAGTCTATGTTTTGTTGCCACGTATGCGTTACCTTCTCCCCGGCTTGGTCCCGTTCAGTGGCGAGGGAGACTCGATGCGTTATGGCCGAATGGTTCTTGCCTCGTTGCTGGGGCTTTCGCTGACGGTCCCGCTCACCGGGATGGCCGCCGCTCAGCCGTGGCGCGACGCCCGGCAGTCGCCCGATCGCCGCGCCGCGGAACTGGTCGCGGCGATGACCCTGGACGAGAAGATCTCCCAGCTGCACCTGCAGCCCGACGCCGAGCACCAGCGGTTCGTGCCGCCGATCCCGCGGCTCGGCGTGCCCGGGTTCCGGATCGCCAACGGCCCGGCCGGCATGGGCCCGGCCGACGACAAACCGCAGAAACCGGCGACCGCGCTGCCCGCCACGATGGCGCTGGCCTCGACGTTCGACACCGACGCCGCGCGCCGCTACGGCCGGCTGATCGGCAGTGAGACCCGCGCGCTCGCGCACAACGTGTCCGAGGCGCCCGACATCAACATCGCGCGCGTCCCGCGCAACGGCCGGACGTTCGAGGGCATGGGGGAGGACCCGGTGCTCGCCGGGGCGCTGGCCGCCGCCGACATCCGCGGCATCCAGGAGAACGGCACCATCGCCGAGGTCAAGCACTACGCGGCGAACAACCAGGAGACGCAGCGGCAGAGCATCGACGAGCACATCGACGAGCGCACGCTCAACGAGATCTACCTGCCGCACTTCGAACAGGCCGTCACCGAAGGCCGGGCCGGGTCGGTGATGTGCGCCTACCCGAAGATCAACGGCGTCTTCACGTGCGAGAACCCCGCGCTGCTGCAGGGAAAGCTGCGCGACGACTGGGGCTTCAAGGGGTTCGTGCAGTCCGACTGGGGCGCCGCGCACAGCACGGTCGGCTCGGCGAACGCGGGCATGAACCTCGAGATGATCGACGGCACCTGGTACGGCGACAAGCTGAAGCAGGCGGTGCTCGCCGGGCAGGTCACCGAGCAGCGCGTCGACCAGCTGCTGCTGCCGCGGTTGCGGACGATGTTCGCCTTCGGCCAGTTCGACCACCCGCCGGTGCTCACGCCGTTGCCGGCCGCCGAGCACGACGCGGCCGCGAAGCAGTTCGCCGAGCGCGGCATGGTGCTGCTGCGCAACGAACACGCGCAGTTGCCGCTCGACTCCGCCGCGGTGCGGTCGATCGCGCTGATCGGCCCGTTCGCGACCCAGGCGAAGACCGGCGGTGGCGGCAGCTCCGCCGTCATCCCGACGTCCACAGTGGACCCCTTGGCGGGCCTCCGGCAGCGGGTTCCGGGCGCCGCGGTGACGCTCGACGACGGCAGTGACCCCGCGCGGGCGGCGGCCCTGGCCGGGGCGTCCGACGTCGCGGTCGTGATGGTCGGCGACAACGAACTGGAGGGCAAGGACCGCCCGAGCCTGGCGCTGGACGGCAACCAGGACGCGCTCGTCGCGGCGGTCGCCGCGGCCAACCCGCACACGGTGGTCGTGGTGAAGAGCGGCGGCCCGGTGCTCATGCCGTGGGCGTCGTCGGTGCCCGCGATCCTGCAGGCCTGGTACCCGGGCCAGCAGGACGGCGCGGCGGTGGCGGGTGTGCTCTTCGGTGACAGCAACCCGTCGGCGAAGCTCCCGATCACGTTCCCGGCGGCGGACGCCGACACCCCGGCGAACACACCCGAGCAGTTCCCCGGCGTCGACGGCGTGGCTTCGTACTCGGAAGGTCTGCAGGTCGGCTACCGCTGGTTCGACGCGCAGGGCAAGGCGCCGCTGTTCCCGTTCGGCTACGGCCTGTCGTACACGACGTTCGCCTTCTCGGGCCTGTCGGTCCGCAACACGGGCGACGGCGCGACGGCGACGTTCACGGTCCGCAACACCGGCCACCGCGCGGGCGCCGAGGTCGCGCAGCTGTACCTGGGCTTCCCGGCCGCCGCGGGCGAACCGCCCCGCCAGCTCAAGGGCTTCGAGCGGGTGCAGCTGGCGCCGGGGCAGGCCCAGCGCGTGACGATCAAGCTGGACACCCGCGACTTCTCGATCTGGGACAAGGCGTGGCGCCCGGTCCACGGCGGCTTCACGATCCAGGTGGGCGACTCGTCCCGCTCCCTGCCGCTGAAGGCGTCCCTGCACCGCTGACCCGCGCAAGTCCGTGAATGCCACATCGAGGGACCAAGTGTCCGTGAATGTGGCATTCACGGACTTCGGGCCGACCCCAGCGGCTCAGGCCTTGCAGCCGGGTGCGGCCGCGGCGGCGGCTATCAGCTTCGGTGACTCCGCCAGCGGGGCCACCGGGTCGTAGACGCCGTCGATGTCCTTCTGGGCCAGGTCGAGGGCGTCGCCCGCCGGGTCCTGGGACGCCTGGTCGCCCGGCTTCGCCCGGTCCAGCTCGGTCTTCGCCGAGGCCGCGCGGTCCCGGGACGTCGTGAACTTCGTGACGAACGCCGTCCGGACCTGCTCCGCCAGCGGCTCCGGGGCCGGCGGCAGCGCCGCCAGCTTGTCCACCACCTCACCGGTCCGGTTCGCGATCCCGCCCAACTGGACGGAGAGCGCCTTCTGCGCCTCGGCGACCGTCGTCGGAGGGGCTCCGGGCGGCCCGGTCTCGGCGTTGGTGCGCACGCGGTAGCCGTTGATCGCGGAACAGAAGCCGTCCACCCAGCTCAGGACGGCCGGATCCGCGGTCGGCGCCACCGGGAACGGCGAGGTCACCGTCACGGTCGGGGCGGCCGGTTCCGCCCCGGGTCCGGTACAGGCGGTCAGGGCCAGGCCCACGCCCAGCAGGCCTGCGGCGATCCTCATGTTTCCCCCTCGCGGTGCTTCGTTGCCGCGTACACGCGCGAGGGGGGCGAACGGTTGCCCCTCAGGCGGCAAGTGCCGCGCCGAGCGCGAGGAGGCCGTCGTCGGTCAGCTCCGCGCGCGCCCACTGCCCGACGGCGACGGCCGGGCCGAGCGCCGGCCGGATCAGCCCGGCGCGGGCCAGGTCGTGCGCGGTCGCCTGGTCGCAGCACGGCAGGCCGTCGACGCGCAGGTCGGGTTCGCAGCTGCAGGTCAGCTCGGCCCGCCCGGCCCCGACGGCCCGCAGCATCGCGAGCGCCCGGCGGTTCAGCGTGGTGGACATGGTGTGCCCCCTCCATGGTTCCGTCGGGAAGGAGACGTGACCGCGGTCACCGAATACGCCACCGCGGCCAGGTTCCCCCGAAAAGGTGCACGCCGGGCCGGCGCCTGGTGGGATGAACCCATGACGGACCAGATCGGCGACCCGGCGGTGCGTGCCTTCGTGGACGCGCTGAACGCGGGCGACCGCACGGCGTTCCAGGCCGCGCTGACCCCGGACGCGACGATGTCCGACGACGGCACCGAGCGCGACCTCGGCGAGTGGACCGAGCGGGAGATCTTCTCGAGCGACGGCCACCTGACGGTCGAGAAGGCGCAGGACGACGGCCGTTCGTTCGTCGCGAGCTACTCGAACGCGACGTGGGGCGCGATGCGCACCCGCTGGAGCTTCACGGTCCGCGACGGCAAGGTCGCCCGCTTCGAAACCGGCCAGGCCTGACCCCGAACGCCGTGAGGGGCACCTTCAGGGACGCTGAATCCCTGAAGGTGTCCCTCACGGCGTTGGTGTGACTCCTGAGGCGGGAGTGACGTCAGAGACGCTCCTGGAGCGCGTCGGCCGCCGCGAGGAGGTCCGCGGCCCAGCGGGCGCCCGGCTTGCGGCCGATGCGCTCGATCGGGCCGGACACCGAGACCGCCGCGACCACCGTGCCGGCCGAGTCGCGGACCGGCGCCGAGATGCTCGCCACTCCCGGCTCGCGCTCGGCGACGCTCTGCGCCCAGCCGCGGCGGCGGACTTCCAGCAGCGTGCGCTCGCCGAAGACCGCGTCCGCCAGGATCGTGCGCTGCGTGTGCGGATCCGCCCACGCCGCCAGCACCTTCGCGCCCGAGCCCGCCGTCATCGGCAGCCGGGAGCCGATCGGGACCGTGTCGCGCAGGCCCGACGGCGGTTCGGCCGTCGCGACGCACACGCGCTGGACGCCGTCACGCCGGTACAGCTGCACGCTTTCGCCGGTGACGTCCCGCAGTTTGGGCAGGACCACGCCGGCGGCGTCGAGCAGCGGGTCGGTCGAACCACCCGCGAGTTCGGCCAGTGCCGTGCCCGGGCGCCAGCGTCCGTCCGGTCCGCGACGCAGCAGGCGGTGCACCTCGAGACCGACCGCGAGCCGGTGCGCGGTCGCCCGCGGTAACCCGGTCCGCGTGCACAGTTCCGCCAGGCCGCAGGGGTCGTCGGCGACCGCCTGCAGAACGGCCACTGCTTTGTCCAGTACTCCGATACCGCTATGCTGTCCCACGACCCGATACTAGCGTCCCGCACTTTGGGAAGTCCAGCATCTGGGAAACCCGAACTCGAGCTGCGCCCTCCCTTCGCGGCTCGCACCAGTTCCGCAGGTGTGCGCCCGAGTTCCACCACCACAATGAACCGTGGAAGGAGCCGGAGATGACCAGCCCGACCGGCAAGGCCCGCACACTCGCGGAGAAGGTGTGGGAAAGCCACCTCGTGCGCCGAGGCGAAGGCGCCGAACCGGACCTGCTCTACATCGACCTCCACCTGCTGCACGAAGTGACCAGCCCGCAGGCCTTCGACGGCCTCCGGCTGGCCGGGCGGCCGCTGCGCCGCCCCGACCTCACCATCGCGACCGAGGACCACAACGTCCCCACCGTGGACATCGAGCTCCCCATCGCCGATCCGGTCTCGCGCACGCAGGTCGACACCCTTCGCCGCAACTGCAAGGAGTTCGGTGTCCGGCTGCACCCGATGGGTGACGCCGAGCAGGGCATCGTGCACGTCATCGGCCCGCAGCTCGGCCTGACCCAGCCGGGCATGACGGTGGTCTGCGGCGACAGCCACACGTCCACGCACGGCGCGTTCGGCTCCATCGCCTTCGGCATCGGCACGTCCGAGGTCGAGCACGTCATGGCCACCCAGACGTTGCCGCTGCGGCCGTTCAAGACGATGGCGATCACGGTCGACGGCGAGCTGCGCCCCGGCGTCACGGCCAAGGACGTCATCCTCGCGGTGATCGCGAAGATCGGCACCGGCGGGGGCCAGGGCTACATCCTCGAATACCGCGGCAAGGCCATCGAAGCCCTGTCGATGGAAGCCCGGATGACCGTGTGCAACATGTCGATCGAGGCCGGCGCCCGCGCCGGGATGATCGGCCCGGACGAGACGACGTTCGAGTACCTCAAGGGCCGCCCGCACTCGCCGAAGGGCGCCGATTGGGACGCGGCGGTCGAAAACTGGCGGCAGCTGCGCACCGACGACGGCGCGGAGTTCGACGAGGAGGTGCACCTCGACGCGAGCGCGCTGACGCCGTTCGTGACCTGGGGCACCAACCCCGGCCAGGGCCTCCCGCTGGGTGCCGAGGTGCCCGACCCGGAGCAGATCCCGGACGAGAACGACCGCATTGCCGCTGAAAAAGCGCTGTCCTACATGGACTTGAAGCCCGGGACGCCGCTGCGCGAGATCTCGGTCGACACCGTCTTCCTCGGCTCCTGCACCAACGGCCGGATCGAGGACCTGCGGGCCGCGGCCGAGGTGCTGCGCGGGCGCAAGGTGGCGGACTCGGTCCGGATGCTGGTCGTCCCCGGCTCGATGCGGGTGCGCAAGGCCGCCGAGGAGGAAGGCCTCGACACGGTCTTCACCGACGCGGGCGCCGAGTGGCGGCAGGCCGGCTGCTCGATGTGCCTCGGCATGAACCCGGACCAGCTGAAGCCGGGCGAGCGCAGCGCGTCGACGTCGAACCGCAACTTCGAGGGCCGGCAGGGCAAGGGCGGCCGGACGCACCTGGTCTCGCCGCTGGTCGCCGCCGCGACGGCCGTGCGCGGCACGCTGTCGTCGCCGGAAGACCTCGTCACCGCCACCCGCTGACCACTGCCGATCTCCCGAGAGGAGCTCCCACCATGGAACCGTTCACCCAGCACACCGGCGTCGGCGTCCCGCTGCGCCGGTCCAACGTGGACACCGACCAGATCATCCCGGCGGTCTACCTCAAGCGGGTCACCCGGACCGGCTTCGAGGACGGCCTGTTCGCCGCCTGGCGCGGCGACGAGCAGTTCATCCTCAACCAGGAGCCGTTCAACGCCGGCAGCGTGCTCGTCGCCGGACCGGACTTCGGCACCGGTTCCTCCCGCGAACACGCCGTCTGGGCGCTGATGGACTACGGCTTCCGGGCCGTCATCTCCGCCCGGTTCGCCGACATCTTCCGCGGCAACTCCGGCAAGGGCGGCCTGGTGGCCGCCCAGTGCGAGCAGCACGACGTCGAACTGCTCTGGAAACTGCTCGAGAACGAGCCCGGCACCGAGGTCACGGTGGACCTCGAGACCAAGACCGTGCGGGCCAAGGACTTCACCGCGCCGTTCCAGATCGACGAATACGTCCGCTGGCGGCTGCTCGAAGGACTCGACGACATCGCTCTCACGTTGCGCCATGCCGGTGAGATCGACGGCTTCGAGACGACCCGTCCGTCCTGGAAGCCGACGACCACGCCGATCGCCGCCGGCTAGCCCGGCCCCGGCCGGCCGCGGGGGCGGGATCCCTTGCCCTGCAACGGGAATCCCGCCCTCCGTGGCTCGCCGTCACACTGCTTCCAACGGCCCTCCGGCGCCCCGTCAAGGGGCTCGTCCGCGAGGCGGAACCCGTCCCGGGGCAAGGGAAGGTTTCCGCGAGCCGTTGGAATTTGTGCTGCGTTGGTAATACCGTGTCGCTAGTCGGCCGAGGTGGCCGTGGACGGGTACTTCCTTCTTGGAGGACTGGATGGCCAACAAAGCCCAGCTGATCGAGGCGCTGTCGGAGCGTCTGGGCGACAAGAAGGTGGCTTCGCAGGCCGTTGACGGTCTGGTCGACATCATCATCCGGACGGTCAACAAGGGCGAGAAGGTGAACATCACCGGCTTCGGCGTGTTCGAGAAGCGCGCCCGTGCCGCTCGCACCGCGCGCAACCCGCGCACCGGTCAGGCCGTGAAGGTCAAGAAGACCAACGTGCCCGCCTTCCGGGCGGGGACGACCTTCAAGGACGTCATCTCCGGCGCGAAGAAGCTGGCCAAGGCCGCTCCGGTCCGGCGCGCCACGGCGGCGTCCACGACGACTCGTGCGTCCGTGGCGAAGGCGTCCGCGCCGGCGAAGGCCACCAGCACGCGGGCCACCACACCCCGCGCGGCCGCGGCGAAGCCCGCCACGGCCCGGGCGACGGCCACGCGGACCCGCGCCACCGCGGCGAAGCCGGCCACGACCCGCACGGCGGCGAAGCCCGCCGCGGCCAAGGCGACGGCCGCCAAGGCCGCACCGGCGAAGACGACCACCACGAGGGCGAAGGCGGCCCCGAAGGCGACGGCGGCGAAGACCACCACCGCCCGCAAGCCGGCCGCCACCCGCACCACAGCAGCCAAGACGACCACGGCGGCGAAGACCACCACGGCAGCGAAGACGACCGCGGCGAAGACGCCGGCCAGGCGGACGTCGACCGCGGCCAAGAAGAGCTGACCCGCGGCACCCGAGTTTCCCAGGCAGGGCCCCGCGCGACCGAGCGCGGGGCCCTGCCTGGTTCGCACCCCGGTGCGCCAGAAGCAATCCCGCCCGTTCCGGTACACGAGCCCACTCTGCGAAAACATGAGCGGTATTCGCGTGTGCCGTAAGAGTTACTCACGGCGAGGACGCCTTTCCCGAAAGGAACACGCACACCGCCACTCGGGCTACTCTCGCGTCGCCGGGACCGGTTCCGATCAATTCCGCCAAGTCGCTTGAGCGCCCGGCCGAGTGATGCCACGCTGCGTTTCTCGGAACCCGCGTCCGGCGGGGCCGGCAGCCGAGCAAGGCGAACCTGGGGGCGACCACCATCGACATCCGGCTTCTCGGTTCCTTCCAGGTGCTCGTCGACGGTTCAGCGGTCCTGCTCACCAGTTCCCGCCAGCGCGCGCTGCTCGCGACGCTCGCGCTGGCCGCGGGCCGCCTGGTCTCGATCGACACCCTCGCGCGCGGCGTCTGGGGCGAAGCGCCGCCCGCGCACATCCGGGGGAGCCTGCAGACGTACGTGATGCGCCTGCGCCGCCTGTGCGGCGAGGACACCGTCGTCACCGAGCCGGAGGGGTACCGGCTGGTCGTGGACCCGTCCCGGGTGGACGCCCTGCGCTTCCTGCGCACCCTGGACCAGGCCGCGGCCACCACCGAGCCCGCGCACCGCCGCACCCTGCTCACCACCGCCCTCGGCACCTGGGGCGGCACTCCGCTCGAAGGCGTCGGATCACCCGCGCTGGCGGCCGAATGGGGGCCGCTGCTGACCGAGCGGTACCTGTTCGCCGTCGAGCAGCGGATCGACCTCGACGGCGGGCTCGTCCCGGACGCGCGGCTGATCGCCGAGCTCACCGACCTCGTCTCGCAGCACCCGCTGCGGGAATCCTTGTGGGAACGGCTGGTGCGCGTGCTCGCCCGGTCCGGGCGCCGCGCCGAGGCGCTGTCGCGCTACGCCGGGCTCCGCGCGCTGCTGGCCGACGAGCTCGGCGTCGAACCGGGCGAAGACCTGCGCCGCCTGCACGCCGAGCTGCTCGCCGCCGACGCCGAACCCGCCGCCCGCACCGAAGTCCCGCGTCAGCTGCCCTTCGACGTCGCCGGCTTCACCGGCCGCGGCCCCGAACTCGCCGAGCTGGACCGCCTCCCGCCCGGCGGCGCGTCCGGCATCGTCGTCATCGAAGGCACCGCCGGCGTCGGCAAGACGTCGCTGGCCGTGCACTGGTCCCACCGCGTCCGGGACCGCTTCCCCGGTGGCCAGCTGTTCCTCGACCTGCGCGGGCACTCCGCGGGCACCCCCGTCACGCCGGAGACGGCGCTGGCCGGCTTCCTGCGCGCGCTCGGCGTCCCGCCCGAGACGTGGCCTTCCACAGTGGAGGAACGCTCCGGCCTGCTGCGCAGCCGGCTGGCGGGCAGCCGCACGCTGATGCTGCTCGACAACGCCCGCGACGCCGACCAGGTCCGCCCGCTGCTGCCCGGCACCGGCAACCTCGTCGTCGTGACCAGCCGCAACCAGCTGCGCGGCCTGGTCGCCCGCGACGGCGCCCGCCGCATCGCCCTGCGCTCCTTCGACGACCGCGACGCCGAAGCGCTGCTCGCCGGGAGCGTCGGGCCGCAGCGCATCGCCGCCGAACCCGGCGCCGTCGCGGAGCTCGTGCAGCTCTGCGGCCGGCTGCCGCTGGCGCTGGCTCTCGCGGGCGAACGCGCGTCACGCTTCTCCGGCGTTTCGCTGGCCGGGATCGTCGAAGAGCTGCGCGACCAGAAGCTGCGGCTCGACACCCTGCGCGACCCGCAGGACGCCGGCACCGACCTGCGCGCGGCGTTCTCCTGGTCCTACAAGGCGTTGCGCCCGGCCGCCGCCCGGTTCTTCCGGCTGCTGGGCCTGCACCCGGGCCTGGCCTTCAGCCTCTCCTCGGCCGCCGCGCTCGCCGGCGCCGGCCTGCGCGAAGCGCGTGAGCTCGCCGACCAGCTCGCCGCCGCGCACCTGCTCAACCAGCCCAGCACCGACCGCTACCAGTTCCACGACCTGCTGCGCGTCTACGCCGGCGAGCTCGTCGAGACGGAAACGACCGCGGCGGAACGGGAGGCGGCGCTGCGGCGCCTGGTCGACTGGTACCTCGCCGGCGTCGCGGAGGCCAACAAGCTCGTCCGGCCCGACCTGCTCACCGACGACATCACGCTCGAACCCGTGCCGCTGCCGGCGGTCCGGTTCGCGCAGCACGAGGACACGATCGCCTGGTACACCGCCGAACGCCCGGCGCTGACCGCGCTCGTCGGCGTCGCCGCGCAGCACGGCTGGGTCGCCCACGCGTGGAAGCTCGCCTGGCTGCTGCGCGGGTTCTTCGCCGAACGCCACGACCGCGACGACTGGATCGCGACGGCCGGCATCGCCGTCGCGGCCACCCGCGACGCCGGCGACAACACCGGACTCCAGTACAGCGCCAACAACCTCGGTTCGGCCTACCTGCGCACCCTCCAGCCCGACAAGGCCCTCGAAGCGCTGGAAGAAGCGCGGACGGCGTCCGAGACCGGCAACGGGACGGCGCTGACCGTCGCGATCCTGTCCAACCTGTCCGGGGCCTACTACGTCCGCGCGGAGTACGCGGAAGCCGAGCGCTACGCCCTCAAGGCCGTCGACCTCGCGCGCGACCGCGGCCAGCGCACCTTCGTCCCGCACGCGCTGCTCAACGTCAGCGCGAGCCGCATCGGCCTGCACGACTACGACCACGCGGCCGAAGCCGCCCAGGCCGCGCACGAAGCCTTCGCCGACCTCGGCGACCGCTACCACGCGGCGCTGGCCCTCGGGAACGTCGCCGAAGCCCTCGAAGGTGCCGGCAGGCACGACGAAGCGGAGAAGGCGGGGCTCGACGCGCTCGCCGAGCTGAAGGAGCTCAACGCCGACTACGGCACCATCGACGTCCAGATCACCTTGGGCCGGCTCAAGCTCTACACGGGCCGGCCGCGCGAGGCCGGCGGCCACTGGGCCGAGGCGCTGGCCGCCAGCCAGCGCCTCGGAGATCCCCGCGTCCCGGAGATCCAGGCACTGCTGGCCACGGTGCCACCAGAAGAGCCCCCGGCGAAGGACGCGCCGTACCCCTAGCCCGGCGCGGCCCAGCGGGGGACCGGAACCAGTACACCAACATCCACTGTCACGGCGCTGTCTTCGACGGCTTCGCCTGCCCCCATACGCCCCAATGTGGCGTTGGGTGCGTCAGACGCACCCAATGTGGCGTTGGGTGCGTCCAGCGCACCCAACGCCACATTGGGGCGCTCGGGGGCCGGCGAAACTCGGGAGGCCGGTGGCGCTCGGGTCAGTGCCGGCTGGGAGCCGGGGCGGGCAGCGCGCTCGGGTGGTAGTCCGCCGCCACCAGCACCGGGCCGGTTTCGGCCGTCGGCGGGCGGAACGACAGGACCCAGAACGAGCCCTTCTTGCTCGGCACCACACCGCCGCGCGCGGCGCTCAGCTCGACGCCGTCGCGGTCGGCCAGCGCGCTCACCAGGTCCGGGATCACGCCGCCCTGGCTGGCCACCACGGGCGTGCCGCCGTCACCGGCGATCGCCAGCAGCCGCGCGAGACCCAGCACCGGGTCCGGCCAGTAGCCCTCTTCGGACAGCAGCGGTTCGTGGCGCACCTCGGCGCCGATGTCCTCGGCGATCCCGTGCACCGTCTGGACGCAGCGCAGCCGCGGCGCCGACAGCACCCGGTCCGGGGCGGACAACGCCAGCACCCGGCGCAGTCCCGCCGCCTGCCGCAGTCCCGCTTCGGACAACGGGCGGAGGTCGTCGTCGCCGTTCCAGCCGTCGCGCTTGCCGGCTTTCGCGTGCCGCACCAGCAGCAGCGTCGTCAGCCCGACCGGCAGCTCGCAGAACGCGCGCAGCACGCGCACGTCCTCGTGCCGCGTCAGCAGTTTCTCCGCGGCGGTCGGTGCCAGCCAGCGCAGCTCGTCGACCTCGTCGTTGTCCTCGAACGCGCCGGAGACGGCTTCCGCGCTGAAGTAGTCGACGGTCTTCGGCACCGTGCCGGACCCGTGCTTCGCGGGCACCGGGTAGGACGTCCGGGCCAGGTACCGGCCCAGGACCGCGCGGAACCCGGTTTCCTCCCGGACCTCCCGCACAGCGGCCTCGGCCGTCGTCTCGCCCGGGTCGAGCTTTCCCTTCGGCAGCGACCAGTCGCCGTACCGCGGGCGGTGGACCAGGGCGACCTCGGTCACCCTCCCGGCGAGGCGCCACAGCACCGCGCCGGCCGCCCGTACCTCTTCGGTCATCCGGCGGCCCCGTGCAGCTTGGCGAGCTCGAGCTGGTGGTCGCGCACCCGCGAACCGTCGGCCGGGAACGGCGACCACTCGCCGCTCGCGGTGAGCACCCAGCAGCGCGTCGCCGGGTCCAGCGCCGAGTCGAAGATGTCGTCGAGCTGGCGCGTCAGCTTCGGGTCCTTGACCCGCACCAGCGCCTCGATCCGCCGGTCCAGGTTGCGGTGCATCATGTCCGCGCTGCCGATCCAGTGCGTGCCGCCGGCGCGGAAGTTGAAGATCCGCGAGTGCTCCAGGAACCGGCCGAGGATCGACCGGACGTGGATGTTCTCGGACAGCCCTTCGACGCCGGGCTTCAGCGTGCAGATCCCGCGCACCACGATCTCGACCGGCACCCCGGCCTGCGACGCGTGGTAGAGCGCGTCGATGACCTGCTCGTCGACCAGCGAGTTGCACTTGATCCGGATGCCGGCCTGCTGCCCGGCCCTGGCCAGCTCGATCTCCTCGCCGATCGCGCGCACGATGCCGCGGCGGATGCCGTGCGGCGACGTCAGGATCGTCCGGTAGGTGTCCTGCCGGGAGTAGCCGGTGAGCACGTTGAACAGGTCGGTGACGTCGGCGCCGATGCTGGGGTCGGCGGTGAACAGGCCGATGTCCTCGTAGAGCCGCGCGGTCTTCGGGTTGTAGTTGCCGGTGCCGATGTGGCAGTAGCGGCGGATGGTCGAGCCCTCCTGGCGCACGATCATCGACACCTTGCAGTGCGTCTTCAGCCCGACCAGGCCGTACACGACGTGCACGCCCGCGCGCTCCAGCGTCCGCGCCCAGGTGATGTTGGCCTGCTCGTCGAACCGGGCCTTGATCTCGACCAGCGCGACGACCTGCTTGCCCGCCTCCGCGGCGTCGATCAGGGCGTCGACGATCGGGGAGTCGCCCGAGGTCCGGTACAGCGTCTGCTTGATCGCGAGGACCTTCGAGTCGGCCGCGGCCTGCTCGATGAACCGCTGCACGCTCGTGGAGAACGAGTCGTACGGGTGGTGGACCAGGACGTCACCCTCGCGCAGCGTCGCGAAGACGCTTTTCGGCGTCTCGCGCTCGCCGAACGCCGGGTGCGTCGCCGGCACGAACGGCCGGTCCTTGAGCTCCTTGCGGTCCACCCCGGACAGCTGGTGCAGGCAGGTCAGGTCGAGCAGGCCGGGGACCTCGACGACGTCCGCCGGGTCGACGTCCAGCTCGCGCAGCAGCAGCTCGAGCATGTGCTCGCTCATGTCCAGCGCGACCTCGAGGCGCACCGGCGGGCCGAACCGGCGTTGCGCCAGCTCGCGTTCGAGGGCCTGGAGCAGGTCTTCGTCGCGGTCCTCGTCGACCTCGAAGTCGGCGTTGCGGGTGACGCGGAAGACGTGGTGCTCGGTGACGTCCATGCCGGTGAACAGCTCGCCGAGGTGCGCCGCGATCAGCTCTTCGAGGGGCAGGAAGGTGGCGGTGCGGCTGGTGCGCTCGTTTTCGACGCGCATCAGGCGCGGCACGTTGCTCGGCACCTTCACGCGGGCGAACCGCTCGGTGCCGCCCTCCGGGTCGCGGACCGTGACGGCGAGGTTGAGCGACAGGCCGGAGATGTAGGGGAACGGGTGCGCCGGGTCGACGGCCAGCGGCGTCAGCACCGGGAAGATCTGCTCGGAGAAGTAGCTGGACAGGCGCAGCTGGTCGGCGCCGGTGAGGTCGGTCCAGCCGACGATCCGGATGTCGTGCTCGGCCAGCCGCGGGCGCAGGTGCTTCTCGAACGCGCCGGTCTGTCGTTCGACCAGGTCCTGGTTGCGCTTGGAGATGTAGTCCAGCTGCTCGCGCGGGGTGAGCCCGTCCGCGCTGCGCACCAGCAGGCCGGTCTCGTCGCGGCGCTTCAGGCCGGCGACGCGGACCATGTAGAACTCGTCCAGATTGGACGCGAAGATGGCGAGGAACTTCGTCCGTTCGAGCAGCGGCTGCGACTCGTCCTCGGCCAGCGCGAGCACCCGGGCGTTGAAGTCCTGCCACGACAGCTCGCGGTTGAAGTACCGGTCGTCCGGCAGCGTCTCGGCCGCGGTCGGCGAGGTGGTGGTGACGGCGGGCGGCGCCGACGGGACGGCCCGGAACTCCTCGGCCCCGCGCGCGTTGCCGTGCGCGGCGCTGCGGCGGCGCGGGGTCGACGCCGCGGGCGTGCTCTTGCGCACCCTGGCCTTGCCGGCGGTGGCACGGGCCGCGGTGTCGCGGGCGGTGGACTTCGACGGGACCTTCTTGGCCGCGGTGGTCTTCTTCGGCGCTTCCTTCGGCGTTTCCGAGGACCCGGTCGTCGTGTTCCGTCGCCTCCGCGGTGCGGGCGTGCTGCCGTCGTCTGTGCTCACGGGACCCATTCTTCACTAAGCCACGCGGATTTGCTCCGAGCGTGGTGAAGGTCAGATGAACAGCTCAGCCGGGTGCGGCGCATGGTTCCCCTAGCCGGGCGGTGGTGTGTTTCCCGACACCGAGGGTCCGTACGTGGGCGAGGTCTTCGGGCGTGTCGACGTCACTGCGCAGCGACGGCAGCCCGCCCCGGAGCGGGACGGCTCCGGAAGCCTCGTGCGCCCGCGCGGAGCCGGGCCCGAACCGCGGGTCGAGCGGCGCTCCGGGGGCGGCCAGCAGCAGTGTGGTGCCGGTGCCCTGCCGATCGGCGACGAAGGCCCGCCGCCCCGCGGCCTCGACGAGCGCGGCCGACAGATCGCCCGCCCGCAGCGCGGGGAGGTCGGCTTGCAGGGCGCCGACCACGCTGCCAGGGTCGTCCAGCCGGAGCAGGTCGGCCCCGTGCCGGAAGGCTTGGTTGAGGCCTCTTTCGCCTCCTTCGCCGATGATCTCGATCCCGAGGTCCCGCAGTTCGGCGACGGCATCGGGATCGGCGGCGACGAGCAGCACCCGCCGCACGTTCGCGGTGGCGACCACGGCGGCGAGCGTGTCGGCGGCGAGCGCCAGCACCAGCCCGGGATGGCGCTCGGTGTCCACGGCACCACGCAGCCGCGACTTGCCGTCGCGGGGGTGTTTCATCGGCACGACCAGGTCCACGTCCACCCGTCCATCTTTACCCGAAACCCCGGCAGCCGGGGCGCGGGCGGGGTGGTTGTCCACAGGTCCACCGTGATGTGGACAACTCCGGGCCGGAGGTGCGTTCGGCGCGGCTTTCGTCCGGGCCGGTCGATACGCTTGAGACGGGGTGGCCCCCAGGGAGGGTGGGCTCTGTCTGGGGCCGGGGATGGCGGCGGATTTGGGCCTGTTGCTGGGGATCTGCGGGCCGTTCGGCCGCGGCGGGGGCGCGCTGAAGGTCTGCTGTCGACGGTGGGAAGGCGGCAGTTCTCCGGCATTCGCGCGAGGGCGGGTGAGTTCGCGCGGGTGGAACATCGGAAGCGAGTTGTTCACAGTGCGGCGACGAGAAGGAGTCTTCGGCAACATCCCGACGGCTCGCGGTGAGGCCTCGAGCCGCCGCGCCCCGGACCGCCCTGGCGCTCCACTCGGCTGGGTGACCCTCTGCGCCGGTGAGCCGTCCGGCCCAGCATCTGACCTGCAGACTGCAGGCGCCGCCGACCTGCCTGCCCCGACCCGGCCTGCTGTTCCGGGTCTGCCGCGGCTGGTCGTGTGTGTTAGGAGGGTTAGAACCTCCTAACACACACGACCCCGAGCCCGCGCAGCCGCGCCAGGAGTGGATCAGCTTCGAGACCGCCGCCTGCTCCGGGAGCTGGGGCCGCTCCGGGAAGCACCCCACCGCCCACCCCGGCCGACCCTGCCGAGCCCATCCGGCCGGGCCGAGCCCATCCGGCCGGGCCGAGCCCATCCGGCCGGGCCGAGCCCATCCGGCCGGGCCGAGCCCATCCGGCCGGGCCGAGCCCATCCGGCCGGGCCGAGCCCATCCGGCCGGCCGAGCCCATCCGGCCGGGCCGAGCCCATCCGGCCGGGCCGAGCCCATCCGGCCGGCCGAGCCCGGCCAGGCCCACCCGCCCACCCCGGTCGGCCGAGCCCGGCCAGGCCCACCCGCCCACCCCGGCCGGCCGGCTGGGCCCGGCCGGCTCGGGCTGGTAGGCGCGTTTCACCTGGGCTCGGGGGCCGTCGGCCACCCTCCCTCGAGCGCTCTGAGACCGGCGCGGCAGGATCAAGGGTGGACTTGAGCTGTGGAGGAGGAAGACTGTGGCCCGGCGTGAAAAGGGCGGCTTCTGGGTGGGGCTCGCCGCCGTACTGTTCTACCCGGTGACCGGGATCGGGCGGCGGGTGTACGCCGGGACCGAGAAGATTCCCCGGCAGGGGCCCGCGCTGCTGGTGATGAACCACATCTCGCACCTCGACCCCGTCGTCGACGCCGTGTTCGTGCACCGCCAGAAGCGCGTTCCCCGCTTCCTCGGCAAGGAGTCGCTGACCCGGACGCCGATCTTCGGGAAGATCTTCGTCGGCGCGGGGCAGATCCCCGTCTCGCGGGGCTCGGCCGCCGCCGGCGACAGTCTCAAGGCCGCCCACGACGCGCTCGCGGCGGGGAAGCTCGTCGTCATCTACCCCGAGGGCACCATCACCAAGGACCCGGCCGGCTGGCCGAAGGAGTCCTTCACCGGCGCCGCCCGGCTCGCGCTGCAGAACGACGTCCCCGTGATCCCGATCGCGCGCTGGGGCACCAGCCAGATCTTCAACGGCTACACCAAGAAGTTCACGCCGTTCCCGCGCAAGACCATCACCCACTCGGTCGGCGACCCGCTCGACCTGTCCGCCTACCGCGGCGGCAACACGCGCAGCGCGGCGAAACTGCGCGAGGTCACGAAGGTGATGATGGACGACGTGACCCGGCTGCTCGGCGAGATCCGGCACGAGGAACCGCCGCCGGCGAAGCCGGGGGATACCGCCTGATGCGCGCCGACGTCCAGCGGGTCACCGTGCTCGGGGCCGGTTCGTGGGGCACCGCGTTCGCGAAGGTCCTCGGCGACGCCGGGCGCGACGTCACCATGTGGGCGCGCCGTGAGCAGGTCGCCACGGACATCCGCGAGCGGCACGCCAACTCCGCGTACCTGCCGGACGTCGCGCTGCCGGCGAACATCACCGCGACCGCCGACCCGGCCGAGGCCCTCGACGGCGCCGAGGCCGTGGTGCTGGCCGTGCCCAGCCAGAGCCTGCGGGCCAACCTCTCGGAGTGGCGGCCGCTGCTGCCGGCCGGCACGATCCTCGTCAGCCTGGCCAAGGGCGTCGAACTCGGCACGCTCAAGCGGATGAGCGAGGTGATCGCCGAGATCGTCGCGGTGAACGCCGGCGAGGTCGTCGTCGTCACCGGGCCGAACCTGGCCAAGGAGATCGCTGCGGGGCAGCCGTCCGCGTCGGTGCTCGCCTGCGCCGACCACGAGCGCGCGGTCGCGATCCAGCGCGCCAGCGCCAACTCCTACTTCCGGCCCTACACCAACACCGACGTCGTCGGCTGCGAGCTGGGCGGAGCGTGCAAGAACGTCATCGCGCTCAGCACCGGGATGGCCGCGGGCCTCGGCCTCGGCACCAACACGATGGCGACGCTCATCACCCGCGGCCTGGCCGAGATGGCCCGGCTCGGCGCGAAACTCGGCGCCGACCCGCTGACGTTCGCCGGGCTCGCCGGGGTCGGCGACCTGGTCGCGACGTGCTCGTCACCGCTGTCGCGCAACCGGACGTTCGGGGAGCGCCTCGGCCGCGGCGACACGCTGGAGCAGGCCCAGGCCGCCGCCGGTGGGCAGGTCGCCGAAGGCGTCATGTCGTGCTCGTCGATCCGGGCGCTGGCGCGGAGCCTCGGTGTCGACATGCCGATCACGGACGCGATGCACCGCGTCTGCCACGAGGGTGTCGACCCGCGCCAGGCCGGCGCGGAACTGCTGGGCCGCTCCCAGAAGCACGAGTGGTCGTAACCCAGCTCAAAGCCGTGAAGGCCTCCTTACCGGCGCTAACGGCCGGGAAGGAGGCCTTCACGGCTTTCCGGCACCGGGCGAGCGGGTCACGTACCGCCCGGATGCTGGGAGCCGCTTGACCGGCCTCCGGGCGGCTGGAACCGTAGGCGCCATGTTCGCGCCAACCATGATCGAGTCGCGGGGTCGTCACGACCTCCGCGCCGTCATGTGTGCGTGTCGCTGTTGTCGGTGAACCCCGCCCCGGCCCAGCTCGACACCCCTTTTCTCCCGTGAGGACCCTCATGTTCGCCGTCCCGGACAACACCCTGCTGCGTCCCGAGAACCCCGCGCTGCGTCACCCCGTGCGCGTCGCGCTGGAGGTCGCCGCCGATCGCGACCGCTGGAAGCACCTGCTGCGCTACGACCCCGACGAGCGCTACGCGACGCTCGTCTCCCAGGACGAGCAGCAGGAGGTGTGGCTGATGAGCTGGCTGCCCGGCCAGCGCACCGACCTGCACGACCACGCGATCGCCAGCGGCGCGTTCACCGTGGTCAGCGGCCACCTGACGGAGGCGGTCGCCCGCCGCGCCCCGGACGGCCGCGCGATCACCGAGCTGCACGCGCTCGCCGCGGGGCAGTCGCGGGTGTTCGGCCCGGGGTACGTGCACGAGGTCCGCAACGAAGGCCCGGACCCGGCGGTCTCGGTCCACGTCTACCGCGACGCGGGCCGCGCGATGCGCCCGTACCACCTGGACCCGCTGAGCGGCCCGATCCGCGACTGACCACCCGCCGGCTCCCGCTGTTGTCCGGTCGCCAGCGCCCCAATGTGGCGTTCGGTGCGTCAGACGCACCGAACGCCACATTGGGTGCGTTGAACGCAACCAACGCCACATTGGGGCGCTCGGGGCCAGGGTCAGGCGAGGTCGCCGCGCAAGCGGAACTCCTGCTCGACGCGGGGGTGGTCGGCGCCCGCCGCCAGCAGCGTGGCCAGCAGGATCCGGGACTTGCGGGCGTCCAGCCAGCCCGCCATCGTCGCGCCCATCGCGATCAGGCTCGACTCCGAACCGCGGAAGCCGTACGTCGAGCGCAGCGTCGGCCCGGCGCCCGTCCGGGACGCGACCACCACCGGCAGCCGCGGAACCAGCCGCTCGACGACGTCGGCCGTGCTCGTCGAGACGTGTCCGGCGCCCGCCGCGGCCAGCACCACCCCGCGCACCCGCGGATCCGACGCGACCAGCTCCAGCACCGCGCCCGGGTCGTCCAGACCGGACTCGACCACCGGCACCAGCCCGGTGAAGTCGTCGCCGGAGAGGACAGGCAGCCGCGGCGCAGACGGGTGGAACCAGTGCACCGCCTGCTCGACGACCATGCCGAGCGGGCCCGCCGGCGCCGACGAAAACGCTTCCAGGTGGCTCGAATGCGCTTTCCGCACCCACCGCGCCGCGTGAACGTCGTCGTTCAGCGTCACCATCGCGCCCCGCCCGCGGCCGCGGGGATCGGCCGCGACGGTCAGCGCGTTCCGCAGGTTCGCCGGGCCGTCCGGGCTGAGCAGGCCCGCGTTGCGCATCGCGCCGGTGATGACCACCGGGGTCTCCGACGGCCAGCACAGGTCCAGGAAGTACGCCGTCTCCTCGAGGGTGTCGGTGCCCTGGACGACCACGAACCCGTCGGCTTCCTGGGCCAGCCCCCAGTCGCGGCAGCGCCGCAGCGTCGCGAAGTCCAGCGACGCGCTGCCGATGCCCGCCAGGGTCTCCGCGCGCACCTCGAACGGCAGGTCGCCGAGACCGGCGAGCAGCTCCGCGGCGCCGAACCGCAGCACCGCGCCCCCGGAACCGCCGGAAGGGGCCATCGAGATGGTGCCGCCCAGGGTGGCGACCGCGATCACGGTCACTTGACGGCCTGGAGCGTGTAGCTCGCCGCGAGCCGTTGCGGCGTGTCCTTCAGCCGCCACTCGTCGACGGCTTCGTCGTGCACCATCTGGCCCGGGATGGCGTTCCACGGCACGCTGTCGTGCTCGGTGAGCCCGGTCAGCGTCAGCCCGGCGGCCAGCAGCGCGGTGACGATCTCGCCCAGCGAGTGGTTCCACTCGTGGGTCACCGTGTGGGTCAGTGCGCCGTCGACCTCGACGTAGGTGCCCGGCTCGTCGAACACCAGCGGCTCGGCCTGCTCGAAGTACGGGTACCGCGGCACCGCCGGCTCGACGGTCTCGTCGAGCGTCTGCAGCATCGGGTGGCCCTCGCGGATGAACAGCCGCCCGCCCGGCCGCAGCAGGCCCGCGACGACTTCGGCCCAGCGCGCCACCGACGGCAGCCAGCACAGGGCGCCGATTCCGGTGTAGACCAGGTCGAAGCTCTCCGCGCCGAACACCGAGACGGCGTCGTAGACGTTGGCCTCGTGGTAGTCGATCTCCGCGCCCGCCGCCTCGGCCAGCCGCCGCGCCTCGGTCAGCGCCGCGCCCGAGAAGTCGAGCCCGGACACCCGCGCGCCGAGGCGGGACAGCGACACCGTGTCCGTGCCGAGGTGGCACTGCAGGTGCACCGCGCGCAGCCCGGCGATGTCGCCCAGCCGGGGCCGGTCGAACCGCACGACGGCGCTCAGGTACGCCGGATCCGCGGCGAAGTCCGCGAAGTTGTAGTCCGGTGAGGACGCGTGCAGCGGCGCGCGGTCGTCCCAGTTGGCCTTGTTGAGAGCGAAGGAGTCCGTCACGCCGTCGCCGCGCGCTCGGCCTTGCTGCGCAGCACGCAGAACTCGTTGCCCTCGGGGTCGGCGAGCACGGCCCAGCCGGTGCCGTCCTCGTTGCGCCGGTCGTGGACGAGCGTGGCGCCCAGCCCGATCAGGCGCGCGACCTCTTCGTCACGCGGGACGTCCGGTTGCAGGCACAGGTGCAGGCGGTTCTTGACCGTCTTCGGTTCCGGCACCTTCAGGAACAGCAAGGCGGTGCCGTCGGACAGCTCGATGCCGACCTCGTCGTCACCCGGGTGGTCGCCGTCGGGGATCGGTTTCCCGGTGACCTGGCTCCAGAACTGGCAGAGGGTGTACGGATCGGCGCAGTCGACGGACACGTTCAGCACGGCGGAAGGCATGCCCCCGAGTCTGGCCGAGCGGCCACGCCGGAGCGACTCGATTTACGAAGCCACCGCGAGCCCCGCGGTCCGGTGCATCCGGCGGCTGTCGTCGACGATGAGGATCTCGCAGCCCGGCCGGTCCGCCGCCCACGTGATGCCCTCGGCGCCCATCGCGAACGCCGCCGTGGCCAGCGCGTCCGCCGTGACCAGGTCGCCGGCCACCACCGTGACACTCATCAGGCCGGTCGCCGGGGTGCCGTCGCGGCCGTCGAGGATGTGCGAGCCGCGTTCGTAGGCCGCCGACGTCGCGATGGCGCCGTTGCGCGACTCCAGCACCGCGCACACGGCCAGGGGCTGCTCGGGGTGGCGGACGCCGACCCGCCACGGCCGTCCGGGTTCGGGCTCGCCGGCGGTGACGACGTCGCCGCCCGCGTTGAGGCAGAACGTCGTCGCGCCTTCGGCCTTGAGCATGTCGGCGGCGCGCTGCACCGCCCAGCCCTTCACCACCGCGCACGGGTCGAGGCCGCGCCCGGGCAGCCGCGCGCGGAACGCGCCGCCGGAGAGCTGCTCGTAGTACGCGCAGAGCTCCAGCACCTCGATCAGGTCGTCGCTCAGGTCCTCGGCCGGCAGCTCGCCGCGGTCGTAGCGGCTGACCTCGCTGTCCGGCTTGAACGGGCTGAACCGGGCGTCGACGTCGCGGAACCACGCGAAGACGTCGTCGACGACGTCGGCGAAATCACCTTCGTCCCGCAGGTCGAGGGAGATCGGCAGGCCCATCACCTGGTCCACGCGGTTCGTCATCAGTTGCCCCGAGCGTCGATGGCGGCCTGCAGCGACGTCTTGTACGACTCGCTCGTCTCGGTCGCGCCGGTCACCGTGTCGATCTTCGCGCTCTGCGCCTTGATCGCCTCTTCCTGCAGCTTCGGCAACGCGGTGAGCGCCCGCCCGCCGTCCGGCGCCTGCAGCAGGGTGATCGCGGCCATCCGGGAACCGGTGAAGGTCACCTGGACCTGCACGGTCCCGTAGGTGCTCCACTCCGGCGTGCCCTGGGTGGTCACCGTCGCGTTCGCACTGTCCGGAGTGGACGACGGCGGCGCCGAGGTGGTGGGGGAGTTCGAGGTGCCGCCGGTCGGGCCACCGGCCGAAGTGGACGGTGCCGCCGCGGTCGGCTTGGGGACCGATGTGGACGGTACGGCGAGGGAGGGCGGCGCTTGGGCGACGGCGGTGTTCTGTACCGGCGGCCCGGGTTCGAACCGCCAGACCGCGATGAAGCCCGCGATCGACAGCGCGACGACGAAGATGGTTCTCTTCATGACGAGTCCCCCCCTAGGCCGCGAGGCTGAAGCGTTCGGCGTGGACCTGGGCCTTGGGCACGCGCAGCTCCCGCAGGCTGCGCAGCACGGCCGACGTCATCCCGGGCGGGCCGCAGACGAACACGTCCCGCTCGTGCACGTCCGGCACCATCATGTGCAGGTTCGCCGGGCCGAGCATCGTGCCGCGCGGCCCGACGGCCTGGTCGGGTCCGGTGAGGACGCTCACCATCGCGCCGCGGGTCTTGGCCAGCTGGTTCAGCTCGGGCAGCAGGACCGCGTCGGCCTGCGTGCGCACCCGGTAGAGCACGACGACGTGGCCTTGGATGTCCTCCAGCAGCGCGCGGATCGGCGTGATGCCGACGCCGCCCGCCACGAGCAGCGCGTCGGGCCGCTGCTGGTGGATCGTCGTGAACGCGCCGTACGGGCCTTCGGCGAACACCCGCGTCCCGATGCGGAGGTTGCGCAGCGACGCGCTGGCGTCGCCGAGGGCCTTCGCGGTCAGGCGCAGCGTGCGGCCGTCGGGCGCCGCGGACAGCGAGAAGGGGTTGGCCTGGTACCAGCGGTCCTTGGTGAGGAACCGCCACAGGAAGAACTGGCCGGCGCGGACCGGCATCCGGTCGAGGTGCTTGCCGCTCATGTAGACCGAAACCACGTCCGGGGCCTCGGAAACGACGGCGGTGACGCGCAGCCGGTGCCGCAGGTTCCGCCACAGCGGGAGCAGCACGCGCCCGGCGAGCACGGCGGCGCCGGCGCCGATCCAGAGCGTCCACCAGTAGCTCTTCGCCATCGGCGAGCCGGCGAACGACGTCCCGAGCGCGATCTGGTGCGTGAACGCGAGGAACACCGCCGCGTAGGTGTAGAGGTGGATGAAGTGCCACGTCTCGTAGGCCAGCCGCCGGCGCGCGAACTTCGCCGACGCCGCCCCGACGATGAGGATCACCGCGAACGCGACCAGCGCGCGCAGGATGCCTTCCAGCTGGTTCGCCATGTCCACCAGCTCGTCGACGACGCCGTGGTGCTCGACCTCGGCGTACCCGAACACGATGAACACCAGGTGCGCGAGCAGCGTCCACAGGATCGTGAAGCCGGTCCAGCGGTGCCACGTCGTGAGCCGGTCCATGCCGATGCGCCGGTCCAGCCAGGGCAGCCGGGCCACCAGCAGCAGCTGGAACGCCATCGCGAGCGCGCCGTACAGCCCGGCGAGCCTGCCGATGCTGATCAGCACGTCGTCGGAGAGCCCGGCCTGGGCGAACAGGGTGGTCACGGCGGCCACGTTGGCGCCCAGGAGGAGGAAGAGGCCGGATTTCGCGGCGATCCGGGGGCGGATCGCCGGGCGCGTGGCCTCGGCGGTCTGCGTCATGCTGGTCACACGGATCCCTCGTCGGTTCGGTTCACGAAGGCCAGCCTCGCCACCGAGCCTGTGGCGAGTCTGGGTGCCGGCTGTCGGGTTCCTGTCGGCCCGCGTCACCGCCTCGCCGCCCGCTCGGGCGCCGGGAGAAGATGGGGTGGTGCAGCCCTCCGAACCCGTGCGCCTGCTCGTCGTCGACGACGAGCCGCACATCGCCGACCTCGTCGCCACCGTCGCCCGGTACGAGGGCTGGCAGGCGGTCACGGCCGGCTCCGGCAAGGCCGCGCTGAGCGAGGCGGCGGCGTTCGCGCCGGACATCGTGGTGCTGGACCTGATGCTGCCCGACTTCGACGGCTTCACCGTGCTCGACCGGCTGCGCGCGAACGGCAGCGCGGTGCCCGTGGTGTTCCTCACGGCCAAGGACGCGACGGCGGACCGGATCGCCGGGCTCACCCGCGGGGGTGACGACTACCTGGTGAAACCGTTTTCCGTGGAGGAGCTGATGGCGCGGCTGCGGGCGGTCCTGCGCCGCAGCACCGGCGCCGCGCTCCCGGCCGCCGCGCGTGGGGCCGTGCTGCGCGTCGGGGACCTGACGCTGGACGAGGACACCCGCGAGGTCCGCCGCGGCGACGGGGCGCCGGCCGAGCTGACGCCGACCGAGTACGAGCTGCTGCGCTACCTGATGCGCCGCTCGCCGTCGGTGCTGACGAAGGCGCAGATCCTCGACCACGTGTGGGAGTACGACTTCGGCGGCCGGTCCAATGTGGTCGAACTCGTCATCTCGCACCTGCGCCGCAAGATCGACGCGGGCGCGGGCGAACCGCTGATCCACACCGTGCGCGGCGTCGGGTACGTCGTGCGCCAGGTCAACCGGTGAGGGGCTTCTTCCGCCGGTGGTACGGGGCCTGGCGGCGCACCCGGCTCGGCACCCGCATCACGCTCGGCCTCGGCGCGCTCGCCCTGGTGGTGTTCGCCGCCGTCGGCGTCACGACCGTCGGGATCATGCACGGCTACCTCGACCGGCGCCTCGACGAGCAGCTGTCCAAGAGCCAGAACACCCAGGTGCCGACGCTGCGCGAGACGCACGGCTCGCCGCAGTCGGTCTACTCCTGGTACTCGGCGCTGTACTCGGTGCGTGACGGCGTCGCGACGCCCGAGCCGGGCGGGATGCTGCCCGGCGACGGCAAGCAGCTGGCGAAGATCGCCGCCGACGCCGTCGGCGGCGACGTCACCCGCGACATCTACCTCTACGACGACGGCCCGTACCGGGTGCGGGCCTGCCCGGTCGACACCGATTCGGTGCTGCTGAGCGCCGCGCCGCAGGGGGACCTGAACGGGACCGTCCGCCAGCTGGTCTGGGTCGAGGTCGGCGCGTTCGCGCTCGCGCTGGCGGTGCTGGTGGTCGTCGGCCGGCTGGTGCTGCGCCGCGGCCTGCGCCCGCTGGCCGACATGGCCGGCACCGCGCACGACATCGCGGCCCACGACCTCACCGCGAACCCCGACCTGCCGGTGCGCGCGTCGGGCAGCGGCGGCGGCGTCGAGGTGGAGGAGCTGCGGACGGCGTTCAACGTGATGCTGGCGCACATCGACACGTCACTGGCGGCCAAGACCGAGGCGAACGAGCGGCTGCGCCGGTTCGTCGCCGACGCGTCCCACGAGCTGCGCACCCCGCTGACGTCGATCCGGGGTTACGCCGACCTGTTCCGCTACGCGGCCGCGAACGAGCCGGCGGAACGCGAGGCGCACCTGAGCAAGATCCGCGAGGAGACGGCGCGGATGACCGTGCTCGTCGACGACCTCCTGCTGCTGGCCCGCCTCGACGCGCGGGCGGCCGAAACGCCGTTGCGTCCCGAGCGGACGGACCTGGCCGAGCTGGCCGGCGACGCGGCGGACGCGTTCGCCGCCGGCCGGCCCGACCACCCGGTGACGACCTCCCTGGATCCGGCGTTGGTGGACGCCGACCCGGTCCGGCTGCGGCAGGTGCTCGACAACCTGCTGGCCAACGCGGCCGTGCACACGCCGCCGGGGACCGCGGTGCACGTCGCGGTGGCGGTCGAGGGCGCCGGGGCGCTCGCGCGGGTCACCGACGCCGGGCCCGCCGCCATTGCGCCGGCCGACCAGGAGCGGATCTTCGACCGGTTCTTCCGCGTCGACGACTCCCGCACCCGCTCGGGCGGCGGCACCGGCCTCGGGCTCTCGGTGGTGCAGTCCCTGGTCACGGCGCACGGCGGCACGGTCTCGGTCGAGTCCGCCCCGGGCCGCACGACGTTCACGGTCAGGCTGCCGCTCGCTCGTAGTACGCGATGATCACGCCCTTGGTGGTCGCGACACTGCGGGTGAGCGTGAACTCGGTGAAGGGCGCGGCGTCGTCGAACAGGCGCGCGCCGCGGCCGAGCGTCAGCGGGTGGATCAGCAGCGTGTAGCGGTCGACGAGCCCGGCCGCGTGCAGGGCGCGCACGAGCGCGGCGCTGCCGACGACCGACAGGTCGTTGCCGGGTGTGGCCTTCAGCTCGGCCACGGTGCTCGCCGCGTCGCCCCGCAGCAGCACCGAGTTCTGCCACGCGCCGGCGTCGTCCAAAGTGGTCGAAGCGACGTACTTGGTGGCGGCGTTCAGGTGCGTGGTGAACGGGTTGCCGTCCGTCTGCCCGGCCCACGCTCCGATGAAGTCTTCCCAGGTGCGGCGGCCGAACAGCATGTCGCCGGGCTTGCCCATGCCCTGGCTCATCTCCTGGCCCAGGACCTCGTCCTGGTAGCGGCCGCCCCAGCCGCCGTGGGTGAAGCCACCGCGAGTGTCCTCGTCGGGCCGGCCGAGGCCCTGGACGACGCCGTCGAGGGTGATGTTCATGGTGACGCTGAGTTCGCGCATGGGGTTTCCTTCCGCTTCGGTCTGTCGCCGCCTACACGAACGGCCACCGCGCGGATCGACAGCGGGCTACTCCCGATCGGTGACGTGCGGGGGAATCACCCAGCCGGGGGAGAGGTCGGTGGACGGCTCGGGCTCGCCGAAGACCGTCCGGACCGGCAGGACCCCGGCCCACGCGGTGTCCGCGCCGACGTCGTCCGGCTCGTCGTCCGGGCCTTCCGCGCGCATCTTCACCGACGCCTCGGCCAGGTCGAGGGAGAGCACCGACACCGCGGCGAACTCCTTCGCGTTGACCTCGCGCGCGTGCTCCCACGAACCGGGCGCGAGGTGGTCGGTGAGCACCTTGAGGCCGTGCATCTTCGCCTCGGCGTCGGTGACGAGCCGCGCCTTCCCGAGGATCACGGCGCTGCGGTAGTTCATCGAGTGGTTGTTCACCGACCGCGCGTAGACGATGCCGTCGAGCAGCGTCACCGTGACGCAGACGTCGAGGTCCTGGGTGGCTTTCCGGAGGCTCGACGCGCCGGTGGAACCGTGCAGGTAGAGCGTGTCGCCGTCGCGGCCGTAGCCGGTGGGCAGGACCAGCGGGACGCCGTCGCGGACGACGCCGAGGTGGCAGATCAGGCCGTCGTCCAGCACGGCGTGCAGCACGGCGCGGTCGGTGACGGCCCGGTTCTTCTTGCGGCCGAGCGTGGTGCGGGGCGTGGTGGAAAGCATGCGACCAGCGTCTCTCCCGGCAGTGGCATCGGAAAACGTCCACTTCTCGTACACTTGGGAAGTCCACTTGAGGAGGTCCCCGTGACCCACGCCGACACCGCGCTCCCGGTCAGCCTCGACCGCGCGTCCGTCACGCCGCTCGCCGTCCAGCTCGCGGACGCGCTGCGCGAGGCGGCGGCGTCCGGGCACCTGCGCGGCGGCGACCGGCTGCCGTCGACCCGCGCGCTGGCCGGCCGGCTCGGCGTCAGCCGGACGGTGACGTCGGCCGCGTACGAGCAGCTCCACGCCGAGGGCTGGATCGCCGGGCGGCACGGCTCGGGCACGTACGTGACGACGCCGCCGTCGTTTTCGGCTTCGGAGGTCCCGGCGCCCGCTGTCCCGGCTCCCGACGCCGAGCCGCCGTCCCTGCTGGACCTCGGGCCGGGCACGCCGTGGGCGGCCGGGCTGGACCGCGCGGCGTGGCGCCGGGCGTGGCGCGCCGCGGCCGACCCGGACCCGCTGATCCGCGCCCACCGCGCGGGCCTGCCGGAGTACCGCGCGGCGGTGTCGGAGCACCTGCTGCGCCACCGCGGCCTGGCGGCGGGTTCGGTGCTGGCCACCGGCGGGACGACCGCCGCGGTCGTCGAGCTGGCCTCGGCGGTGCTGGAGCGCGGCGACGTCGTCGCCGTCGAAGAGCCCGGCTACCAGCGCGCGGTGCAGGCGTTCCTCCGGGCGGGGATGCGGGTCGTCGGGGTCCCGGTGGATCTCGAAGGGCTGCGGCCGGACGCGATCCCGGCGGACGCGCGGGCGGTGTACTGCTCGCCGGCGCACCAGTACCCGATGGGCAGCCGGCTCAGCGCGGCGCGGCGGGTTTCGCTGGTCGAGCGGGCGCGAGCGTCCTCGATGTTGGTGATCGAGGACGACTACGACGGCGAGCTGCGCTTCGACGTGGCGCCGCTGCCGATGCTGGCTTCCTTGGCGCCCGACGTGGTGGCGCACCTGGGGACGACGTCGAAGATCCTGACGCCGACGCTGGGCGCGGGCTGGATGGTGGCGCCGGAGGCGATCACGTCGGCGGTGCTGGCGTACCGCGACCTGACGGGCACGCGGCCGTCGCCGGCGGGGCAGCGGGTGCTGTACGAGTTCGCGCGCAACGGAGACCTGGGAAGGCACCTGCGCAAGATCCGCCGCGAGATGGCGGAACGCCGGACGCTCTTGGCGGGCGCCTTGGCAACGGCGGGCATCCCCCTCCGCGGCGACGACGCCGGGGCGCACCTGGTGGTCCCGTTCCCGTCGGCTTCGGTGGAGGCGTCGGTGATCGCGACGGCGGAGCGGCGGGGGATCCGGCTGGACGGGCTGGCACGGCACTTCGCCGGAGTCCCGACGGCGCACGGAGTGGCGATCGGGTACGCGGGGTGCACGCGGGAGGCGCTGGTGTCGGCGCTGCCGACGCTGGTCTCGCTGCTGCGCTGAGACGGTGTGCCGGCGGCCGGCTCGCCAGCAGTCCGCCGCCGGCCCACCTTTCGCGAGTTCCGGCTTCGATCACGCGAGTTCCGTTTCCCGTCACGCGAGTCTCGCCTTCCGTCACGCGGCTCCGCTCTCAAGCACCCGAGTTCCGGCTCCGATCACGCGAGTTCCGTTCCCGATCACGCGAGTTCCGTTCCCGATCACGCGAGTCTCGCCTCCCGTCACGCGGCTCCGCTCTCAAGCACCTGAGTACCGGCTTTGATCACGCGGGTCGTCCTTCCGAGCACCCGTGATGGCGGCCGGGCGCCGGGCTGTCGTCGAGCGCGGCCCCATAGTTGTCCACAGCCTGGCCGTGATGTGGACAACCGGGTCTGGCGAGGGGCTTTCCCGAAATTTCGTCGTTCGGCCTGGATACGCTGGAGCGGGGATGGACCCCCTGGGAGGGCGGTCGCTGTGTTCGGGCGGGCGGGCCAGTCGAGCGGACGTACGGGCCTGCCAGGGGAGTGGCGAGCCAGCCGAGCGGACGTGTGGACCGGCCAAGGGACGTGTGCGAAGCCGAGCGGCCGCACGGCCGGCCAGGGATCGGGCGGATGGGCCAGCCGAGCGGATGCACAGGACGGCCACGGTTGGGCGGGCAGTCGGGCTGTTCACGGATGGCCGGCACTCGCGTAAGGCTGACACTCATGGACGGCCGACACCCGCGTACGGCCCGCAAAGGGCGAGTCCGCTGCGCTGGAGTGCTCGGCGCGGCGCTGCCGCGTTGGTGCCGGTGTTGCTGCCGACACCGGTCTCGCTGCTGCGCTGACAGTGGCCCCTCGTAGGTAACGACGTCCCTGGGCCGCGAGGGTTGCGTTCGGCGTTCGGCGCTCGGAGCCTCTCGCCCGTCGCACGGGGCTGGGGTGTTCGTCGAGGTCACCGGGTACGGTGGCTCACCATGAGCGAGAAGATCCGGGTGGCGGTCGTGTTCGGCGGGCGCAGTAGCGAGCACACCATCTCCTGCCTGTCCGCGGGCAGTGTCCTGGGGAACCTCGACCCGGAGCGGTTCGAAGCCGTCCCGGTCGGCATCACTCGTGAAGGGCGCTGGGTGCTCGGGACCGGCGACTCCGCTCAGCTCGCCATCCGCGGCCGTGAGCTGCCGTCCGTCGAAGACGGCAGGAACCTCGTGCTCGCCGGGGATCCCTCCAGCCAGGGGCTCGTCGCCGTCGAGCCGGGGCGGGAAAGCGAGCTGCTGTCCCAGGTGGACGTCGTCTTCCCGGTGCTGCACGGCGCCTTCGGCGAGGACGGCACCATCCAGGGCCTGCTCGAGCTCGCCGGCATTCCGTACGTCGGCCCTGGCGTGCTCGCCAGCGCGGCCGCCATGGACAAGGAGACCGCGAAGAAGCTCCTGGCCGCCGAAGGACTTCCAGTCGGCACCTTCGCCGCGCTCCGCCGGGGGCAGTCCACTTTGGACGACGACGACCGTGCGAAGCTCGGACTGCCGGTGTTCGTGAAGCCGTCGCGCGCCGGGTCTTCCGTCGGCATCAGCCGCGTGACGTCCTGGGACGACCTGGACGCCGCCATCGAGCTGGCCCGTGCCACCGACCCGAAGGTCCTCGTCGAGGCGGCCGTCGTCGGCCGTGAGGTCGAGTGCGGTGTCCTGGAGTTCCCGGACGGCCGCGTCGAAGCGTCGCTCCCGGCCGAGATCCGCGTCCTGTCCGAGGACGAAAACGCTTGGTACGACTTCGAAACCAAGTACCTGGGTGACGACGCCGAGCTGGACATCCCGGCCAAGCTCGACGACGCCGTCACCGAGAGGCTCCGCGCGATGGCCGTCGAGGCCTTCCGCGCGCTGGACTGCCAGGGCCTCGCCCGCGTCGACTTCTTCGTGGGCGCCGACGGCGAACCGAGCATCAACGAGGTCAACACGATGCCCGGCTTCACGACGAAGTCCGCCTACCCGAAGATGTGGGAGGTCACCGGCGTCGACTACCCGACCCTGCTGACCACCCTCATCGAGACGGCGATCGCCCGCGGCACCGGCCTCCGCTAGCCCAAAGCCGTGAAGGCCTCCTTCCCGGCCATAAGAGCCGGGAAGGAGGCCTTCACGGCTTTCAGCCGAACCGCAGCGGGCGCGCGGGCAGCTTCGCGGCCACCGTGTCCGAGATCTGCTGCAGCGGGCCCGTTCCGGCGCTGTCCGGCACCGTGAGGGCCGAGTAGACCTCGCGGTCCACCACGTACCACGTCGACGCGCCCTCGCCCGGGACCTGCAGCCACTGGACGCCGTTCACCAGCCTCAGCTGTGACGTCGGGGTCAGCTCCGGCGGGCGGTCCAGGCCGCACCGGAGCACCAGCGGGTCGGTCGTGCCCCACGCCACCGTCGCCGGCGGGGCCGGGTCGGCCAGGGTGCGCAGCGGCAGCGATGACCCGTTCGACGTCAGTTCGGTCGGCACCGCGCCCAGCAGCGTTTTGCAGGCCGGGGACGCCGCCGCCGGGGCGGGCACGGAGACCAGCGGCAGCGGGCCGGCCGCGGGATCCGGAGAACGGTGAGTCAGGGCGAAGACGGCCACGGCGACCGCCAAGGCCACGGCGAGCGCGGCCGCGGTGACGAGCACCACCCTGGGTGGCGCGCCGGTGTCGGAGTCGGGCACCCGACCACTACACCACTCCTCAGAGATGCACGACCGGGCAGGTCAGCGTCCGGGTGATGCCTTCCACGTTCTGCACCTTCGCGACCACGAGCTGGCCCAGCTGGTCCACGCTGTCGGCGGCCGCGCGCACGATGACGTCGTACGGGCCGGTGACATCCTCCGAGCTGGTCACACCAGGGATGCTCGAGATCTCGGCCGCCACCGCGGCCGCCTTGCCGACCTCGGTCTGGATGAGGATGTATGCGTGGACCACGGCGCGCCCTTTCGTCGGGATCGATCGGCTCAGGGTAGGAACTTGGGAGCAGGAACGTTCTCAGCCAGCAACGTATCGCCAGCTCACGCAAAAACATAGGGCATCCGACTATCGGTGATCGATCTTTGTCCCGGTAGAGAAAGCAGAGGTGACCGGTGTCACCGAACGACGCAACGGTCGCCGAGACCGGGGAGTTCGCGCTCATCCGAGCCGTCACGGAAGGACGCCGCCAGCCCCCGGGCACACTGCTCGGCCCCGGCGACGACGCCGCCGTGATCGCCGCCCCCGACGGGCGCGTGGTCGCCAGCACGGACGTCCTGGTGCAGGGGGTGCACTTCCGGCTCGACTGGTCCGCCCCGGAGCAGGTCGGGCGCAAGGCCGTCGCGGTCAACCTGGCCGACATCGCCGCCATGGGCGCCGCGCCGACGTCCGTTCTCGTCGGCATCGCCTGCCCGCCCGACACCCCGCGCGAGGTGATCACCGCGCTGGCCGACGGCATGTGGGCCGAGGCCGAACGCGCCGGCGTCGGCGTCTCCGGCGGTGACATGGTCCGCGCCGACCAGCTCGTGATCAGCGTCACCGCGCTCGGCGACCTCGGCGACCGCGAACCGGTGACGCGCTCGGGGGCCCGCCCCGGCGACGTCGTCGCGGTCTGCGGGAAGCTCGGCTGGGCGGCCGCGGGGCTGGCCGTGCTCGGCCGCGGCTTCCGGTCCCCGGTCGGCGTCGTCAACGCCCAGCGTGCCCCGGAGCCGCCGTACGAGGCCGGGCCACGCGCCGCGCTCGCCGGGGCCACGGCCATGATCGACGTCTCCGACGGGCTCCTGGCCGACCTCGGGCACATCGCCGAGGCGTCCGGCGTCGGCATCGACGTCCGCACCGCCGACCTCGACGTCCCGGCCCGGCTCACCGAAGTCGGCGCCGCGCTGGGCGCGGACCCGCTCGACTGGGTCCTCACCGGCGGCGAGGACCACGCCCTGGTGGCCACGTTCCCGTCGTTCACCGAGCTGCCGGAGGGCTGGCGCACCATCGGCGTCGCGACCATGCCGGACTCGGGGATCACCGTGGACGGCAAGCCTTCCACACGCGAAGGCGGCTGGACGCACTGGCGCTGATCTAGGCTCTGCGAACGTGAGAATCGTTCCGGTCCCCTACGACCACCCCGACGCGGCCAAGCTCATGGCCGCGGTGCAACAGGTTTACGTCGAGCGCTACGGCGACGAAGACGCCACCCCGATGGACCCCGCGCAGTTCGACCCGCCGCAGGGCCTGTTCCTCATCGGCTACCAGGGTGACGAAGCCGTCGCTTGTGGAGCGTGGCGCGCGCACGACGGCCCCGCCCCCGGCTTCCGGGACGGCGACGCCGAGTTCAAGCGGATGTACGTCGCCGACTCCGCGCGGGGCCGCGGGTTCGCGCGGATGATCCTGTTCGAGCTGGAGCGCACGGCGGCGTTGTCCGGCCGCAAGCGCGCGGTGCTGGAAACCGGCACCAAGCAGCCGGAGGCGATCGCGCTCTACGCGTCGTCGGGCTACGTCGAGATCCCCGGCTTCGGGATCTACAAGAACGAGCCGGACAGCCGGTGTTACGCCAAGGACCTCAGCGGGGCGTGAGCTTCAGCAGGGCCGCGGCGTGCGGGCGCAGGGACGCGGAGATCGCGGTTCCCACGTCCTGGTGGGCCCAGAGATCCCGGACGTTCCAGGCGCCCGGGACCGTCGCGGACACGGTCGCGGTGGTGGTGCCGGTGTTGAGCAGCACCACCGCGAACCCGCCGCCGGACAGGGGTTTGCCCCACACCTGGTAGCCGGGCCCGGCCGCGAGCTGACGGCCCTGGCCGCCCGCGAAGTCCTGGTCGACGGCGATCGCCTCGGGGTTGCCCAGCGTCGCGAGGTCGTCGTCGCCCAGCTTCGCCGGATCGGTCCCGGCGAACAGCGGCGCGTTCAGCACGGCCCAGACGCTGAAGTGCGCACGGGCCTCGTCGGCGGTCAGCGTGCCGTTGCCGACCTGCAGCATGTCCGGGTCGTTCCAGCCGCCGGGCGAGCCGCTGTGGACGGCGACGGCGGCCTGCTGGTCGATCGTCGCGAGCACGGAGTCCCAGGTCGGGGTCAGGTCGTAGGTGGTCCGCCACAGGTTCGCCACCGGCCGCGCCCAGGTCCACGGGCTGGAGACGCCGTATTCGGAGATCGCGTAGACGATCGGGCGGGGGAGCGCGGCCAACGCGTCGCGCATCTTCTCGAACGCCGCCCGCCGGTCGAGGCCGTCGACGGTGTCGGCGTTGCACCAGTCGTACTTGAGGTAGTCGACGCCCCAGCGGCCGAACGTCTCGGCGTCCTGCCGCTCGTGGCCGAGCGAGCCGATGCCGGCCGCGGGGTAGGCGTCGTTGGCCATCGCGCAGGTCCGGCTGCCCGGCACGGCGTAGATCCCGAACAGCAGGCCGCGCGAGTGGACGTAGTCGGCGAGGTCGGCGATGCCGTGCGGGAACCGCGCCGGATCGGCCCGCAGGGAGCCGTCGGCGGCGCGCGCGGGGGCCTGCCAGCAGTCGTCGACGACGACGTAGCGGTACCCGGCGTCGCGCAGGCCGTCGTCCGCGAGCGCGTCGACGGCCTTCCTGACGACGTCCTCGGTGAGGTCGTAACAGCGGACCTGGTTCCAGCTGTTCCAGCCCATCGGCGGCGTCGTGGCCAGGCCGTTCGCCGGCGCCGGCGACGCGACGGGCGCGCTCAACAGCCAGGTCAGCACGACGAGCAGGAGCACGAGGAGCGTGCTTCTCGGACGGGTGTGCTGCCTCGGGTCGATGACGTGATCCAATCGCAGAGCACGTGAAACCGCGGTCACCCGGAGGCGGCATGCCCATTTACGCGCTCGGTTCGCTCGAACCGACGATCCACCCCGATGCCTACGTCCACCCGGACGCGACGGTCATCGGCGACGTCCGGATCGCCGCCCACGCGTCGGTGTGGCCGCAGACCGTGCTGCGCGGCGACCACGGGTACATCGAGATCGGCGAGCGGTCCAACGTCCAGGACGGCTGCGTCCTGCACTGCACCGAGCAGCACCCGACGATCCTCGGTCCGTCGTCCGCGGTGGGGCACGCGGTGCACATCGAGGGCGCGAAGATCGGCACCGGCTGCCTGATCGCGTCCGGCTCGGTGGTGCTGAACGGCACGGTGGTCGAGGACGGCGGCATGGTCGGCGCGGGCGCGGTGCTGTCGTACGGCTCGTACGTCAAGACTGGCGAGATCGCGCTCGGCGTGCCCGCGAAGACGCGGGAGAACAAGTCCTTCGGGCCCGAGAGCATCGCCCTCGTGGTGGATTCGTACGTCGAGCGGGCGCAGCGGTTCCGCGTCGAGCTGCGGCGGCTCGACCCGCGCGAGTGACGGCGGCCACGGCCGGTAAGCTCGCCGCCCGTGACCGCACGAGCGCTGCAGGACATCGTCGAGGCAGGCTGGGCGAAAGCCCTGGAACCGGTGGCGCCGCAGGTCGCCGCGATGGGGGAGTTCCTCCGCGCGGAGATCGCCGCGGGCCGCACGTACCTGCCGGCGGGTGAGCACGTGCTGCGGGCGTTCCAGCAGCCGTTCCACGACGTCCGGGTGCTGATCGTCGGCCAGGACCCGTACCCGACGCCCGGGCACGCCGTCGGCCTGAGCTTCTCGGTGGCGCCGGACGTCCGGCCGATCCCGAAGAGCCTCATCAACATCTACAAGGAGTACGCCGAGGACCTCGGCCACCCGCTGCCGTCGAACGGCGACCTGACGCCGTGGGCCGACCAGGGCGTCCTGCTGCTGAACAGGGCGCTGACGGTGCAGCCGGGCAAGTCGAACTCGCACCAGGGCAAGGGCTGGGAAGACGTCACCGAGCAGGCGATCAAGGCCCTCGCGGCCCGGTCGGAGCCGATGGTGGCGATCCTCTGGGGCCGCAACGCCCGCAACCTGCGCCCGATGCTGGGCGAGGTGCCGTGCATCGAGTCGGCGCACCCGAGCCCGCTGTCGGCGCACAACGGCTTCTTCGGGTCGCGCCCGTTCAGCCGCGCCAACGAGCTGCTGGAGCAGCAGGGCGCCGCGCCGGTCGAGTGGAAGCTCCCGTAGGTTCGGTGTCCGGATCGGAGTGACGGCTCCGACCAGGGGGAAACCTTGGGAGGGCTCATGAACGTCACATCGGCCGACGGCACGACCATCGCCTACGACCAGCGCGGCACGGGCGCGCCCGTGATCCTGGTCGGCGGCGCGTTCAACGACCGGACCACGGTCGCCGGCCTGGCCGAGGTCCTGGCCGCGGACTTCACGACGATCGTGTACGACCGTCGTGGTCGCGGCGACAGTGGTGACACCGGCCCGTACGCCGTCGAGCGGGAGATCGAGGACATCGCGGCGCTGATCGCCGAGGCCGGCGGGACGGCGT
Organism: Amycolatopsis sp. WQ 127309; assembly: GCF_023023025.1. Taxonomy (NCBI): domain Bacteria; kingdom Bacillati; phylum Actinomycetota; class Actinomycetes; order Pseudonocardiales; family Pseudonocardiaceae; genus Amycolatopsis; species Amycolatopsis sp. WQ 127309. Next base: position 4,640,616 of record NZ_CP095481.1, read on the forward strand.
CGGTGTTCGGCCACTCGTCGGGCGCGGTGCTGGCCCTGGAGGCGGCCGGAGCGGGCCTGGCGATCGAGAAGCTGGTGGCGTACGAGCCGCCGTACGCGACCGACGCGGAGTCACGCCCCGACGTCACGGAGAAGGTGGCCGCGCAGATCGCCGCGGGCGACCGCGACGGCGCGGCGGCGACGTTCCTGGAGGTCGCGGGCACCCCGCCGGAGGTCATCGAAGGGATGAAGCGGGCCCCGGTGTGGGGCTGGTTCACGTCGCTGGCGCACACGCTGCCGTACGACCTGGAGATCTGCGGCCCGGGCGCCCACCCGCGCAAGGACCACCTGGCCCGCATCACGGCCCCGACGTTGGTCATCGGCGGCGGCGCCAGCCCGGAGAAGCTGCAGTCAGGAGCCCGCGTCGCGGCGTCGGCGGTCCCCGGCGCCCGTCACGAGACCCTCCCTGGCCAGGACCACGGAGTGCTGCAGCACCCGGAGTCCCTGCGCGACCTGCTGGTCGACTTCCTGAAGTAGCGGGCCGACCTCCGGAAGCCAAAAGCCGTGAAGGCCTCCTTACCGGCCATAAGAGCCGGGAAGGAGGCCTTCACGGCTTTGACCTGGGCCGGCGGCACAAAAAAATGGCGGGTGCTCCAGAGAGCACCCGCCATTCGAAAATTCTCGCGTCAGCCCCGGACGACCTTGCCCGCCTTGATGCACGAGGTGCACACGTTCAGGCGCTTGCGCTGGGAAATACCCACCTTGGCGTGGACGGTCTGGATGTTCGGGTTCCACCGGCGGTTGGTACGCCGGTGGGAGTGCGAGACCGACTTGCCGAAGCCGGGTCCCTTGCCACAGACGTCGCACACGGCAGCCACGTCGAACTCCTTTGGATCTGGGTCATAGAGATGAGCCCAGACGCACTGGGCAACTCGACCATAGTAACCAGTGGCTCCGCCGGGTTCCGCACGGGGTCGATACGCTCGCCCCGGGAACGGCGAGGAGGTCACGGGTGCGGGTGCTGGACGCGGCGGCGGTGTCGGCCTGGGCTGCGGGTTGTGTGCGCAGCCTGGCGAGCCTGCGGCCGGCCATCGACGGGATCAACGTCTACCCCGTGGCGGACTCCGACACCGGCTCCAACATGCTCTTCACGATGACCGGCGCGGCCGCCGAACTCAGGACCGCCGCGCCGGAGACCGCCGCCGACGCGCTGAGGGTCCTCGCGCGCGGGGCCGTCGCCTCGGCCAAGGGCAACTCCGGCGTGATCCTCTCCCAGGTCGTGCGCGGGCTGGCCGACCGGGCCGAAGGCGAGCTGGACGGCCCGTGGCTGGCCGCCGCGCTGGGGCACGCCGACGAGGTCGCCACCGGGGCCGTGAGCCGGCCGGTCGCCGGGACCATCCTGACCGTCCTGCACGCCGTCGCCCTCGCCGTCCGCGGCGATACGCGTCCGCTCGGCGAAGTGGCGCGAACCGCCGCGCAGGAAGCCGCGCACGCGCTCGAGAAGACGCCGCTCCAGCTGCCCGCGCTGGCCAAGGCCGGGGTCGTCGACGCCGGGGCCCGCGGGCTCGTCGCCGTCCTCGACGCGCTGGTCGGGGTGCTCACCGGCACCGCGGTCGAGCAGGACCACGCGCTCGAGGTGCCGGTGGTGGCGGACGAGGTCTACGCCTGGGAGGTCATGTACCTGCTGGACGGCGTCGACGAGGCGAGCCTGCCGACCCTGCGCAAGGAGCTGGGCGGCCTCGGCGACAGCGTCACCGTGGCCGGCGACGGCTCGGGCAGCCACGCCGTGCACGTCCACTGCGCCGACATCGGCGCCGCCATCGAGGCCGGGCTGACGCTGGGCCGGCCGCGCCGGATCCGCGTCGAACCGCTGCTCACGCCGACGCCGATCGAGCCCGGCGGCGGGATCGACCGCACGGTCGTCGCCGTCGTGCACGGCGGCGGGCTGGCCGAAGTGCTGCGCGCCGAGAGCATCCCGGTCCTCGAAGTGCCCGAAGGCACCACGCCGAGCGTCGAGGACATGATCGGCCTGCTCAACGAGGCCGCCGGCCGGCACGTCACGGTGCTGCCGGGCGGGGTCGCGCTGACCGCGGCGGCCGACACCGCTGCGGGCCACGCGATGGCCGCCGACCGGGACGTCGTGGTCATCCCCTGCACGTCGCCGGTGCAGGTGCTCGCGGCGCTGGCCGTGCACGACGCCGGGCGCCGCACCAACGACGACGTCGTCGCGATGGCCGAGGCGGCCGCCGCGACCAGGCGTGGCGAACTGCGGATCGCGCAGGAGGAGTCGCTAACCTGGGTGGGCCGGGCCCAGTCCGGCGACGTGGTCGGCCTGGTCGACGACGAGGTGGTGCTCATCGAGGCCGCCCCGGCGTCGGAGACCAACCTCGTCGCGGCGGCGATGAAGGTGCTGAACCGGATGCTGGCGCTGGGCGGGGAACTGGTGACGGTGCTGAGCGGGGCGGCCGCGCCGCCGGGGGTCGCCGAAGAGCTCGCGGAGCAGCTTCGGCTGGAGCACCCCGAGGTGGAGCTGGCCGGGTACGCGGGTGGGCAGGCGGACGCCGTGCTGCTGATGGGAGTCGAATAGCGATGGCCGGACTGCGCGACAAGCTGCCGTTGCTGCTGGGTGCCAAGACGGCGAAGGCGCTCGCCACGGCGCTGGACATCGAGACGGTCAGCGACCTGCTGCGCCACTACCCGCGCCGCTACGCCGAGCGCGGTGAGCTGACCGACATCGCCGGCCTCGAGCTGGGCGAGCACGCGACCGTGCTGGCGCGCATCGAAAAGGTGAGCAAGCGCCGGATGAAGGCCCGCAACGGGACCATCATCGACATGGTGATCACCGACGGGAAGCGCCGGCTCACGTGCGCCTTCTTCAACCAGGCCTGGCGGGAGAAGGACCTGGTGCCGGGCAAGTCCGGGCTGTTCGCCGGCAAGGTCTCGGCGTTCCGCGACACCCTGCAGCTGACCAACCCCGAGTACGAGCTGTTCGAGGCCGACCGCGAAGCCGAGGCGATGGACGACTTCCTCGCCGCCATCATCCCCGTTTACCCGGCGGCGCAAGGCATGCCGACGTGGTCGATCGCCAAGTGCGTGCGCCAGGTGCTCGACGTCCTCGACGTCGACGAGGACCCGATGCCGCCGGAGCTGCTGCGGCTCCAGCACCTGGGGGACCTCGAAAACGCGCTGCGCGGCATCCACCGCCCGGAGAACTGGGCGCACCTGGAGGCGTCGCGCAAGCGCCTCAAGTGGGACGAAGCGATGGCCGTGCAGCTGATCTTCGCGCAGCGCCGGCATTCCGCGATCTCCCGTCCGGCCAAGGCGAACCCGCACGTCGACGGCGGGATCATGGACGCCTTCGACAAGCGGCTCCCGTTCGACCTCACCGCGGGCCAGCGCGGCATCGGCGACGAGATCGCCGGCGACCTGGCGACCGAGCACCCGATGAACCGGCTGCTGCAGGGCGAGGTCGGGTCGGGCAAGACGATCGTGGCGCTGCGGGCGATGCTGCAGGTGGTCGACAACGGGCGGCAGTCCGCGCTGCTGGCGCCGACCGAGGTGCTCGCCGCGCAGCACGCGCGGTCGCTGCGCGAGATGCTCGGCGACCTCGCGCAGGCCGGCGAGCTGGGCGCGGCCGAGAAGGCCACCCGCGTCACGCTGCTCACCGGGTCGATGGGCGCGAAGGAACGCAAGAAAGCGTTGCTGGAGGCCATGAGCGGCGAGGCGGGCATCATCGTCGGCACGCACGCGCTCATCCAGGAGACCGTGCAGTTCGCGGACCTCGGCCTGGCCGTCGTCGACGAGCAGCACCGCTTCGGCGTCGAGCAGCGCGACGCCCTGCGCACGCGCGGCAGCGAGGGCACCAGCCCGCACGTGCTGGTGATGACCGCGACGCCGATCCCGCGCACGGTCGCCATGACCGTCTACGGCGACCTGGAGATCTCCGCGCTGCGCGAGATGCCGGTCGGCCGGTCGCCGATCAGCACGACGGTCGTCCCGGTGGCGGAGAAGCCGGCGTGGATGGACCGCGTCTGGCAGCGCGTCACCGAAGAGGTGTCCAAGGGGCACCAGGCCTACATCGTGTGCCCGCGGATCGGCGACGAGCCGCCGTCGGACAAGAGCGACAAGCGGCCGCCGGTCGCCGTCCTCGACATCGCGCCGCAGCTGGTGGAGGGGCCGCTCAAGGGGTTGCGCATCGCCGTGCTGCACGGCCGGATGCCCGCGGACGACAAGGACGCCGTGATGCGCGCCTTCGCCGCGGGGGAGCTGGACGTGCTCGTGGCCACCACCGTGATCGAGGTCGGCGTCAACGTGCCGAACTCGACGGCGATGGTGATCATGGACGCCGACCGGTTCGGGATCAGCCAGCTGCACCAGCTGCGCGGCCGCGTCGGCCGGGGCAGCGTGCCGGGGCTGTGCCTGCTGGTCACGGAGGCTCTCGACGGCACGACGACCCGCGAACGGCTGGCGGCGGTCGAGTCGACCACGGACGGGTTCGAGCTGTCCCGCCTCGATCTGGAGCTGCGCCGCGAGGGTGACATCCTCGGCGCCGCGCAGTCCGGGAAGCGGTCCACGCTGAAGCTGCTTTCCCTGCTGCGGGACGAGGACGTCATCGCGGAGTCGCGTGCGCGGGCGCAGGAGATCGTCGAGAAGGACCCGGCGATCTCGAAGTTCCCCGGGCTGGCCCAGATGGTCGCCGACGTCGTCGACGTCGAACGCGCGGAGTACCTGGAGAAGTCGTGACCGCCGTGGTCCAGCCCGCCACGCGCGCGATCAGCCGTCCGTTGCCGTGACGAACACCCCGGCTTTCGCGGCGGCCGCCGCTGCCGCCGCGGCGACGTCGGCGTCCCGCGGCGTGACGCCTTCGCGGGAGACGAACAGGCGGTAGAAGACCGGTCCGCAGGCGACGCGCACGACCTCGACGGCGTCCGTCCCGGCCGGAACCTCGCCCCGGGCCACGGCTCGCTCGACGATCGGGGCCGACCGCGCGTGGCGGTCGACGTAGAACTCCTCCAGGGCGTCCGCCGCGCGGGTCGAGAGGAACGCCGCCGAGATCGACGCGATCGGCAGCTCGCGCAGGCCCGGCTCGGTGAAGAAGTGCACCAGCTCCCGGTTGACCTCGCGCAGGTCGCCTTCGAGGGACCCGGTGTCCGGCGCGGCCCACTCCTGCTCGGTGCCCATCAGCAGCGCCGCCGCGACCAGGCCTTCGGCGGACTCCCAGCGGCGGTACAGCGTCGTCTTGTGGACGCCGGAGCGTTCGGCCACGGCCTCGACCGTCAGCTCCGCGTACCCGCGCTCGCCGAGCAGCTCCAGGGTCGCGTCGAGGGCGGCGCGGCGGGTCCGCTCGGTGCGGCCGCCCGGGCGCTGCGTGCCGATGGTCTCCAAGTGCCACTCCCGTTGCGTTAGTGCCGTCCAGTATGCCCGCCCGAAAGGGCAGGAACCATTCACCGGACTGCCGCGGGGTACGTGTGCCCGTTCGGCTGCTTGCCGTAGCCCGGTCCGAGAGCGTTTCCTGCCTGGTATGGCGGGGCGGCGGCGCGCGCTGATCGTGGCCAACGGCGAGTACGACAACGCGGGGTTGCAGCGGCTGGGCTCACCCGCGGCGGACGCGGACGCCCTCGCCGGTGTGCTGTCCGACCGCGCGATCAGCGACTTCGAAGTCCGGGTGGTGCGCAACGAAACCGCGCACGTGGTGCAGGCGGAGGTCGAGGACCTCTGCGCCGAGGGCCGTCCCGACGACGTTCTCCTGCTGCACTTTTCCTGCCACGGCTTGAAGGACGACTCGGGCCAGCTGTTCTTCGCCGCCCGCAACACCCGCCCGGACCGGCTCCGCTCGACGGCGGTGCCCGCGCACTTCGTCCAGCAGTGCCTGAAGCAGAGCCGTTCGCGCAGTGTCGTGCTGCTGCTGGACTGCTGTTACGGCGGCGCGTTCGGCCAGGGCGTCGCGGTGCGCGCGTCGGGGGACGCGAACGTGCTGGACAGCTTCCGGGGCGGCCGCGGCCGCGCGGTGATCACGGCGTCGAACTCCATCGAGTACGCCTTCGAGGGCGCCCGGCTGGCCGAGGGCGGGGTCGCGCAGCCGTCGGTGTTCACCTCGGCGCTGGTGGAGGGCCTGCGCACGGGCGAGGCCGACCGCGACGAGGACGGCTGGATCGCGCTGGGCGAGCTGTACGAGTACCTGTTCGACCGGGTGCGCGAGCGCAACCCGAAGCAGACGCCGAGCCGCGACATCGAGATGCAGGGCGAGCTGTACCTGGCCCGCAGCCGGCGCCGCCGCGTCAAGCCGTCCCCGGTCCCGGCCGACCTCGCCGCCGCGATCGCGGCGGAGAACCCGTTCACCAGGCTGGGCGCGGTGGCGGAACTGCGCCGCCGCTTGACGAGCGCGAACCTCGAGGTCGCGGTGGGGGCCTTCGAGGCGCTCGAAGCGATGTCGTCGACGGACGTCCAGCACGTCGCGGAGGCGGCGCAGGAGGCACTCGGCCGGGCCGCGGTCCGGGTCGATCCGCCGGAGGTGCGCCTTGCGGCGGCGCCGGGTTCGGTTGTCATCGAGGCGGTGCGGGCGTCCGGGCCGCCGGTGGCCCGGGAGGTGCGGTTCGAGGCGTCGCACGCGTGGATCGGGATCGTGGAGACGGCCGGCGGTGCGGAGCTGTCGGTGACGGCCGGGGAATCGGGGGTGCGACGAGGGAAGGTCGTGGTCACCGGCCTCACGGGCGAGACGGTCGTCGCGGTGGAGATCGAGACGGTCCCGGAGCCTGCGGTGGTGCCCGAGCCGGGGTCACGGGTGGCGGCCGAAGTGGTGGCCGAGCCCGAGCCGGTGGCCGGCGTGGTGGCCGAGCCGGAGCCCGTGGTGGCCGAGCCGGAGCCGTTGGTGGACGACCTGAGGCCCCGGGCAGCGCCCGGGCCGGTGACCGAGCCCGCGGTGGGCGCCGAGCCCGGGCCGGAGGTGGTGGCCGAGCCCGCTGTCGCGGTGGAAACCGTCGCCGATCCGGAGCCGGTGGTGGCCGAAGCGGAGCCGGTCGCCGGGCCCGAAGAACCCGCGGCACGGGACCGGCCCACGCCCGCCGGAAACCCGCCCGGCACCGTGGATCCGGTGGCCGGGGCCGCCGCGATCCTGGCCATCGGCGGTGCGATCTTCGCGGTCGCCGGCTTCAGCCTGGACTACCGCTACGACTACAGCCTGGCCCAGTACCGGCCGGGCATGGTGGACTACGCGGCCATCGTGATGGGGTGCGCGCTGGTCGCCGGGATCCTCACCCTCGCTCCGCGCACCAGGCACCTGATCGGTCCCGCGGCCCTGCTCGGCGTGGGCTTCGCCGGGCTGTTCGGGTTCCTGCGCTTCTTCGGCGAGTTCGTCACCCTGTCCGCACGCGACTCGACCGAACTGCGGGCCGGTTACGTCTTCGAGCTGCTCGCACACGGCGCGCTCGTGGTCGCGGCGGTGTTCGCGCTGGTGGCCCTGCGCCGCGACGCCGGGGGCGGGTTCGGCAGGGCCCGGGGCTGGGAGCCGTGGGTGGCGATCGTGCTCGGGGTGACGGTCGCGGTCGGCTGGATCATCCAGCTCGGCGAGCTGATCAGCTACGACGAGAGCGAAGCCGGCCGGGCGCAGGCCTACTTCGTACTCGGCGCGGTGCTCGTCGTCGCGCTCCCGGTCTTCGCGGCTTTCCTGCGTCCGCCCGCGGCCGGCTGCGCCGTCCTGGCCGCCGGGACCCTCGGGCTGGTCGGCGTGCTGGCGCCGGTGTCCGTCTCCGTCGAGGAGTACAGCTCGTTCAGCTACGCGGGACAGACCGCTGCCGTGGCGGGGCTCGCGTTGCTGGTGGTCGACAGCGTCGTCCTGGCCGTCCGCCTGCGCCGGAATCAGCCGATCGGGCGACAGCCCTGAGTTGTCGCTGCTCCGGCTCGCGGGTACCACGCTGATCATGAGGAAACGACGGGGTGTTCTCGCGGCCGTGGCCATCGTGCTCGCCGGGCAGGCGCCGGCGGCCGCGGCCGGTGGGGTGCAGCAGGATCCGCCCAGCTGGGGGCTGGACCGGATCGACCAGCGCACCGGGCTCGACCACGCCTACCGCTACGGCGACGACGCCGCGGGCGTCACGATCTACGTGATCGACAGCGGCGTCGACGCGCAGCACCCCGACTTCCAGGGCCGCGTCGCGCCGGGGCGGGACTTCCTCGCCGGCGGCACCGACACGACCGACACGAACGGCCACGGCACCCGGCTCGCCGGGATCGCCGCGGGCCAGGCCTACGGCGTCGCGAAGGGCGCGCAGATCGTCCCGGTGCGGGTGCTCGACAAGGACGGCGGCGGCGCGACCGAGCAGATCATCGCCGGGCTCGACTGGGTCGCGCAGAACGCCCGGCAGCCCGCGGTCGCCGTCCTCGGCATCGGCGGCGTCCCGAACGACCAGCTCGACGCGGCCGTGAAGCGGCTGTCCACGGTGCTGCCGATCGCCGTCCCGGCCGGCAGCGAGACGGCGGACGCGAGCGGTTTCTCGCCGGGCCGGGTGACCGAGGCGCTGACCGTCGGGGCGGTCGACGACCAGGACCACCCGGACAAGGCGTCCAACTTCGGCCAGGACGTCGACCTGTACGCGCCGGGTGTCGCCGTCCCGAGCCCGATCGCGGGCGGCACGACCGCGGGCCCGGAGTCGGGCACGTCGGTGGCCGCGGCGTTCGCGGCCGGCGCGGCGGCGATCTACCTGGCCCAGCACCCCGGTTCGACGCCCGCGCAGGTGGACCGGGCGCTGGTGCAGGCCGCGACGCCGGACGCGCTGAAAGACGTCCCGGCGGGCACGGCCAACCGCCTGCTCTACGTGCCGCAGGCGCCCTGAGACTCCGGCAGGGAGGTGCCACCAGCGCCGATCGGCCAATCTTTCCACGCGCATGATGTCCATCACCTGGTATGCAGCTCCCGCCCAGCGGGAAAAACCGGGTAACGTGCGCTGACTACCGATCCAAACGGGAAGGACCGGGCATGTTCCGCAAGGTGCTGGTGGCCAACCGCGGTGAGATCGCGATCCGCGCGTTCCGCGCCGGCTTCGAACTGGGGGCCGGCACGGTTGCCGTGTTCCCCCACGAAGACCGCAACTCGCTGCACCGGCTGAAGGCCGACGAGGCGTACGAGATCGGCGAGCCCGGTCACCCCGTGCGCGCCTACCTCTCGGTCGACGAGATCGTCGCCGCGGCCAAGAAGGCCGGGGCCGACGCCGTCTACCCGGGTTACGGCTTCCTGTCGGAGAACCCCGATCTCGCGCGCGCGTGCGAGGAAGCGGGGATCACCTTCGTCGGCCCGAGTGCCGACATCCTCGAGCTCACCGGCAACAAGGCCCGCGCGGTCAAGGCCGCGCGCGAGGCCGGCGTCCCGGTGCTCGGCTCGTCCGAGCCCTCCAGCGACATCGACGCGCTGGTCGCGGCGGCCGACGAGCTGGGCTTCCCGGTGTTCGTCAAGGCCGTCGCTGGTGGTGGCGGGCGCGGCATGCGCCGCGTCCTGGAGCCGGCCCAGCTGCGCGAGTCCATCGAGGCCGCGGCGCGCGAGGCGGAGTCCGCCTTCGGCGACCCGACGGTGTTCCTCGAGAAGGCCGTCGTGGAGCCGCGGCACATCGAGGTGCAGATCCTCGCCGACGCCGTGGGCAACATCATCCACCTCTACGAGCGCGACTGCTCGGTGCAGCGGCGCCACCAGAAGGTCGTCGAGCTGGCCCCGGCGCCGAACCTCGACCCCGAGCTGCGCGACCGGATCTGCGCCGACGCGGTCAAGTTCGCGAAGCAGATCGGCTACCGCAACGCCGGCACCGTCGAGTTCCTGCTCGACAAGCAGGGCAACCACGTCTTCATCGAGATGAACCCGCGCATCCAGGTCGAGCACACGGTCACCGAAGAGGTCACCGACGTCGACCTCGTGCAGTCGCAGCTGCGGATCGCCTCCGGCCAGACCCTCGACGACCTGGGCCTGAGCCAGGACAAGATCTACCTGCGCGGCGCCGCGCTGCAGTGCCGCATCACCACCGAAGACCCGGCCAACGGCTTCCGCCCGGACACCGGGATGATCTCCGCCTACCGCTCGCCGGGCGGCTCCGGCATCCGGCTCGACGGCGGCACCGCCTTCTCCGGCACCGAGATCAGCGCCCACTTCGACTCGCTCCTGGTGAAGCTCACCTGCCGCGGGCGCGACTTCGAGACCGCCGTCGGCCGCGCGCGCCGCGCCGTCGCCGAGTTCCGGATCCGCGGCGTGGCCACGAACATCCCGTTCCTGCAGGCCGTGCTCGACGACCCGGACTTCCGCGCCGGGCGCGTCACGACGTCGTTCATCGAGGAGCGGCCGCACCTGCTCACCGCGCGGCACTCCGCCGACCGCGGCACGCGGCTGCTGACCTACCTCGCCGACCAGACGGTCAACAAGCCGCACGGCGAGCGCCCGAAGACGCCCGACGCGACGCTCAAGCTGCCGAAGCTCGCGAAGGACGCGCAGCCGCCCGCCGGCTCGAAGCAGAAGCTCGTCGAGCTGGGTCCGGGCGGGTTCGCGGAGTGGCTGCGGAAGTCGCCGCACATCGGCGTCACCGACACGACGTTCCGCGACGCGCACCAGTCGCTGCTCGCCACCCGCGTCCGCACGAAGGACCTGCTGGCGGTGGCGCCGGTCGTCGCGAACACCGTGCCGCAGCTGCTGTCGCTGGAGTGCTGGGGCGGCGCGACCTACGACGTCGCGCTGCGGTTCCTCGCCGAGGACCCGTGGGAGCGGCTCGCCGCGCTGCGCGAGGCCGTGCCCAACATCTGCCTGCAGATGCTGCTGCGCGGGCGCAACACCGTCGGGTACACGCCGTACCCGACCGAGGTGACCAACGCCTTCGTCCAGGAGGCCACGAAGACCGGCATCGACATCTTCCGGATCTTCGACGCGCTCAACGACGTCGAGCAGATGCGCCCGGCCATCGAAGCCGTGCGCGAGACCGGCTCCGCCGTCGCCGAGGTGGCGCTCTGCTACACCTCGGACCTGTCGGACCCGGGCGAGAAGCTCTACACGCTCGACTACTACCTCAAGCTGGCCGAGCAGATCGTCGGCGCCGGGGCGCACGTCCTGGCGATCAAGGACATGGCCGGGCTGCTGCGCGCGCCCGCGGCGACCCGGCTGGTCACCGCGCTGCGCAAGGAGTTCGACCTGCCGGTGCACATCCACACCCACGACACCGCGGGCGGCCAGCTGGCCACCTACCTCGCGGCGATCAACGCGGGCGCGGACGCCGTCGACGGCGCGGTGTCGTCGATGGCGGGCACGACGTCGCAGCCGTCGCTGTCGTCGATCGTGGCGGCCACCGACCACTCCGACCGCACCACCGGGCTGAGCCTGGACGCGATCGGCGAGCTGGAGCCGTACTGGGAGAGCGTGCGCAAGATCTACGCGCCGTTCGAGGCCGGGCTGGCCTCGCCGACCGGGCGCGTCTACCACCACGAGATCCCCGGCGGGCAGCTGTCGAACCTGCGCACCCAGGCCATCGCGCTGGGCCTGGGCGACCGCTTCGAGGACATCGAGGCGATGTACGCGGCGGCCGACAAGATCCTCGGGCACCTGGTGAAGGTGACGCCGTCGTCGAAGGTCGTCGGCGACCTCGCGCTGCACCTGGTCGGCGCGGGCGTCTCCCCGGCCGACTTCGAGGCGGAGCCGAACAAGTTCGACATCCCCGACTCGGTGATCGGCTTCCTGCGCGGCGAGCTCGGCGACCCGCCGGGCGGCTGGCCGGAGCCGTTCCGCACCAAGGCCCTCGAAGGCCGCGCGGACCCGAAGCCGGTGCAGGAACTGTCCGAAGAGGACCGCAAGGCCCTGGAGGAGAACCCCCGCCGGACGCTCAACCGGCTGCTGTTCCCCGGCCCCACCAAGGAGTTCGAGGCGCATCGCGAGGCCTACGGCGACACCTCGGTGCTGCCCACCAAGGACTTCTTCTACGGCCTGCGCCCGGGGGAGGAGTACGCCGTCGACCTCGAGCCGGGCGTGCGGCTGCTCATCGAGCTGGAGGCGATCGGCGAGGCCGACGAGCGCGGCCTGCGCACGGTGATGTCGACGCTCAACGGCCAGCTGCGCCCGATCCAGGTCCGCGACACCTCGATCGCGTCGGACATCCCGGCGACCGAGAAGGCGGACAAGGGCAACCCGAAGCAGGTCGCGGCGCCGTTCGCCGGCGTGGTCACGCTGCAGGTCAACGAGGGTGACACGGTCGAGGCCGGCGCCACGGTCGCGACGATCGAGGCGATGAAGATGGAGGCGTCGATCACGGCGTCCGCGGGCGGCAAGGTGTCGCGCCGTGCGATCAACGCCGTTCAGCAGGTCGAGGGCGGCGACCTCCTGCTCGTCCTGGAGTGACCCCGCTGATCAACGCCGTACCGCAGCGGCAGGGCGCGGTGGGCCCTCGGGCGGGCGACCTGCCCGGGGGCTGCGTGGCCCTCGCGGAGCTGGCCGGGCACGTGCTCGGCCGGCCCGTGCACCACGTCCCGCAGTCCCCGGAACTGTCCGCGGTGGACGGTGGGATCGCGTCGCGGGCCGTGCTGACCGGGCCCAACCGCGCGGCGCAGCTGGCCGCGCTGGAAGCGCCGGGCGGCCCGGTCCTGACGATCGGTGGTGACTGCGGCGTCGAGCTGGTCCCGATCGGCGTCGCCCGGTATCGGTACGGCCCGGGCCTGGGCGTCGCGTGGTTCGACGCGCACGCGGACCTGAACACGGCGGCGACGTCGCCGTCGGGGGCGTTCCACGGGATGGTGCTGCGGTCGCTGCTCGGCGAGGGCGACCCGGAGTTCGCGGCGGCGCCGGCTCTGGAGCCGGGACGCGCGGTGCTGCTGGGGACGCGGGTGTTCGACCCGGAGGAGCGTTCGGCGGTTGCGCGTGGGCTGGCGGTCACGTCGGTCGATGCGTTGGCGGGTGCGGAGAAGCTGTACGTCCACGTGGACCTGGATGTGCTGGACCCGTCGGAGTTCGGCGGCTTGAACCACCCCGAGCCGGACGGCTGGACGATCGCGCGGCTGGTGTCGGCCCTGGACTCCTTGGCGGCTTACGACGTCGTCGGCGCGGGCGTCACCGAGTGCGTGGGGACAGCGCGCGAGGTCGAGGTGCTCGAGCCGGTTCTGGCCGCGTTGGGTCGCCTCCTCGGACCCTGAAAGCCGTGAAGGCCTCCTTCCCGGCCATAAGAGCCGGGAAGGAGGCCTTCACGGCTCTTCGCCGCCGGGGTAGGCCTTGCGGACGGCGTCGAGGGCGATGTCGAGGTTCGCGCCCAGGTCCTGGGCCCGGGTCGCGTAGTCGGTGGCCGCGGCCAGGAGCAGGGCCGCGGGGTCCGGGCGGTCCGCAGGGATCGTGACGACCGTGCCGCGGGCCCGCGCCGTCTCCACCCAGCCCGCCGCCTCCAGCTCGCGGTACGCGCGGGCCACCGTGCCCGACGCCAGGCCCAGGTCACGGGCCAGCTGGCGGATCGGCGGCAGGCGCGTCCCCTCGGGGAGCGCGCCCGCCGTGGCCGCGCGGATGATCTGGTCGTGCACCTGCCGCCAGGGCGCCAGGCCGTTCTCGGTGTCGACGACGATCTTCACGCGAGAGCCGGGAGCCTCTTCAGCGGGGCGGTGACGGCCAGGAACGCGGCGATGCCCACCACGACGATCAGGAGCGAGCCGAGGTTGCCCTGCGTCCAGCCGATCGCCGTGCAGGTACCGATGCCCAGCCCGATCGCGACGCGGGCGCTGCGGCAGCGCAGCGCCAGGTCGGCGCGCGGCTCCCCGGCCGGCGGGCGCCGCACGGCCAGCAGGGTGATCGCCCAGCAGGCCACCGTCGTGCCCACGGCGACCGCCAGCAGCGGCCACTGCCGGGTCAGGATCAGGTGGACGACCGCGCCCGCCGACGCCAGCCCGCTGAGCACCAGGGCCCAGACGGGGACGACGTCGCGCAGCGTCCGCCGGACGAGGACGGCTTCCCGCTGCGGCCCGCGCGCGGGCCGCTGGGCGAGCACCTCGGCGATCAGGCCGCCGAGCAGCAGGGTGCCGACGATCGCGGCGCTGCCGTCATTGCTGCCGAACAGCTGCGGGAGCCCCAGGTAAAGCCACGGGTACCAGAACCGGCGCCGCTTGAGGTAGCGGACGGCGATGGCCACCTCGGCGGCGTCCGGGTCCGGCACCCCCCAGCGCACGAGCAGGCGGGCCCCGCGCTTGTCGTTCGGCCACAGGATGATCAGGATCACCAGGCCGACCAGGCCCATGAAGAGCCCGACCGCGAGCATGTTGTCCCACGCCATGTCGTACCTCCCGCTTGTATCAACTACACGATACAAGCGACCGTGTCCGGGTGCGCGACGGGCGCGGAGTTCGTCCGTTCGTACGTACATCCGGGTGCAGTCGGCGGGGTAGTTGTCAGCGTTGCGCATGGAGTCCTCGTGAACTTGTCACGAAGATGACAAGAAATCGGTTTCCCTTCGAAGGTGTGACACGTTCCGGGCTAGTTTTTCGATGTGTCCGGTGTCACCCCGCATCGGACGCGGGGTGCTCGGCCGCGCGTGGAGCGGGGCCTCTGGGGCGGAGCAAAGGAGCTGCGATGTCGGTCGAGCGCGGATTCGACCATCCGGCACCACCCGCGGCACTGCCCCGCAAGCTCGCCGACATCCTCCGGCCCGAGCTGGCCAGCCTCGCCGCCGAGATCGTCGACGAGATCCGCGCGACCATCCCGGCCTACGCCCGCCCGCTCGACGGGCCCTACGGCAAGTCGATCCGCGCCGGCGTCGAATACGCGATCACGCTGTTCGTCGCGCAGATCGCCGACCCGACGGTGTCGAAGGAACAGTCCCACGACGTGCACCACCGCCTCGGCCAGAACGAGATGCGCGAGGGCCGCAGCCTCGACACGCTGCAGTCGGCCTACCGGGTCGGCGCGCGGGTGTCGTGGCGGCGGATCATGCGCGTCGGACGGCGGAGCGGGCTCTCGTCCGCGGTGATGTCCCAGCTGGCCGACGCGATGCTGGCGTTCATGGACGAGCTCGCCTCCGTCGCGCTCGACGGCTACCTGGAAGCGAAGGCGCGCACGGCGGGCGCGCTCGACACCTGGCGCCGCAAGCTGCTGCACCTGATCCTCGAGACGCCGCCCGCGTCCCCGAAGGCGATCGCCGAGCTGGCCCAGCTGATCGGCTGGACGGTCCCGACCGACGCGACCCCGGTGGCCGTCTGCCCGGCCGACGGCGTCGCCCCGGCCCGCCGCCACGCGGGCCTGGACGCCGACGTCCTCGCCGAGCTCGACACCCCCGACCCGAAGCTGGTCGTGCCCGGCCAGCTGGGCAGCGCCCGCCTGGCGACGCTGCAGGTGGCGCTCCCGGACTGCCGCCTCTCGATCGGCCCGTGCGTGCCGCTGGCCTCGGTCGCGGACTCCCTGCGCTGGGCCCGGAACGCGCTGCAGCTCACCGAACGCGGCGTCCTGGTGCCCCGCCCGGTGCTGCGGGCCGAGGAGCACCTGGCGACGCTGCTGGTCAACTCCGACACGGGCCTGGTCGGCACGTTGCGGCACCGCCTGTTCGCGCCGCTGGCGGACATGACGGGCAAGCAGCAGGAGCGGCTGCTGGAGACGCTGCGGGCCTGGCTGGACAGCCAGGGCAACGTCGTGGAGATCGCGGAACGCCTCGGCGTCCACCCCCAGACGGTCCGCTACCGCATGCGCCAGCTCCAGGCGACCTTCGGCGACAGCCTGCGCGACCCGGGAGCCCGGTTCGAGATGGAGCTGGCACTGCGCGCGGGCGCGGCCCCGCTGCCGCTGCGCTACCCGGTGAGCGACCTGCTGCCGGTCCCGCGCACGGGCGCGATCCGTCCACAGTGGACGCCGAGCTAGCGTCGCGCGTCGCAAGTCCCCTGACGGCCAGGAGGCCAGTCCAGGGTCGCCCTTGAAGCTCACCTTCCCAGCCGGGTCGCGATGTTTCCGGGAGCATTGGGGCGCATCGCCCGGACCTCGTCAACGAACCTCAGACGCGCGACACTGGCGGTAGTGGGTCGCTCCGGTCAGGTGATGATGCTCTACCGCGGACGGCGTCGGCGCGGAGATCCCGGGGGACGTGCCGGTTTCCTCCCGGTCAGGTGATCGGGACGCTCGGCGTGAACGCCGTGTTCTGCGCCGGGCTGGTGACCTTGAGCGTGCAGTTCGACGTCCAGGGGGTCCACGCCCCGGTGGACGCCTTGTGGAACTCGAGGATCCCGCTCACGCTCGCGCCCAGCGAGAAGCCGACCGCACCGGCCGTGCCGGCGGTGAACGTCTGCGGCGCGCCGGTCACGGTGACGGTGGTGAACGGCTGAGCGGGGAAACCGCCCGCGATCACCCCGGCCGCCGGTGTCGCGTTGGTGACGGAGAACGCCGCGCTGAGCGACCCGCGCACGGCGTCGTAGCCGATCGCGTTCAGCAGCGTCCGCACGCTGGCGGGGAAGGTCTGCTGGAGGGACGGCGAAACCGTGAAGGGCAGGCCTGGGTGAGGATCGGTGACGGACAGTTCCGCGGCCACCGTCGTCGGCTGGGGCGTGATGCCCGGGAACGGGCAGGTGTAGGTCAGCGAGCCGGTCTTCACCAGCGTGGTCGCGTTCGCGGTTCCCGCCGTCACGCCGGCGACGAGCAGTGCCGCGACGACGGCCGTTCCGAGCCCCCTCATGAGCTTCCCCCTCAGTGTGGTTTCTTGACGGCCTTCTCCGCGTGCTTCGCGGCCGCCTTCAGCGCGTCCGGCGGCGGTCCGTCGGAGCCGGGCGGGCACTGGGTGCTGTCCGGATCCGTGCACACCACCAGGTTGTAGGTGTCCACGTAGGCCTGGTTGCCGTCGCCGGAGCTCATGCCGGTGAGCAGCGGCGACAGGTCCTGCCCGCCGGTGCCGCAGCCGGTGAACGCCGGGAGGCGGAACCCCTTGTCCGGGTCCGTCTGGATGTGCCCGACCCCGAACGCCTCGTACGGGCCGTTCAGGGTGAGCGTCACCGTCTCCGCCGTCACGCAGTCGGGGCCGAGGTCGAGCGGGACGCCGTTGACCTTCGCGTTGCTCAGCCGGGCCATCACCTGCAGCGTGGTGTTCAGGAAGGTGGCCCCGGTGTCCGGGTCGGTCGTGATGTTCCCGGCGACCTCGATGATCTTGCTGTTGCGGTAGTCGACCGGCAGGAACTCCACGGTCGCGGTCGTCGGCACGAAACCGAAGCCGAGGAACGACGTCGTCGCCTGGTTGAAGGTGGTCGACCCGGTCACCCGCGAGCTGCCGTCGTTCAGGTTGAGGATGAACAGCCCGTTGATCAGGAACGACGGGTCGGCGGTGACGGTCGCGCCGAGCTTCTTGACCGTCGACCTCGTCATGATCGTGACCAGGCTCAGCGGCACCGCGAACTCGTCCTCGGTCGGCGGATCGCCCGGAGCGGGGGCTTCGGCGGCGGCCGCGGCCGGCTTCTTCGCCGCTGTCCCCGGCTTCACCGGCGGGAGGACCAGCACCTTGCCCAGCGTCGTCTGCTGGTCGGGATCGAGGGTGCACGCGATCAGCGCCGCCGGCTGTGTGGCCACGGTGCCGGCCGGTGGCACCGCCGTCAGCGAGAGCGTCGGCGCGGTGACGTCGAAGGTGACGGCGCCGACGGTGTTCAGCGCGATCTCCGGCACGGCGCCGGCGGCGGTCAGGGTGACGTCCCCGGTGTCCGGCAGCGGGGTGGCCGCCACGGTGAGGGGGACCGGGACCTTGTCCGCGCGGTCGCCCTGGTGCACGGCGAGGTCGACGTTCAGGCTCCCCTGCAGCGACCCGGCGGTGGCCCCGGCCGGGAGGAAGGAGAGCGCGACGTCGCGGGGGAGGGTGAGCTTCGTGGCGAACTCGCGGATCGTCGCCGACGTCCCGGTCTTCGCCTGCGCCGGCAGCGTGGCCGCCGTCTCGGCGGTGAGCTTGCGCGCGCCGAGCGGATCGGCGAAGGGGCAGGTCACCGTCACCGACGTCTTCGCGTTCGTGTCCGGCGGGACCGCGGGTGCGGGCGCGGCCGAGCCGACTCCCGTCAGCGCGCCGTTCACCGCCGACAGCAGGCCGACGGCCGCCAGCGCGGAAACGGTGAGGGTGCGGGGCCGGACTCGACGGGGCATCGGGTTCCTCGGGTGGTTCGCGAGCGGGGGCGGGAAGTCCCGGTGCGGACCCGTCGAGGGGGCCCGCACCGGGACGTCCGGTCAGGAGACGGTGATGCTCGGGCTGAACGCGAGGTTCTGCGCCGGGCTCGTCACCTTCAGGGTGCAGTTCATCGTCCACGGCGACCAGGTGTTGGTCGACTTCTTGTGGAACTCCAGGTTCGCCGTCAGGCCGCTCGTGAGCGACAGGGTGGCGGAACCCGCGGCGGCCGGGGCGGTCCAGTTCGGGATGCTGGACGTCGCGACCTGCGAGATGTTCACCGTGATCCCCCCGCCGGTCGGGTAGATCACCTGCGGGATGTTCAGCCCGCTGGCCGACCCGGACGACAGCGTCCCCGAGGACGCGGTGACCGGGACGGTCGCCGTGCCGCGGATGCCGTCGTAACCGACCGCGGTGAGCAGCGAGTGCACGGTCGCGCTGATGGCGGCGGTGCCACCCACGGCGGTGGGGGTGATGGTGGTGCCGTGCACGACGACGTCGGGCGCGTTGAGCTGCGCCTTGATCGCGACCGGCTGCGGCGAGATACCGGGGAAGGTGCAGTTGTAGGTGAGCCCCGCCGCGCCGCCGGCGGCGTAGGTGATCGTCGCGGCCGACGCGACGCCGGCCGTCAGCACCGCGATGGCGCCGATGGCGGTCGCGGTGGTGGCGATACCGGCGGACAGCCTGCTGAGTCGGGACATGGCTTCATCTCCTTTGATTCAGTTCAGTCTCGGCTTTGGCTGATCGATTTCTCGCCGCCGTGCCCCCATCGCGTTCACCCGACCCCATTGCCCCGGGTGGCGGGACGCGATTCACCGGCGTGCGAGGTGGAGGTCCATCTGCCGAAATCGAGGCTACTCGCCAGTTCAGTACGGAACAAGACTTCGTCCTTGCGTGGGTGAGAGCCCGTGCGGGTGTATCGATTTCTTGTGTCCCGCCGCGTAGGCTCGGTCGCGGATTTGGCGGATTGTGACAAAGTGCGGTCACGGCGGCGAACCGCTGTGCCGAACGGTCTACCATTTGTGATCTTGCCGAGGCAATCCCGGATAACGAAACCGGAGAAATGAGGCTACCGTGCCCGGTACTTCCCGTTGTGGACGGCTATCGCTCGGCGGAGCCGTATTCACGGTGTCCGCGGTTATGGCGGCGTCGCTGTGCGCGCTGCCCGCGAACGCGGCCACCGTGGGCGGCGTGCTCGCCTGGGGCAAGCCGGACTACGACGTCACGATCCCGCCGCCGGACGCGCTGACCGGGGTCACCGCGGTGTCGGCGGGCAGCACGACCGCGCTGGCGCTGAAGGGCGGCGCGGTCCTCGCGTGGGGCGCGAACAACTGGGGCGCCAACCAGATCCCCGCGGCGGCGACGTCCGGGGTCAGCCAGATCGCGTCCGGCTGGGGGCACGAACTGGCCCTCAAGAGCGGCAAGGTCCTGGCCTGGGGGAACAACTGGTACGGCCAGACCACCCTGCCCGCGTCGGTGAGCAGCGGCGTCATCGCGATCTCGACGTCCAACATGCACAGCCTGGCCCTCAAGCAGGGCGGGCTGGTGGTGAGCTGGGGGACGCGGACCGACGTGCCGGCCGCCGCGCAGACGGGCGTCACCGCGATTTCCGCCGGGGGCGACCACAACCTGGCCATCAAGAACGGCGGGGTGCTGGCCTGGGGGAGCAACACCTACGGCCAGACGACGGTGCCGGCCGGGCTCACGTCCGGCGTCACGGCGGTGTCCGCCGGGTTCAACCACAGCCTGGCGCTCAAGGGCGGCCGCGTCTACGCGTGGGGCCGCGACAGCCTGCACCAGACCGAGGTGCCGCCGGAAGCCCAGTCGGGCGTCGTGGGCGTCGACGCCGGGTTCAACCACAACGTCGCCTACAAAGCCGACGGAACGGTGGTGAGCTGGGGGTCCAACGTCGTCGGCGAGTCGACGTTCATCTGGTGCGGCCCGGTTTTCGGCGTGTCCGCCGGGGACAACGACAGCTTCGCGCTCAAGGAAGACCCGACCGCGGCCTGCTGAACCAGCGGGTGGCGGGCCCGGAAGCCCGCCACCCGCGGCCGGATCAGGTGGCGTCGTTGGCGAGGTCGAGCGAAATCGTGTTGCCCGGCCCGGAAATCAGCGCGCCGAGCGCGATGTCGGCGATGAAGCAGTTGTTGAACTCGGGGATCGTGTAGGTGCCCTTGACGGTGATCGCGGGCGCCGTGATGTCGATGTCCTGCGCGCTCAGCGTCAGGTCGAGCGGGGTCTTCGTCTTGCAGCTGCCCGGCACGGTCGGCAGCGGGATGATCGGCACGATCGGGCCGGCCCAGATGTCGTAGATCTCCATGCTGGCCTTGGCCTTGGTGACGAGGTTGCCGTCGGCGATCGTGCCGGTGGCCGGGCCGAGCGGCGTGACCTTCACCTTCGCCTTGATCCGGAAGATCCCGGACAGCAGTGAGATGTCGGCCTGCGCCGGCGGCAGGGTCAGGTCGGCGCTGAGGCCGACCGAGCCGGTCTGGTCGTCGATCAGCAGGTTGCCCTTGAGGCTGCCCGGGCCGAGCTTCAAGGCGCTGCCGGTCTTCTTGACCGTGGTGGAGCCGGTGACCTTGTAGGACACCGGGATGGGAATGACGTCGGCCGACGCGGGTGTCACGGCGACCCCGGTCAGCACGACGGCCGCCGCCGACGTGAGCACAGCCAGTCTCTTCAGCTGCGTTGCCACGGACATAGTTGTTCTCCCTTGCGATTTTCCCGGCCGGTTCCGGACGCTTCCGGAACCGGTGAAGTGCGCTATTCGGTGGAACGGACTCAGCGCGGTTCGAGTTCGGTGACGACCCAGCCGTCGCCGGTGTGTTCCGCGGTCACGGAAAGCTGGGCCGCGGCACTGTCGGTCGCATTGTTGTCGGCCCGTACGGCTGATTGGTCGAGAAAGACGAGTAACCGCGCGTGACCATTCCGGAGATCCTGCACGGCGATCGCCGAAACACGCGAAGTGAGCACGAGTTTCTGCTGGGGCGCTTTCTCGCGAACCTGTGCGAAGAGCTTGTCGTAGGAATTCTTCGCGGCACCGCGCAGCACGGCCGCGGCGGCCTTCTCGGTGACGTCGGTCTTGTCGTAGGAATAGGAGAAGATCCGGTTCATGGCGAGCGTGACGGCCGAGGTGACGTCGGCGGTGGCGCCGACGTCGGTGAGGGCGAGGTTGCCGGCGGCCGGGTTCCCCGATGCGGACCGCGCTTCGAGGGTGAACCAGACGCCGGCCCCGGTCAGCAGGAGAGCGGCGGCCAGCAGGAGCGCGGGCAGCCGCAGCCAGGCCGGCCGCCGGGTCGAAGCGGCACTTTCACGTGAAAGTGCCGCTTCGGTGGAGTCCGCTTCGTCCGCATCAGCTGCCTCGGGGACGACGTCGGGCTCGTCGGTCTCGGTCTCGGTCTCGGTCTCGACGGCGACAGCGTCGGTAGCGGTGTCGGGCTCGGGCTCGGCGACGAGGTCGCGCTCGTCGGCTTCCTCGATCGCCGTGATCTCTTCCGTCCGGCTCATCACGCACCCACCGGCAGCTGGTCGAGCGCGCTCAGCTTCCAGCCGTCCGGCGTGCGCGTCAGCGCCGCCGCGAACCGGTTGCGCTTGACCGCCGGGGCCGTTCCCTGCTTCGCCATCGTGATCTCCACCGAGGCCAGGAGCTTCGCTGTGCCCGCGTGCTCGTCCAGCTCGCTCAACGCCGCGTCCAGGACGCGGCCCGTCGCCACCGTGGCGTTCGCCGCGAGGGTCTTCTTCGTCGTGTCGTCCGTGTGGGCCAGCTGGTCGTGCAGCGGGCCCGTCGACGCCGCCAGCCAGCGGCCGAGACCGCCGTCGACGTCGTGGTAGTCCAGGCTGCTCAGCTCCGTCACCAGCGTCCGGCCGCTGGAGAGGGCGTCGTCGCGGGCGGCGCCGTAGGTCAGGGCCGGGTCGTTCGACGCCGAGTACCACGCGTAGCCCGACGCGCCCGCGAACACCGCGGCCGCCGCCACCAGCACCAGGGGCAGGTACTTCACCGCAGCCACAGCATCTCCTCGAGGCTCGTCGACGTCGCCTGGGTGCCGAACCCGAGCGGGCCGGTCAGCCCGCCCGGCACGGCCGGGGCCGGCACGGCCGGGTGCGGCGCGTTCTGCGTGCCGCGCACCGAACTCTCGTTCCCGTAGGGCAGCGTGCACGCCGCGTCGGTCCGGAACGGCAGCGGCGAGACGTCGGTGCTCGCCCGGTGCGGGGTGTCCTCGTAGCCCTGCCGGCACGGCGGCGGGTTGTCGAAGTTCAGCACCAGCCCCATCCGCAGCGCGGTGCCCCGGTCGTTCAGCGCCGAGCCGACGGCCGCGACGGCCTTGGGCGTGTTGACCAGGAACTGCTGCTCGGCGTCGGTGCGGGTGGCGAACACCCGGGACGTCGTCAGCAGGTTGGCCAGCAGGATCGGCAGGCCCGGGTCGTTCTCCTTCAAGAGGCTCGAAAGTTCCGACGCCGCGGGTGGCGCGGTCGCGATCAGCCGCCGAAGGTCGCCGTCGGAGTTCGCCAGCTGCTGGGCGAACACCTTGGCGTTGCTGCTGAACGAGCGCCACTCGGCCGCGGAGTCGACCTGGGTGCGCAGCACGGTCGCGCCGTCGCCGATCAGCTTCGACGTCTGCGGCAGGTGCGTGCTCGCTTCCTGGGTGAACGTCGTCGCCGAGTCCATCAGCGTCTGCAGGTCCGGGCCGGCGCCGCGCAGGGCGTCGTCGAGCTCGTTCACCACCGTGCGCAGGTCCTGCGTCGGCACGGACGCGGTGAAGGAGTCCAGGTCCGTCAGCAGGTTGTTCACCGGCAGCGGCAGCGTCGTCGACTCGCGCCGGATCACCGAGCCCTGGGCCAGGTACGGCCGGTCGGCCGTGCGCGGCTGCAGGTCGACGTACTGCTCGCCGACCGCGGACCGGTTCGCCACCACGGCCTGGGAGTTCTCCGGGATCGGCGGGGCGCCGTCGTCGATGAGCAGGTCGGCCTCGGTGCCGGTGGTGGTGAGCCGCAGCTCGCCGACCCGGCCGACGGCGACGCCGCGGTAGGTCACCTCGCCGTTGGTGAACAGGCCGCCGCCTTCGGCCAGCTCCAGCTTGACCGTGTAGCTGCCGGAGCCGAACAACCGGCCGAGACCCGCGTAGTTCGCGCCCACGAACGCCGTCGTGGCCAGGGCGATGATGACGAACAGGACCACCTGGATCCGCACTCTGCGCGTCAGCATCAGCGGCCTCCGGAGACGCGGGCTTCGCCGCTCGGCAGCGGGAGCGTCGGCAGGCCGGGCGGGACGCCCTGGCCGGGCGGCGGCAGCGGCACGCCGGCCGCCGGGATCATCGACGTGTAGACGTTGATGTAGTCGCCCTTCACCGCGGGGAGCACCGAGTCGGGGAACGGGAACGTCGGCAGCATCTGCAGCGACTGCGGCAGGTCGTCCCCGGCCTTGGCCAGCTGCTGCAGGATCGGCGCGAGCGAGCGCAGGTCGGCGACCAGGTCGTCGCGGCTGCGGTCGACGACGTCGGTGGCCACCGTCGAGAGCCGGTCGAGCGACTGCAGCATCGAGACGAGCTGCGTGCGCTGCTCGGTCAGCGACTGCAGGCCGGGCGTCAGGTCGGTCAGCGCGCCGGAAACCTGCTCGTGCCGGTTCGCCAGCGTCGCCGACAGGCGGTTGAGGCCGTCGAGCGCCTCGGTGATGTCGGAGCGGTGCGCGTCCAGGTCGGTCATCAGGCTGTCGACCCCGCCCAGGAACGAGCGGATCTGCTCCTCGTTGCCGTCCATCACCTTCGACAGCTCGCGGTTGATCGTCTGCAGCTGCCCGATCCCGCCCCCGTTGAGCAGCAGGGACAACGCGCCGAAGATCTCTTCGAACTCGGGGTTGCGGTTGGTGCGGTCCAGGGTGATCGTGGCGCCGTTCGCGAGCCGCGGGCCACTCTGCGCGGCCGTGGTGTCGTCCGGTGGCGCCAGCTCGACGAACTTCTCGCCCAGCAGGCTGGACTGGCGCAGCCGCGCGACGGCGTTGGCGGGCAGCACGACGTCGCCGTTGACCTCGAGCACGGTCTCGGCCGTCCAGCCGTCGGTGCCGAGCCGGATCTCCCGGACGCGCCCGACCGGGACGTCGCCCACCTTCACCGCGGCCTGCGGCACGAGGTCGAGGACGTCGGCGAACTGCACGGTCACGTCGTACGGGTGGGCGCCGACGTCGGCGCCACCGGGCAGCGGCAGGTCGTAGACGCCCTTGAATTCACCCGACGAGCAGCCGGTGAGCAGGAGGCAGCCGACGGCCGCGGCGGCGAGGGCCCGCTTCATCGTCCGCCCCCGTTGGTGTAGACGTCGCCGGTGACCGGCAGCGGAAGTTCCTGGTAGTAGTCGAGGTTCGCCCGGCCGAGCAGCCGTCCGGTGTCCGGGTCGACCGCGTTGAGCACGTTCGTCACGGCCAGCGGGACGGCGTCGAGCGTGCCGGCCAGCGAGGCGCGCTGCTCGACGAGCGTCTGCGTCGTCGTCACCAGGTTGTCCACGTTGGCCTTGAGCGCGCCCCGGTTGTCGCGGATGAACCCCTGGATGTCGCCGAGCGCGCGGCCCAGGCCGTCGAGGGCGTGGGCCAGCTCGCCGCTGTTGGCGGCCAGCGTGCCCGACACCTGCGAGAGCTGCTGGTTGACGCTGCTGACCTGCTGGTCGTTGGTCGAGAGCATGGTCGTGAACTGCTGGAGCTCGTCGACGGTGCCGAACAGGTCGCCCGAGTTGCCGGCCAGCGTGCGGGCCAGCTGGGCGAAGTTCTTGACGCTGTCGTTGAACGCCTGGCCGTTGCCCTGCAGGTTCGCCGCGCCGGTCTTCAGCAGGTCCGACAGCGCGCCCTGGGAGTTCGCGCCGTTCGGGCCGAGGGCCTTGGTGAGCGAGTCGAGGCTGGCGTAGAGCTGGTCGAGCTCCACCGGCGTCGCCGTGCGCTGCACCGGGATCGACGCGCCGTCCGGCAGCCGCGGCCCGCCGCGGGCCGGCTTGGCGAACTGGACGTAGCGGTCGGCGACGACACTGGGCGCGATCACCAGGACCGTCGTGTCCTGGGCGACGCCGACCGAGCCGTCGACGCTCATGTCGACCTGCACCTGCTCGCCGCGCGGGGTGACCTTGTCGACCTCGCCGATCCGGACGCCGAGCACGCGGACGTCGGAGCCGGGGTAGACGCCGACCGCGCGGGAGAAGAACGCCGTGACGTGGTGCTGGCCGCTGCCGGCGAACACCCACCACAACGCGGCCGTCACGACGAGCGCGAGCAGCAGGGCGGCGGCGATGAACCGGCTGGTCAGGACCCCGGCCCTGGTGGTGGTCAGCGCGCTCACTTGGTCCCTCCCGGGTTCTTCGGCGGGACGCACGGGTCGTGGTTCTCGGGCAGCAGGCCGCAGAGGTAGGCGTCGATCCAGTGGCCGTTGCCGGTCGTGTTGGTGACGACGCGGAAGTACGGCCCGGCCAGCTGCAGGCCCTTGGTCAGGTTGTCGTTCTGCCGCTTGAGCAGGTCCGTCACCTGGTTGAGCGCCTGCAGCGCGGGCTTGAGCTGCGCGGTGTTGTCCTGCACCAGCCCGCTGAGCTGGTCGGCGAGCCGGGCCGAGCCGGTGAGCAGGTCGTGGATCGCGTCGCGGCGCCGGTTCAGCTCGGTGAGCAGCAGGTTGCCGTCGTCGATCAGCTTCTCGAAGTCGTCGTTCGAGTTCGCCAGCGTCGTGGTCAGCGTCCGGGCGTTGGCCAGCAGCTCGGAGATCTGGCTGTCGCGGCTCGACACCGTCTTCGACAGCTGGGACAGCCCGTCGAGCGCGCTGCGGACGTGCTCGGGGGAGTTGCGGAAGGTGTCCGACAACGTCGTGAAGCTGTCCGCGAGCTGCTTGGTGTCGATCGAGCCGACGGTGTTCGCGAGCCCGTTGAAGGCATCGGTGACGTCGTAGGGCGTGACGGTCCGGGTGCGCGGGATCGCCTGGTCCGGGTTCTGCACGGCGTCGCCGCTCGGGTCCAGCGCGAGGAACTTGCGGCCCAGCAACGTCTTGATCTTGATCTGGACGGACGTGCGGTCGCCGACCCAGGCGTCCTTGACCCGGAACGACACGAGCACGTGGTCGTCGGCCAGCGCGACGTCGCGCACCTCGCCGACCTTGATGCCGGCGATCCGGACCTCGTCGTCGGCCTGCAGGCCGGCCGCCTCGGAGAACTCGGCCTCGTACGTCGTGCCGCCGCCGACGATCGGCAGGTTGTCGTAGTTGAACGTGACGGTGAGCAGCGCGGCCAGCGCGACGCTGCCGAGCACACCGAGGACGAGCGGGTTGCGCTCCTTGAAGGACTTCACGACTCACACCTCGGCGTCGGGACGTAGACACCGCGCTGGGGCGTGGTTTCCAGGGTGGCGCGGCAGAGGAAGAAGTTCATCCACGAGCCGTAGGAGGCGACCCGGCCGATCTCGGTGAACTTGACCGGCAGGTTCGTCAGGAAAGCGTCCACATCGGACTGGTTCTGGGCCAGGTTCCCGGCGACGCCCTGCAGGCCGGCGATGCTGGCCTTGAGCGGCGGGCGGGCCTGCTCGAACAGCCCGGCGGTCGACTGGGTGAGGTCGCCGATGCCGCTGATGGCGTCGCCGATCGCGGCGCGGTCGCCGGCCAGCCCGGACACCAGCTGCCGCAGCGTGGAGACGAGGTTCGCGAGCGCGTCACCCTTGCCGTTGACCGTCTTCAGGACCGTGTTGAGGTTCCCGATCACCTCGCCGATCACCTGGTCGCGCCCGGCGAGGGTGGTGGTCAGCGAGCCGGTGTGGGCGAGCAGGCTCTCGACGGTGCCGCCTTCACCCTGCAGCACCTGGACGATCTCGCCGGAGAGCTCGTTGACGTCGTTGGGCGAGAGGGCCTGGAACAGCGGCTTGAAGCCGTTGAACAGGTCGGTGAGGTCCAACGCGGGTGTCGTCCGGTCCAGCGGGATCTCGCCGCCTTCGGGCAGCAGGTCCCGCGTCGCGGTGGTGCCGCGCTCCAGCGCGATATAGCGCTGCCCGACCATGTTGCGGTACTTGATGACCGCGTGGACGTCGGCGGGCAGCCGGCGGCCGCTGTCGAGGGAGAACCCGATCCGCGCCCGGTTGTGGTCGCTGATGTCGAGTGACTCGACCTGACCGACCCGGACGCCGGAGATGCGCACGTCGTCGCCGACGTTGAGCGAGGTGGCGTCGAGGAACTTCGCCGAGTACGGCTTCGAGCCGCCGAGGCCGGAGTTCGTGATGGAGATGGCCAGCAGCGTTGTGGCGAGCGCGGTGACGACGATGAAGACGAGGCTCTTGATCAGCGGGGAGGCGATGTTCCTCACTTGAGCTTCACCTCCGTGCCGCGGTAGAGCGGGCCGACGAGCACGCTGCTCCAGCCGGGCACCTGCGCGTCCGGCACGCCGATCGACGGCGCGACGAGCGTGGCGAGCAGCTGCTGTTCCTGCGGCGAGTTCGCGACGCCGAGGTCACCCTGACCGCCGGGCAGCAGCGGGTGGCCGGTGGCACCGGGGGTGGCCGCGGCGGTGCCGGCGGTCGGGGCGACGCCGGAGGGGTAACAGCGGGGCTCGCCGCCGTCGGTGAAGCGCGGGTCGTCCTTGCCGGGCAGGTACTTGCCGCTGTCGGCGGTCACCGCGACCTCGGCGTGCAGGCCCGGTTCGTTCGTGCCCGCGCCGAGCACCTTGTCCATGGATCCCCTCAGGGCGTTCAGCGAAGCGAGGGTGCAGGCGAAGCTGGGGGAGTACTTCGCGGCGATCTCCAGCGGCGCGCGGCTGTCGGCGGCCAGGGAGATGAGGTTGTCGTGGTTGTTCTGCAGGAACGTCGTGATCTCCTGCGACGACGACGTCACCTGCTGGTAGACCCCGGCCAGGTCGGCCTGCTTCTCCTTGACCGTGTTGAGCGTGACGGCGGAGGCGGTGAGCGCGTCGAGCAGATCGGGCGCGATGTCGCCGTACACCTGGGAAACCGTGGCCAGGTCCCGGATGTCCGAGGTGAGCTGCGGCAGGTTGGGGTTGAACTCCTTGAGGTAGCTCGCGGCCGTGTCGATCGTCTGCCCGAGCTGCTCGCCGCGGCCCTGCAGCGCCGTCGACACCGCGGTCAGCGTCGTCGCGAGCTTCTGCGGCTGGACGGCCTTGAGCAGCGGCAGCAGGTTGTCGAAGACCCGCTCCAGCTCGATCGCGTTGGCCGAGCGGTCCTGCGCGATGACGTCACCCGCGCTCAGGTGCGGGCCCTGGTCGCCGTCCGGGATGGACAGCTGGACGTACCGCTCGCCGAACAGCGTCTTCGGGACCAGCAACGCGGAGACGTCCTTGGGCAGCATGTCGACCTTGCCCGGCTCCAGGGCCAGCGCGACCTCCGCGCCTTCCGGCGTCGCCTTGACGTCGCGGATCTCGCCGACCAGCACGCCGCGGGCCTTGACCTGGCCGCCGGGGGAGAGCTGGTTGCCGATGCGGCTCGCCTTGAGCGTCACCGGCACTGTACTGACGAAGTCCTTGTCGTAGACCTTGATGGACAGCGTGACCAGCACGCCCATCACGGCCAGGAACAGCACCCCGGCGGTGCGGACCCCGGCCTTCCGGCGGGTATCGCGTCTCATCCGGCCACCTGCACGGTGGTCGTCGCGCCCCAGATGGCCAGGGACAGGAAGAAGTCGAGGACGCTGATCGCGACGATCGCGGTGCGCACCGCGCGGCCCACGGCGACGCCGACGCCGGCCGGGCCGCCGCTCGCGCGGAAGCCGTAGTAACAGTGCGCCAGGACCACGACGACGCTGAACACCAGGACCTTCCCGAACGACCAGAGCACGTCGCCGGGCGGCAGGAACAGCAGGAAGTAGTGGTCGTAGGTGCCCGCGGACTGGCCGAAGAACCACACGGTGATCTGCCGCGAGGCGAGGTAGCTCGAGAGCAGGCCGATCGCGTAGAGCGGGATGACGGCGAGGAAACCGGCGATCACGCGCGTCGTCACCAGGTACGGGACGCTCGGGATGCCCATGACCTCGAGCGCGTCGATCTCCTCGGAGATGCGCATCGCGCCGAGCTGCGCGGTGAACCCGCAGCCGACGGTGGCGCTCAGCGCGAGGCCGGAGACGAGCGGCGCGATCTCGCGGGTGTTGAAGTAGGCCGAGACGAACCCGGCGAACGCCGACGTGCCGACCTGGTTGAGGGCGGAGTAGCCCTGCAGCCCGACGACCGTGCCGGTGGCGACGGTCATCCCGATCATCACGCCGATCGTGCCGCCGATGACGGCGAGCGCGCCGCTGCCGAAGCTGACCTCGGCCAGCAGCCGGACGACTTCGCGCAGGTAGCGGCGCAGCGCCCGCGGGATCCAGGCGATCGCGCGCAGGAAGAACAGGATCTGGTCGCCGAGGGTGTCGAGGAACCCGAACCGGCGGTCGACGGCTTCGCGCACCCGCGTGCCGCGTGTGGCGGGGACTTCCGTGGTGGTCACGTTCAGCTCCCCTTGGGCGGCACGAGTTGCAGGTAGACGGTGGTGAGCACCAGGTTCAGCACGAACAGCAGCAGGAACGTGATGACCACGGACTGGTTGACCGCGTCGCCGACGCCCTTCGGCCCGCCCTTGGGGTTGAGCCCGCGGTAGGAGGCGACGACCCCGGCGACGAAGCCGAAGATGAGCGCCTTGATCTCACTGATCCACAGGTCGGGCAGCTGGGCGAGGGCGGAGAAGCTCGCCAGGTACGCGCCCGGGGTGCCGTGCTGCATGACGACGTTGAAGAAGTAGCCGCCGAGCACGCCGACCACGCTCACCATGCCGTTGAGGAAGATCGCCACGCCCATCGCGGCGAGCACCCGCGGCACGATCAGGCGCTGGACCGGCGAGACGCCGAGCACCTCCATCGCGTCGATCTCTTCGCGGATGGTCCGCGAGCCCAGGTCGGCGCACATCGCGCTGCCGCCGGCGCCGGCGATGAGCAGCGCCGTCACGATCGGGGCGGCCTGCTGGATGATGGCCAGCACGCTCGCCGCGCCGGTGAACGACTGTGCGCCGATCTGCGTGGTGAGGGACCCGATGTGCAGCGCGATGACCGCGCCGAACGGGATCGACACCAGGGCCGTCGGCAGGATCGAGACGCTCGCGATGAACCAGAACTGCTGGATCAGCTCGCGCGTCTGGAAGGGACGCCGGAACGTCAGCCGGACGACGTCGAGGCCGAGCGCGTAAAGCCGCCCGGTCTGCCGCAGTGCGGCGGCCCCGGGGAACGACGTCGTCGTCGTCCGTTCGGCCATTCGAGTGCCTCCCCAGTGTTTCGCGGGCACGACGAATACACCCGAGGTGAGCAAATGAACTGGTCCGAACGGGCTATCTCATGTCGGCCATTCACGGTCTCGGGGGTCACCGTGCCGTTTCCTACTGGTCGGTACGCTAACCACGGCCCTGCTGGGAGACAAGAACTTGAGCATGATCACGCGGTCACGGCCTGGTAACCGCGCATTTCTTGTCGATTACTGACAAACGGCCCGGATCTTGTTGTCAACCGAGGAAAGGAAATCACGGCTCCGGGCGCGCGCACTGTTCACCCCTGCACAGTCCGGCCCATTCCCGGCACGCACGTCTACCCGAATGGACGACACATCAACCCTGCCGGAAGTTTGCCCGGCAGGGTAAGCGCAAGAACGACGCCCGTCCAGCCACGCGACCCTTCCGGTACGCCTGTTCGCCGGAGATGTCCGGAACGCCGGCCGTGCGCCGGCGTTCCGGAAGCCCGTCAGGACTTGAGGCCGGCGACCAGCTCGTAGGACCGGACGCGGTCCGCGTGGCCGTGGACCATCGTCGTGATCATCAGCTCGTCGGCGTCCGTGTCGTCGAGGAGCTGCTGGAGTCCCTTGTGGACCGTCTCCGGCGAGCCGATGATGCTCGAGCCGAAGCGGTCGGCGAGGAACGCGCGGTCCATCTCGGTGTACGGGTACTCCGCCGCCTCCTCGGGCGTCGGCATGGCGATCGGGCGGCCGCGGCGCAGGCTCAGGAACGTCAAGCCGGACGGCCCGGCCAGGAACTGGGCGCGCTCGTCGGTCTCGGCGGCGACCACGGACGTCCCGAGCATCACGTACGGCTCGTCGAGCGCACCGGGCCGGAAGTTGTCGCGGTAGAGCTGCACCGCCGGGATCGTGTTCTCCGCGGCGAAGTGGTGCGCGAAGGAGAACGGCAGCCCGAGCCGCCCGGCGAGCTGCGCGCTGAAGCCGCTCGAACCCAGCAGCCAGACCGGCGGCTGGTTGCCCTCGGCGACGGCGGCGTTGACCCCGCGGGCCTCCGAGTGGGTGAAGTAGCCGATCAGCTCCTGCAGGTGCTCCGGGAAGTTCTCCGCCGACAGCCCGCCCGGCCCGCGCAGCGCGAGCGCCGTCCGCTGGTCGGTGCCCGGCGCGCGGCCGATGCCCAGGTCGATGCGGCCCGGGTGGAACGCCTCCAGGGTGCCGAACTGCTCGGCGACGACCAGCGGCGCGTGGTTGGGCAGCATGACCCCGCCGGAGCCGACGCGGATGCGCTCGGTCGCGTCGGCGACGTGCCCGATCAGCACCGCCGTCGCCGAGCTGGCGATGCCGGGCATGTTGTGGTGCTCGGCCAGCCAGTAGCGGTTGAAGCCCAGCCGCTCGGTGGCGCGGGCGAGGTCGAGGGTGTTGCGCAACGTCTCCCCGATGCTGATCCCCTCGGACACCGGGGACAGATCGAGCACGGACAGCGGCACATCAGGCAGTGAGCTCACAACCGGGGTCAACGCCCCGGTGTCCCGATAACTTCCCGCAACGCCGCCGGATCACCGCCGCTCCACGCCACGACGCCGTCCGGACGCACGAGAAGCGCGTCCGACATCGCCTCCGCGCAGGTGGCTGTGACGATCTTCACGCGCGATCCGGCGGCTTCCCGCAGGTCGGCGCGGTCCGCGAAGTCGAATAGTACGGTCCGGGCGGCCCGCATGATCTCCGCCACCCGAGTGGCCTCGCCGTCGACGGTCAGCGCCAGATCGGGGACGTACGGCAGGTCGTCGGCGTCGCGCAGCAGCCCGGCGAGGTGCCGCGTCGGCTCCTCGAACGCGGCCAGCTCGCCGAAGAGCGTCCGCAGCGCGTCGCCGTCCTCGCCGGTCAGCCGTTCGAGCAGGGCCTGGACGCGGGTTTGGGTCAACGTCCGCGCGGCCACCGGACGGCGTTCGGAACCGTAGCTGTCGAGCAGGCCGTCACCGGCCTCACCGCGGACGACGGCGGCGAGCTTCCAGCCGAGGTTGACCGCGTCCAGCAGCCCGACGTTCAGCGACGAGCCGCCGGCCGGGAAGAGGTGCGCGGCGTCGCCGGCCAGCAGGAATCGGCCGGCCCGGTAGTGCTCGGCGAGCCGGGCCGAGCTGACCGTCCGCGACAGCCACAGCGGCTCGCCCAGCGGCAGGTCGGCGCCGAGTACCCGCCGGACGCTCTCGCGGAACTCGTCGAACGTCGGCTCGCCGGCCGGTTCCGGCGTCACCTCCCGGACGCCGGCGATCACCACGCCCGGCGTCAGCGACGTCACCAGCACCCGCCCGCCCGGCCGGCGGTTCCAGCCCCGGCGCAGGCCGTGAGCCGTGGTGAAGAGGTCGAACGGCCGGTCCGTCCGGAAGTGCCCGAACCGCAGCAGCTCGTCGTCGGTCGTGCCGGGGAACCCGATGCCGGCCAGCTCGCGGACGCGGCTGTGCGCGCCGTCGCAGCCGACGACGTACTGCGCGTCCAGCCGGTACTCGCCGTCCGGGCCGCGAACGGTGTGGAGGTCCACGAGTTCGTGCCCACGCCGGATCTCGACGCCGAGTTCGGTGGCGCGTTCGGCGAGCAGCGCCTCCATCCGGGGTTGTTGCAGCATCAGCCCACGCAGCGGCGGGCTGCCGAGTTTCGTGAAGTCCAGCGGCACCGGCCCGAATGGGAACCCGGGGAACGGCCCGGCGAACGCCGCTTCGGCTGCGAATCTCTCGAACAGCCCTCGATGGTCGAGCTGCTCGACGATCCGGCCGCCGAGGCCGTTCGCGCGCGGCCGCTCGTCCGGGACGGTCCGCCGGTCGAGGACCAAGGCCGCGACCCCGCCGAGCCGCAGCTCCGCCGCCAGCATCAGGCCCACCGGGCCCGCTCCGATCACTGCGACATCCATCATGGCCTCCTCTGTCAGTTTGAACTGACGTCCGATGTCAGGCTAGACTGACATGCCATGGAGGCGGAAGAGCTTTCGGGCCGGGTTTCCGAAACCGACCCCGCGGTCGCGCTGCGGGCCGTCGGCGCGCTGCACCGGCTGGCCGAGCAGGTCGAGACGGCGGCGGTCGCGCACGCCCGGGACCGCGGCTGGTCGTGGGAGCAGATCGGCGACGCCCTGGGCGTGGCCCGGCAGTCGGTGCACACGAAGCACGGGAAGTGAGGGCCGGATGATCGCCAAGAGCCCGTTCGCCTCGGTCGTCGCGGAGGCCCTCGAAGAGTCCCGCCGCCGCGGCGACCGCCGGCTCGGCACCGAACACCTGCTGCTCGGCCTGCTCCACAACGCCGGCTGCGCGCAGGCCCTCGGCGTCGACCTGGCCGCGGCCCACGCCGCCCTCGACCGCCTGGACCGCGAAGCCCTGACGGCCCTGGGCATCGACGTCGAAGGCCTCCGCCCGGCACCCGCCCCCCGGCGACGCGCGAAGCTGACGCCGGGAGCGCTGACGTCGAACGCCCGGGCGGTGGTCAACGAGGCGATCCGCGGCGTGCCGCGGCGCCGGGATCCGGTGGAGCTGCTGCGGGCGCTGTTGTCGGTGACCCCGCCGGATCCGGCCGCGGACCTGTTCGCCGCGCTCGGCGTCGACCAGCGGGAAGTCCGGCGCCGATTGTGAAATCCGCCTTTTCCCTCTGAGTCATGTCCGACCGGATACCGTGTGGCGCACCGGAACCGCAAAGGAGGACGGGTGCCGCGTCCGGAGCGACCGCTGGATCCCGGGGACGACCTGCTCACCGACTTCGCCGCCGATCTCCGGCGATTGCGCGAGAGCGCCGGGAATCCCACCTACCGCGAGCTCGGCCGGCGCGCGCACTACTCGGCCGGCACGCTCTCCGAGGCCGCCGGCGGGCGGAAACTCCCCAGCCTGGCCGTGACTCTGGCCTACGTCCGCGCCTGCGGTGGCACCCCCGGCGACTGGGAAAAGCGCTGGCACGAGGTCGCGGACGACCGGAGCGGCGCCGATGCACCGGCCGAGCCGGAAGCCGGGGAATCGCCGCCGTACGTCGGCCTGGCCGCGTTCGGCGCCGCCGACGCGAGCCGGTTCTTCGGCCGGGAACGGCTGGTCGAAAAGCTCACGACGCGCCTTTCGAGACAGCGTTTTCTCGCCGTCCTCGGCGCGTCCGGCTCGGGCAAGTCCTCGCTGCTGCGCGCCGGTCTCCTCCCCGCCGTCCGCGGCCGCCTCGTGCTGCTCACCCCGGGCGCCCGGCCGCTGCAGGAGTGCGCGGTCGAGTTCGCCGCCGCGCTCGGGGTCGCACCCGGCGCGTTGCTCGACGACTTCACCGCCCACCCGCGCAACCTCGGCCTCGCCGCCCGGCAGCTCGTCCGCGAGGAAGACGAAGACGTCGTCCTGGTCGTCGACCAGTTCGAAGAGGTCTTCACGCTCTGCCAGGACGCCGGCGAGCGCGCCGCGTTCCTCGCCGCGCTGGTCACCGCGACCACCGAACCCGGCAGCCGGACCCGCGTCGTGCTCGGCATCCGCACCGACTTCTACACCCACTGCGCGCGCCACGCGGACCTCGCCGAAGCCATGCAGGACGCACAGGTCCTCCTCGGCCCGATGACGACCGAAGAGCTGCGGCAGGCGATCTCGCGCCCCGCCGTCGACGCCGGCTACCGCGTCGAGAACGCGCTCGTCTCGCGGCTGGTCGCGGACGCCACCGGCCAGCCCGGCGTGCTGCCACTGCTCTCGCACGCGCTGCTCGAAACGTGGCGACGCCGTCGCGGCACGACTCTCACCCTGGCCGGTTACGAGTCCACCGGCGGCATCGAGCGGGCCGTCGCGCAGACGTCCGAAGGCACGTTCGCCACGCTCTCCGCGCGCCAGCAACGCTTGGCGCGGCAGATCTTCCTCCGGATGACCGCGCTCGGCGAGGGCACCGAGGACACCAAGCGCCGGCTCAGCCGCGACGAGCTCGACACCGAGGACGACGACACCGCCGTCGTCCTCGCCGAACTGGCCGCGGCCCGGCTGGTCACCCTCGACGACACCGGCATCGACATCGCGCACGAGGCCCTCATCCGCGGCTGGCCGCGGCTGCGCGAGTGGCTCACCGAAGACCGCGAAGGCCTGCGCGTGCACCGGCAGCTCACCGAGGCGACCGACGCCTGGGAGTCGGTCGAGCGCGACCCCGGCTGGCTCTACCGCGGCACCCGGCTCGCGATCGCGCGGGAGTGGGCCGCGCGCCAGGACTCCGTGCTGTCCCAGCGGGAACGGCGGTTCCTCGACGCCAGCCTCGCCGTCGAGCACGCCGAGCAGCAGCGGGAACGCCGTCGCACGCGGCGGTTGCGTCAGCTGGTCGCGCTCCTGGCCGTGCTGCTGGTCTTCGCCGTCGGCGCGACGGCCTACGCGGTGCGCGCCGAGTCCACCGCCACCGGCCAGCGCAACAGCGCGCTCGCGCAGAAGGTCGCCGGCCAAGCGCTGGCCATGCGCGCCACCAACCCCGCGCTCGCCGCGCAGCTCGCGCTCGCCGCGTACCGCCTCGACCCGGCCGCCGACGCGCGCGGCGCCGTCCTCGGCGTGTTCGCGACGCCGTATTCGACGCGGCTCACCGGGCACACCGGCCGGATCAACACCGTCGCCCTGCGGCCGGACGGGCAGGTGCTGGCCACCGCGAGCTGGGACGGCACGGCCCGGCTGTGGGACGTCCGCGACCCGCACCACCCGGCGCCGCTCGCCAGGCTGAGCGGACACACCGGCAACGTCAACAACGTCGCCTTCGCCGCCGACGGCCGGACCGTCGCCACCGCGGGCTTCGACGGGACCGTCCGGGTCTGGGACGTCACCGACCCGCACCGGCCCGGGCCCGGCGTCGTCGTGGAACGCCACGAGGGCAAGGCGTACGCGGTCGCGTTCAGCCCGGCCGGCCCGCTGCTGGCCACCGGCGACGTCGACGGCACGCTCCGGCTGTACGACACGGCGAGCCGCAAGCAGGTGGGGGAGCTGACCGGGCACACGTCGTACGTCAACAACCTGGCCTTCAGCGCCGACGGCCGGCTGCTCGCCTCGGCGTCGGCGGACGAGACGGCGCGGCTCTGGGACGTCGCCGGCCGCCGCGCGCTCGGCGTCGCGACCGGGCACACCGACGTCGTGCACTCGGTGGCCTTCAGCCCCGACGGTCACACGCTCGCGACGGCGAGCGCCGACCAGAGCGCGCGGCTGTGGGACGTCACGGACCCGGCGCGGCCGGCGCAGCTTTCGGCGCTCCTCGCGCACAAGGCGATCGTGCGGTCGGTCGCGTTCACCCCCGACGGGCGCACCCTCGCGACCACCGGGTTCGACCGCACGGCGCGGCTGTGGGACGTCGCCGACCCGCGGCGGCCGCGCGAGCCGGCGCCGCTGCCGGGGCACACCGGCGCCGTCGGCTCGGCGGTGTTCAGCCGGGACGGCAGAACTCTGGCCACGGCCAGCGACGACCAGACCGCCCGGCTCTGGGACCTGCCGGGGCCCGCCGTCCCCGCGCACACGGACAAGGCGTGCGACGTGGACTTCGGCCCCGGCGGCCTGCTCGTCACCGGCGGCTACGACAAGACGGTGCGGCTGCGCGACCTGGGCACGGTGCGCCCGCTGGCCACGATCGACGGCTTCGGCGACGCGGTCTGCGGCGTCGCGATCAGCCCCGACGGCCGGACGCTGGCCACCGGCAGCTGGGACCACACGATGACGTTGCGGGACATCACCGACCCGGCGAAACCCGGGCCGCCGGTGGTGTTCTCGCGGCCGGGCGACGACATCGACGCGGTCGCGTTCAGCCCGGACGGCCGGCTCCTGGCCACCGCGGGCGAAGGGCACACGGCGCGGCTCTGGGACCTCGCCGACCGCGCGCACCCGGTCGAGATCGCCCGGCTGGAAGGCCACGCCGACGACGTCCACACCCTCGCGTTCAGCCCCGACGGCCGGACGCTGGCCACCGCGGGCTGGGACCACACGGCGCGGCTGTGGGACGTCTCGGCGCCGCGCGCGCCGAAGCCGCTCGCGAAGCTCGAAGGGCACACGGACACGATCTTCTCGATCGCCTTCAGCCCCGACGGCAAGCGCGTCGCCACGGCGAGCGCCGACCGCACGGTCCGGCTGTGGGACGTCGCCCCCGCGCGCCCGGCGGCGGTGCTGACCGGGCACACCGACATCGTCATGGCGGTGTCGTTCAGCGGCGACGGCCACACGCTCGCCTCCGGCGGCTACGACCGCACGATCCGGTTGTGGGACGTCGGCACGGCGGCGCCGCGCGCGGTCCTGCCCGAGGAACGCGACCGCGTCTACGCCGTGCGGTACGCCCCGGACGGTCACACGCTCGCCGGAGCCGTCGCGGACGGCACGGTCCGGGTGCAGGAAACGGATCCCGATCGCGCGGCCGAGCGGATCTGCGCGATCGCGGCCCCACGCATCACACAGGACGAGTGGACGGCGAGCCTGCCGGGCCTGGACTACGCGCCACCCTGTCCTTGACCCGCGCTGCCCTTGAACGGCGCAACGACGTTGTTCGGCGTTGTTGTTCGGTAGCCGATCGCGGACACCGAACAACCCGGATCGACTAGACATGCCCTCGGACGGACGCGTCCCACGAACGTTTCGCTCACCGGGGGTCTGAAGGGCTCCTTCAAGGGCACGGGAAGTTGCCTCCCGCCCCTCGAAGGAGCCCTTCAGCTTTCCCGGGCTCGGCTCAGCCCGCCGGGATCCCGTGTGGGAGCGAGTCACGCCCCGGATCACGCGAGTTCCGCCTGTGATCACGCGAGTTCCGGCCCGGATCACGTGGGTTCCGGCTCGGATCACGTGGGTTCCGGCTCGGATCACGTGGGTTCCGGCTCGGATCACGTGGGTTCCGGCTCGGATCACGTGGGTTCCGGCTCGGATCACGTGGGTTCCGGCTCGGATCACGTGGGTTCCGGCTCGGATCACGTGGGTTCCGGCCCGGATCACGTGAGTTCCGGCCCGGATCACGTGGGTTCCGCTTCAGGCCACGCGAGCCATTCCCGCCCTCGCCGTGTCCGCTCGGGCAAGACCTCGCCGCTCCCCGGGAGCGCCAGACCGAGCGGCTCAGCCCGCCGGGATCCAGTCGGGGTTCGAGGCCAGCACGGTCAGCTGCTGCGTCGCGCGGGTCAGCGCCACGTACAGCACCCGGCGTCCGGTCGTCGACTCCGTGACCAGGTCGATCGGCTCGACCAGGACCACCGCGTCGTACTCCAGGCCCTTCGAATCCAGGCTGCCCACGACCTTCAGCCGCTCGTCCGCCTGGTCCGCCAGCCAGCCCGCGACCTCCGGGACGCGGTCCATCGCCGTGATCACGCCGACCGTGCCCTCGACCGCGCCGAGCAGCTCCTTCACCGCGGCCTGGGTCGCCGACGCGAGGCCGGCCGGCTCGACCGGGCGGACGTCCGGTTCGACGCCCGTCTTGCGGACCGCCACCGGCAGCTCGCCCGCTTCCGCGTGGCCGGTCACCACCTTGGCCGCCAGGTCGAAGATCTCGGCCGAGTTCCGGTAGTTCGTGCGCAGCGTGAACCGCCGCCGGGTCGTCTTGACCCCGAACGCCTGGTCGCGGGCCTGTGCCGCCTCCGCCGGGTCCGGCCATGAGCTCTGCACCGGGTCGCCGACGACCGTCCAGCTCGCGTACTTCCCGCGCCGCCCGACCATCCGCCACTGCATCGGCGACAGGTCCTGCGACTCGTCGACGACCACGTGCGAGTACTCGTCGTAGTGCTCCGGCCGGGTGGTGCCGCCTCCGCCGCGCTCGACCTCGCCCTCGACCACCTGACGGCGCTTGCGCTTCGGCGGCGGCCCGAGCAGCACCCGCAGCTCGTCGAGCAGCGCGACGTCCGCGATCGACCAGCCCCGCGAGCGGTCCGCGAGGTCCACGGCCAGCAGCGAGATCTCCGGCCGGTTCAGCACGCCCTTCGCCGCCGCCGCCAGCCGCTTCTCCTCGCCCAGCCACTTCAGGATCTGCGCCGGGTACAGCACCGGCCACCACACGACCAGGAAGCGGTGGAACTCGATCCGCTCGCCGAGGTCGGAGACCAGGTCGGCCCGCTCGAACGGCTTGCCGTCGGCCTTCGCGTACCCCTCGGCCTTCGTCGCCAGCGCGTCCAGCAGCATCTCCGCCGCCCGGATCCGCGACCGGTTGGGCGGCGCGCCCTGCGTGTGGGCCTTGCGGCGCACCTTCTCCAGCTCGCGCGCGTCCAGCTTGAGGACCTCGCCGCGGTAGACGATCCGCATCTCCTCCGGCGCGTCCGGCGGTGTGTCGCGCAGCGCGCGCAGCAGCACCCGCCGCATCCGCAGCGAGCCCTTGATCGCGGCCAGCGGCGCCGCGTCCTGCCGCGTCGCCTCCAGGCCGTCGAGGACCTCGCCGAGCGCGCGGAGCTCGACGTTCGTCTCACCCATCGAGGGGAGGACGCGCGAGATGTAGCTGGTGAACACCCCGGACGGCCCGATCACGAGCACGCCGGCCCCGCCGAGCTGACGGCGGTGGCGGTAGAGCAGGTAGGCGGCGCGGTGCAGGGCGACGGCGGTCTTGCCGGTGCCCGGCCCGCCGGTGATCTCCGTGACGCCGCGCCACGGCGCCCGGATGACCTCGTCCTGCTCCTTCTGGATGGTCGCGACGATGTCGCGCATCTTCTCGCCGCGCGAGCGCCCCAGCGCGGCCATCAGCGCGCCCTCGCCGACGATCTGCATGTCCTCGGGCACGGCGTCGGCCATCAGCACGTCGTCGTCGACGTCCAGCACGTTCTGCCCGGAGCAGCGGATCACCCGCCGGCGCACGACGTCCATCGGCTCTTCGGCGGTGGCCTGGTAGAACGCCGCCGCGGCCGGGGCGCGCCAGTCCGTGACGAGGTTGTCGAACTCCGCGTCGCGGATGCCGAGCCGGCCGACGTAGACGCGTTCGTCGTCCTCGCGCAGGTCGAGCCGGCCGAAGACCAGGCCCTCGTACTCGGCGTCGAGCGACTGCAGCGTCTGGTTGGCGTGGTACACCATCATGTCGCGCTCGAACAGCATCGACGCCTGCTCGAAGATCGCCTCGCGCTGCGCGCCCTGGCCGAGCTCGTAGCCCTTGGTGCGCATCGCCTCGGCCTGGGTCCGCAGTTCGTCCAGACGGGTGTAGACGTGATCGACGTGGGCTTGTTCGATGGCGATCTCGGCCCGTCTGACCCGAGGTTCCGACACGCATGGCTCCTTGACAGCTCTGGATCGCCTCCGAGGGCGAAGAACGACTCTACGCGTTGCGTCCGGCGGGTTCACCAATGTCCCGGCCATCCGTGCTCCGTGTCATCCCCGCACAATCAGGGGGTGACCAGGATCGTGGCCGGAACGGCGGGCGGACGGCGGCTGAAGGTGCCCCCGAAGGGCACCCGGCCGACGTCGGAACGCGTGCGGGAGGCCCTGTTCAACGCCCTCGGGACGGCCGGCGAGCTGGACGGCGCGCACGTGCTCGACCTCTACGCGGGCTCCGGCGCGCTCGGCCTGGAGGCGCTGTCCCGCGGCGCCGCCGGCGCGCTGTTCGTCGAGTCCGACCGGCGCGCCGTCGACGTCCTGCGCGGCAACGTCGCGACGGTGGGCCTGGGCGGCACGGTCCGCGCGGGCCAGGTCGAGGCGGTGGTCGCCGCGCCGGCGCCGCGGGCCTACGACCTGGTGCTCGCCGACCCGCCCTACGCCGTGGACGCCGCGGCCCTCGGCAAGGTCCTCGCGGCGCTGGCCGAGGGCGGCTGGCTCGGCGAGAGCGCGCTGGTCGTGATCGAACGCGCCGCGCGTGACGGCGAGCCGGACTGGCCGGCCGGCTTCGAGCCCTCGCGCGCGAAGAAGTACGGCGACACCGCGGTGTATTGGGCGGAATTCGCGGCTGTGGTGTGAACCACCCCGCGTGGAGCGCGCGGGCACGGTAGCGTCCGCGCCATGCGGCGTGCGGTCTGTCCCGGTTCCTACGATCCGGCCACCAACGGGCACCTCGACATCATCGAGCGGGCGAGCAGGCTGTTCGACGAGGTCGTCGTCGCGGTGGGGGTGAACAAGAGCAAGAAGGGCCTCTTCGAACTCGGAGAGCGCCTGGAGATGCTGCGCGAGATCACCTCGAAGCTGCCGAACGTGCGGATCGACTCGTGGGAAGGCCTGCTGGTCGACTACTGCCGCGACAACGACATCGCGGCGATCGCCAAGGGCCTGCGCTCGGTCAGCGACTTCGACTACGAGCTGCAGATGGCGCAGATGAACCGCGAGCTCACCGGCGTCGAGACGCTGCTGATGGCGAACAACCCGGCGTACGGGTTCGTGTCGAGCTCGCTGGTCAAGGAGGTCGCGGCCCTCGGCGGCGACATCGAGCACCTGGTGCCCGAGATCGTCTACGAGCGGCTGTCGGCGAAGTTCCCCGCGCTCGGCCGCTGACGCTCCACAAGAGAGCCCCGCGCGTCCGGTTCCCCTCGATCGGCCCCCTACGAACGTCGGGACTTCGGGCCGGCAGCGGCGGAGTTCACATTCCCGTCTTCTGACGATCACTCGATCGGGTTACGGTCCGAAAATGACCAACTCCCGATCTCGCCTGGTCGCGGTTGTCTTCGCGCTCCTGGCCACGCTGTTCACCGGGGTCACCGCCGCCGAAGCGGTCACCAGCGCACCCGCCGTCGCGGCGCAGAACCAGTGCGGCAACCTCGCCGGGTTCACGCACAAGGCGCTCTCGTCGCTGCCCGCCGAGGCCACGACGACCTACAACCTCATCAAGAAGGGCGGGCCGTTCCCCTACCCGCAGAACGACGGCGTCGTGTTCGACAACCGGGAGGGCATCCTGCCGTCCTGCGCGACGAGCTACTACCACGAGTACACGGTGCCGACCCCGGGCGCGAGCAACCGCGGCACGCGCCGCATCGTGACCGGCAGCGGCGGCGAGTACTTCTACACCGGCGACCACTACGCCACCTTCCAGGTCGTCGACATCGGCGGTGGCGGCACGCCGTCGCAGTGCGGCAACCTGTCCGGCCTGGCGAAGATCGGCTACTCGCAGCTCTCGGCGGCGGCGAAGACCGTGGTGGACAACGTCCGCGGCGGCGCGTCCACCGGCACGACCTACGAGAACCGCGAAGGTGTGCTCCCGGCCTGCGCGGCGGGCTACTACAAGCTCTTCGCCGTCGGCACGAACGACCGCGTGATCTCCGGCAAGGCCGGCGAGCTGGCCTACACCCCCGACCGCTACGTCACCTTCAAGGCC
Source organism: Amycolatopsis sp. WQ 127309 (assembly GCF_023023025.1). NCBI lineage: Bacteria > Bacillati > Actinomycetota > Actinomycetes > Pseudonocardiales > Pseudonocardiaceae > Amycolatopsis > Amycolatopsis sp. WQ 127309. Next base: position 4,683,049 of record NZ_CP095481.1, read on the forward strand.
GTCGACCTGAACTCCTGAACGCGGTGACTCCCTCGTCCGTGGCCATTCGGGACACGGACGGGGGAGACCCGGCGCGACCCACGACCAGCTCGTCAAGGTGATCACCGATCCGGCGTTCACCCGGTCGTGGGACGCGGACACGCCCGGCGCCGTGCGCCTTCACCGCTTCGGCGCCGGATGAGGGCAGACTGGTCCTAGCGACAGGGGATTGGAGTTGCCGTGTACCGGGTTTTCGAGGCGCTCGACGAGCTCGTCACCATCGTCGAGGAGGCGCGCGGCGTCCCGATGACGTCCAGCTGCGTGGTGCCCCGCGGCGACGTCCTCGAACTCCTGGACGACGTCCGCGACGCACTGCCGGCGGAGGTCGACGACGCCCAGGACGTGCTGGACAAGCGCGACGACCTGATCCACGCCGCCCGCAAGGAGGCGGGCGAGACGGTCGCGGGGGCGAACTCCGAGGCCGAGCGCGCGATCGCCGAGGCCACCGACGAGGCCGAGCGCATCCTGGCCGACGCCCGGGCGCGGGCGGAGCAGATGCTCGCCGACGCCCACGACCAGGCCGACCGCACGGTCGCGGCGGGCCAGGCCGAGTACCAGAACCTCACCGACCGCTCCCGCGGCGAGTCGGAGCGGATGATCCAGGCCGGCCGCGACGCCTACGACCGCGCCATCGAAGACGGCCGTCTCGAGCAGTCCCGGCTGGTCGCGCAGACGGAGGTCGTCCAGGCGGCGCACGCCGAATCGGCCCGCATCGTCGACGAGGCGCACGCGGAAGCGGATCGCCAGCGCGGCGACTGCGACGCGTACGTCGACGGCAAGCTGGCGGAGTTCTCGGAGCTGCTGGCGACGACGCTGCGCACCGTCGACTCGGGCCGCAACCACCTGCGTTCCCCGGCGAACCTGCCCAACAGCGGCGGCCGCCCGACGCTCTACGACTATCAGGTGTGACGAGCCTCTCGGCCGCTTGGTGACGCGCGTGGGTGCCAGCTCGAACGGGCCGGCACCCCGTGCGTACTCTGGACTGGATGTCCGAGAACAAGACCCCCCAGCTCGATGGCCGCAGCCCGTGGGTGATCGACACCCGTGAGCTCGGCCGTCACGCCGGTCTCAGCCGCGCTCTGCAGCGCAGCGTGCCGGTGGAGACGCCCCTGGGCGTCCCCGATGTCATCACCATCGACGCCGGCTCCGAGCTCCGGCTCGACCTGCTGCTCGAGTCCGTCGTCGAAGGTGTGCTCGTCAGCGGCACCGCGACGGCGACCGCGAAGGGCAACTGCGCGCGCTGCCTCGACCCGCTCGTCGAGGAGGTCGAGGTCGAGGTCCAGGAGCTGTTCGCCTACCCGGGGTCGGTCACCGAGGAGACCACCGACGAGGACGAGATCCCGCGGCTGGTCGACGACCGCATCGACCTCGAGCCGACCGTCCGCGACGCCGTCGTCCTGGCGCTGCCCTTGGCGCCGCTGTGCACCGAAGACTGCGCCGGGCTCTGCATCGGCTGCGGCGTCAAGTGGGCCGATCTCGAGCCCGGACACGGGCATGAGAAGATAGACCCTCGGTGGGCCGCACTGGTCGAGCGCTTCGACGAGAATGCGGGCGAAAAGCCTGCGCAGGACCCCGCTGAGCAAGAGCAAGCCTGACGAGCGTCCAGCTCGTCGGTGAGGAAAGTTCGCTCGCACCGCGAGCAGACCGTCTTAAGGAGATCTACTCGTGGCCGTCCCGAAGCGGAAGATGTCGCGATCCAACACGCGCGCCCGCCGCAGCCAGTGGAAGGCGGCTCCGGTTCAGCTGGTGCCCTGCTCCAACCGCGCCTGCAAGCAGCCGAAGCTCCAGCACATCGCGTGCCCGTCGTGCGGCCAGCACAACGGCCGCCAGGTCGTCGAGCCCGCCTGATCGGGTAGCCGATATGGGGGGCAAGACGCCCGGGGGACCACCAGCCGATTCGGCGGCGTTGCTCGAAGCGCTCGGGGTCACACTCGGCCCCGAGCTACTCGTTCTGTCGCTGACCCACCGTTCGTACGCGTACGAAAACGGGGGCCTGCCGCCGAACGAGCGGCTGGAGTTCCTCGGTGACGCCGTGCTCGGCCTGGTCGTCACCGATCACCTGTACAACACACACCCCGACCTGCCCGAAGGTCAGCTCGCAAAACTCCGTGCCAGCGTCGTCAACATGCACGCGCTGGCCCGGGTCGCGCGCGGGCTGGGCGAGGGCGGGCTCGGGGCGCACCTGTTGCTGGGCAAGGGCGAAGAGCTCACCGGCGGCCGGGACAAGGCGAGCATCCTCGCCGACGGCTTGGAGGCGGTGATCGGTGCCGTCTACCTCGCGCACGGCATCGAGATCGCCCGCAAGCTCGTGCACCACCTCTTCGACGGGCTGCTCGCCGAAGCTCCGCTGCGCGGTGCCGGTCTCGACTGGAAGACCAGCCTGCAGGAGCTGACGGCGTCGGCCGGTCTCGGTGTGCCCGAGTACCGCGTCGAGGACACGGGCCCGGACCACCGCAAGGAGTTCACGGCCACCGTCCTCATCGGCGGCCGTCCCCTCGGCACGGGTTCGGGTTCGACGAAGAAGGAAGCCGAGCAGAAGGCCGCCGAGACGGCTTGGCGCTCGCTGTCGGCCGAGCTCGAGGCCGAGAAGAAGGACACCGGGGACGCCTGAAGCTCGCGTTCCCCTGATCCGCCTGTAGCCCAGAGGCGTTCGTGGTCATCCGCCACGAATCCTCCGGGAGACAGGCGGATTTCTTTTGCCTCGGCCCCGCCCCCGCGACTGCCCCTGCGAAAAGTGTCGTACCCCCCGGGCACAATGGCGTCATGCCCGAACTTCCCGAGGTCGAAGTCGTCCGCGTGGGCCTGCAAGCGCACGTCGCCGGCCGGACGGTGCGCGAGGCCGAGGTCCTGCACCCGCGGGCGATCCGCCGGCACGTGCCGGGTGCGGACGACTTCACCCGGCGGCTCAAGGGCGTCCGCGTCGAAGCCGCGCGGCGGCGGGGCAAGTACCTGTGGCTGGAGCTGTCCGACAAGGAAGCCGTCGTCGCCCACCTCGGGATGAGCGGGCAGATGCTCGTCCAGCCCGAAGACGCGCCGGACGAGAAGCACCTGCGCGTCCGGCTGCGCTTCGACGACGACGGTCCGGAGCTGCGTTTCGTCGACCAGCGCACGTTCGGCGGCCTGGTGCTCGACGACCTGACCGACATCGGCGAGCGCGTGCTGCTGCCCGGCACGATCGCGCACATCGCGCGCGACCCGATGGACCCGGCGTTCGACCTCGACACGGCCGTCAAGGCGTTGCGGTCCCGCCGCACCGAGATCAAGCGCGCCTTGCTGGACCAGACCCTGGTTTCGGGCATCGGCAACATCTACGCCGACGAAGCCTTGTGGCGCGCGAAGCTGCACTGGGCGCGGCCGACGGAGAAGCTCACCGTCGCGAAGTGCCGCGAGCTGCTGTCCGCGGCGTCGGACGTGATGAACGCGGCCCTGGGCCAGGGCGGCACCTCGTTCGACGCGCTGTACGTCAACGTCAACGGGCAGTCGGGTTACTTCGACCGTTCGCTCGACGCGTACGGCCAGGAGGGCCTGCCGTGCCACCGCTGCGGCTCGCCGATCCGGCGGGAGCCGTTCATGAACCGGTCGTCGTTCTCGTGCCCGCGGTGCCAGCCCCGGCCGAGGGCGAACTCGCGTTGATAAAAGGTGTTCGCCTTTCAGCTAGGATGAATACGCCTGGTAGCTGAGGGAGTGCAACGTGGTCAAGGAGCCCGGCAAGTCGACGCTGGCCGACAAGGTCGACCAGCTGTTCCACGTGGTCCGCAGGGCCGATCGGGAGCCGTACAGCAACGAGGAGGTCGCGACGGCTTGCCGCGAGGCCACGGGCGAGAGCTTCTCGACGACGTACCTGTGGCAGCTGCGCACCGGCCGGCGCACCAACCCGACCAAACGCCACCTGGAAGCCCTGGCCCAGTTCTTCGGAGTCCCCCCGGCCTACTTCTTCGACGACGAGCAGAGCCGCAAGATAGCCGACGAGCTGGCCCTACTGGGCGCCCTACGCGACGCGGGCGTCCGCGACCTGGCCCTGCGAGCGGTGACACTGTCAGCGGACGGCCTGGACACGATCAGCGACATGATCGACGCAATAGCCCGCAGAGAAGCAAGCCGCGGCCCGAAGAAGGACAGCTAGCCCACCGCGCGACCACACTTCGACGTCGCGACGGAAGCACCCCAAGCGTCACGTGGGGAACAAGCCGCCGGGCACACTTCGGGTGCGGTGCTGCGTCGCTGCCTTGAACAGCGACCTCCAGGCGTCGCGACGGCGTCGCAACCTGGGCGGCCCAGGAGAACCACTACGTCACTTCTCGGGCCGCATGGGTATACGTCGGGCCCTTGTGTCGGTGATCTGACGCGGCGCCAACTCGGCCGCGGACCACTCAGGGCCTCACGGGGGAGAGCCACTGCGTTTTCGTTCAAGGCTGCGTGGTCACCCGTCGGCGGGGTTGCGTCGGTGATCTGGCGCGGCGTCAGTTCGACCGCGGGCCGCTTGAGGCGTCGTGAGGGAGAGCCGATGCGTCATCGTTCGGGGCCGCGTCGGGCGTTGTGTCGGGGACCTGGCGCGGTGTCGACTCGGCCGCGGGGTACTTGAGGTGTCGCGGGGGAGAGCCAATGTCTCATCGCTTGGGGCTGCGTGGGTGCACACCAGGTGTTGTGTCGGGGAGCTGGCGCGGTGTCAGTTCGGCCGCGGACCATTCGAGGCGTTGCGCGGGAGTGTCACTGCGTCATTGCTTGGGGCCGCGCGCACTGCGGGCGTCGTGTCGGGGACCTGGCGCGGCGTCGACTCGGCGGCGGACTGCTCGAGGCGTCGCGAGGGAGAGCCAACGCGTCGTCGTTCGGAGCCGCGCGGGCACACTTCGGGCCTCGCGGTGAGGTGAGAACTGACGTGGTTGCCCCGAGGCGCCCGTTGGCGCGGTAGGTTCGCGGGGTCGGCATGGCGGTGCGGACGAAAACCGGATTCCGGAGCGGGCTCGCGCCATCGCCTGCCGTGACGAATCCGGCCGTGGCGGCGTGGTGCGAGGAGGGCTGACGTGGCGGAACGACCATCGCGGCTCTCCGCGCGGCGACCGGGCCGCGCGTTGTGGCGGCGGGCCCGTGAGGTCGCCGACGCCGTCAGCCTGCCGGAACCGTTCGATGCCGAGGCGTTCGTCGGCGGCCTGGCCGCCGTGCGCGGGCGCCCGATCGAGCTGATGCCGGTCAGCGCCCCCGAAGGCGCGCCGTGCGGGCTGCTGATGAGCACCGAACGCGCCGACTACATCCTCTACCCGACCAACACGACCGCCCTGCACCGGCGGCACATCCTGCTGCACGAGGTCGGGCACCTGCTGTGCGGGCACACGGGTTCCGGCGCCGGCGCCGACGGCGCGGCCATCGACGCCGCCGCGGGCCGGCAGCTGATGCCGAACCTCTCGCCCGAGCTGGTCCGGCGGGTCCTGGGCCGCACCACCTACACCGAGGTCGAGGAGCGCGAGGCCGAACTGGTCGCGACGTTGCTCGCCCAGCGCGTCGTGCGGCCCGAAGAGCCGCGCGAGCCGGCGGCCGACGTCCCGGACGGCGTCCGACGCTTCGATTCGCTGTTCGGCCCCCGCCGTACGCCGTGATCGAGACGCTGGCCTATCACCTGTGCCTGGTGGGATTCGCCGGGTTCGGGTACAAGCTCGTCGAGGCGCGGCGCAGCCAGCCGGTGCGCACCATGTGGTTCCTCGCCGGGTTCGGCATCTGCATCGCCGCCGGGATCGTTGTGCTGACCCCGGCGATGGAGGCCCTCGTCGGCCAGGGCCCGGTGTTCGACTGGGTCGCGCCACTGGCGGGTGACGAGCTGAAGTTCGCCGCGATCGGCTTCGCGGTCGCCTTCAGCCAGTCGGTGTGGCGCGGCGAAGGCGCCCGGCTCGCCCCGCACGCGCTGTTCACCGGCGCGGCGATGGTGCTGCTCGCGGTGTGTTACGCGCTGTCCGGGCCGGAACGCGACGGTGACGACATGGTCGTTTCCCGAGCCGTTCTGCCGTTCGCGCTCGCCAACCAGGGCGTGTTCCTGGCCTACGGCCTGATCAGCCTCGGCCTGCTGATCACGGTGTTCGTCCGCAGCGCGTGGCACGCGGAGCCGGGCCCGCTGCGCGCCGGGCTCTGGCTGCTGGTGGTCGGGGTGGGCGCCGCGTTCGCCTGGACGTTCTGGGACGTCGACGACGTCCGCCAGCTGCTCCGGACCGCGAGGATCGGCGCCCGCGAGGACGTGCTGTCCTCGGTCCTCGCGGCGACGACGGTCAGCTTCCTCACCGCCGGCGCGACGCTGAGCGCTTGGTCTCCGGCGGTGTCATCGGTGCTAGGGCGGGTGCGCGCGTACCGGGCGTACCGCCGCATCGAGCCACTGTGGACGGCCTTGCACGCGGCAGTCCCGGGCATCGCGCTCAACCCGGGCCACGAGCTGACGAGCGGCCCCGAGTTCGCGCTGTACCGCAGGGTCATCGAAATCCGCGACGGCCACCTGGCCCTACGCGCCCACTTCGACCCACAGCTCCCAGCCCGCGCGGAAGAGGAAGCCCGCCGCGCGGGAGTCCCCGAAGCCGACCTGGCGGCAACGGTGGAAGCGGTCACCCTGGCCGCGGCGATCGAGGCAGAGCGCAAAGGCCACAAGTTCGCCCCGTCCGACGAGGAGCCGAAGCACATCGCCGACGCGGACGCAGACGTCCAAGCCGAGGCAGCCTGGCTGGTCCGGGTGAGCCGCGCCTGGCGCCGCAACGCGCTGCTGAACGAGGTCCGGACAGCAGCCCTCAGCTGACCCGCTGCCTGTAGCCCGCCGGCTCCGGTCGCGGGTTCCGACCGAACCCGCTTCGGGTCGCGGCACTCAGCTGACTCCGCCTCGTGTCGCCCAGTGGCCCGAGTTGCCGGTTCCAGCCGAACTCGGTTCGGACAGCGGCACTCAGCTGTCCCGCTGCCTGTAGCCCGCCGGTTTCGGTAGCTGGTTCCGACCGGACCACGTTCGGGTCGAGGTGCTCAGCTGACCCGCCGCGTGTCGCCCGCCGGTTCCAGCCGCTGGCTCCACCTGAACCCGCTTCAAGCTGCGGTACTCGGCTGGCCCGCTGCCCGTCGCTCACCAGCTGTAGTCGCCGGTTCCAGCCGAACGAGGTTCAGGCCGCGGTGCTCAGCTGTCCCGCTGCCTGTTGCCAGCCAGCTTCGTGCGCCGGTTCCGGCCGAACCCGGTCCGAGCCGCAGCACTCAGCTGACCTGCCGCTCGTCGGCTCCAGCCACGCCAGCTCCCGCCGAACCGGTCCGGACCGCGCCGCTCAGCCGACCCGCCTCCTGTCGGCTCCCGCCACGTCGGCCTCCGCTGAACCAGGTTCGGTCAGCCGCGCTCAACTGACCCCACCACGCGCGGTGTCGACTCGGTCTCAGCTACGGGTGCCGCCGAACGAGGTTCGGGCTGCCGCGCGCTCGGCCGCCCGCCCGCGGGTGTCGGCTTCGGCCCTGGTTATGGGGTGCTGCCGAACCCAACTCCGAACCGCGGCGTTCACGTGCCCTGCTCCAGCCGCGCCTGCCGCCGAGCCAGAATAGCCGCCAGGACTCATGGGTAGCGGGCGCCGTTCACCGTGACCCGCAGCGTGTACAGCGAGCTCGACGCGGTGATGAACAGTTCGTTCCTCCTCTCGCCGCCGAACGTGAAGTTCGAGCAGACCTCCGGCATCCGGAGCTTGCCGATGCGGGTGCCGTCCGGGGCGAAGCAGTGCAGGCCGTCGTGCGCCGCCGCCCAGACGTTGCCCTCGCTGTCGACCCGTACGCCGTCGAAGCCGCCGCTGTCGCAGGTTCCGAAGATGTCGCCGCCGGTCAGCGTGCCGTCGGTGCGGACGTCGAACACCCTGATGTGACTGGGTTCCTGGCGCGTGTCGGCGATGTACAGCAGTGACTCGTCGGCCGAGAAGGCGAGCCCGTTCGGCCGGGAGAAGTCGTCGGCGACGATGCGCACCTCGCCGTCCGCCGGGTCTACGCGGTACACGTGGCACGCGCCGATCTCGCTCTCCGCGCGGTAGCCCTCGTAGTCGCTGTCGATGCCGTAACTCGGGTCGGTGAACCAGATCGAGCCGTCGGAGTGCTCGACGACGTCGTTGGGGCTGTTCAGTTTCTTCCCCTGAAAGTGTGACGCGAGCACGGTGACCGACCCGTCGTGGTCGGTGCGTGTCACCCGCCGGGGACCTTGCTCGCAGCTGATCAGCCTGCCTTGCCGGTCGACCGTGTGCCCGTTCGCGTAGCCCGACGGCTGCCGGAAGACGCCGACCTGGCCCGTTGTCTCGTCCCAGCGCAGCGTGCGGTCGTTCGGGATGTCGCTGAACACCAGGTAGCGCCCGGCCGGGAAGTACGCCGGTCCCTCGGTCCAGCGGCAGCCGGTGTGCAGGCGCTGCATCCACTCGTCGCCGTTGACGCGGGTGAACCGCTCATCGAGCACCTGGAAGTCCGCCTTGACCAGATCCATCTTTCACCTCCCGGGTCCGAATGTCATCCTGCTTCGATCATGGTACACCGAACCTGGTATGGTCAAGAGGTGGATGACGTGGATCGGAAATTGCTGGCGGAACTCCAGCGGGACGCGGCTCAGGTGTACACCGCGCTCGGCCGCGCGGTCGGGCTCTCGGCCGGCGCGGCCCACGAGCGCGTGCGCAAGCTGCGCGAACAGGGCGTGATCCGGCGGACCACCGTGGAGGTCGACCCGGCCACCGTCGGCCGCGGGGTCGCGGCGTTCGTCCTCGTCGAAGCCAACGCCTGGATGGGGGACAGCTCGGTGAAGACCGCGCTCGAAGCGCTGCCCGAGGTCATCGAGGCGCACGTCGTCGCGGGTCCGGCGTCGCTGCTGGTGAAGGTGCGGACGGCGTCGACCGAGGAGCTGCAGGCGGCGCTGCAGCGGCTGTTCACGATCGACGGCGTCACCGGGACGCAGACGATCGTCGTGCTGGAGTCCTTCTTCGAGCGGCCGGTCGACCCCGGTTGACCTCGCGGCACCCCTCCGCCGTGCACACTACTGCGCAATGCATGGTACCTTCCTAAGCGTACGACTGGAGGGTGCAGTGGAGATCAGTCAGCTGCTCAAGGGTGTGCTCGACCTCGCCGTCCTCGCGGTGCTCCGCGAAGACGACGGTTACGGGTACGACGTCCTGCGAAGACTCAGGGCGTCGGGCCTCGAAGAGGTGGGGGACGCGTCGGTGTACGGGACGTTGCGCAGGCTCTACAAGGCCGGCCTGCTCACCTCGTACGTGGTGCCCAGTGAAGAGGGGCCGCACCGCAAGTACTACAGCCTGAACGAGCCGGGCCGGCTCCGCCTGGCGGAGTCGGGCAAGACCTGGCACAGCTTCGCTTCGACGATGAACGTGCTTTTGGGAGAGGCAGCATGAGCGACAAGCCGACCGCCGTGCGGGTGTATCTGGCGCGGGTCCGGACCGCGCTCGCCGACCTGCCCGCGAGCGAGATCGAAGAAATCCTCGAAGACGTCCGCCCGCACCTGACGGAACTGGAAGCCGAGCTGGGGCAGGGCGCGCGCGTCGAGGCCCTCATCGAACGGCTCGGCACTCCCGAGAGCTACGCGGCCGAACTGCGGGCGTCCGGCGGTTATCCGCCGGCCGCGGAGGGGGCGACGACCGTGCTGACCGCGGCGCCGGCGTCACCGAGCCGGGTGAAGCCGCGGATCGCGTTGTGGGGGCTCATCCTCTGCGCGGTGGCGCTCGCCCTGCTGGCCTTCGGCGCCGCCGTCAGCGTCAATCCCGACGTCCTCGCCGGCCTGCTGGTGGTGGCCCCGGTGTTCCTGATCAGCCTGGTACTGCTGCTGCGTGGCGGCGTCGAACCGGTGCTGGCACTGCCGGAGCTCGCCTGGCTGCGCGGCTCGCTGACGAAGGTGCGCGAGCAGGAGGACGGCGGGAAGTTCCTGGGTTACCTCGGTTCGCTCAAGCCGGCGTGGTGGGTGCTGTGCGCCCTCGCGCTGCTCGCCTTCGGGGTGCTGCTCATGCTGCGCGACCGGGACGCGGTGCTGCTCCTGCCGTTCCTGCTCCTCGCGGGCGTCGCGATCGTGTGGGCCGGGCCGCGGGTGCGGGCCGACCGGCGGCTGCTGTGGGTGGCCGTGCCGGTGTCGGCGTTCGTCATCGGCGGGTCACTGGGCGGGTTCGGTGCCGCGGTCGACCTCATCTCGAACCGCAACGCCTACCAGAGCGCGTCGTCGTACTACCCGTCGTCGTCCGACCAGTACGGCAACGACCAGCTGTCCTACGGCGGTCAGTCGATCGGCAACGTCTACGCCTTCGACGCCGAGGGCAAGCCGCTGACCGAGGTCTACCTCTACGACGAGGAGGGCCGGCCGATCACGCTGACCCGCTACGCCTGTGAACGCTCGTCCGGCACCAAGGAGAAGATCGGGTCGGACAACCGGTTCCCGCGGCCGCGGATCCAGCAGGGCGTCACCGACGACCAGGGCAACTTCGACGGCTACAACGGTTACCGCTCCGCCTGCCGCGAAGACCCGAACGTGCCGTTCAGCGCGGCGATCCCGAAGGTGACGACGCCACCCACGGCGTCGCCTACGACGCCACCTTCACCCAGTGCTCCTTCGTCGACGTCGACGCCCACGGTGGCACCCACGACGACGCCGACGAGGTAGGGGGGAACGGACGCCAGGAGCGGAGGTCGGGGCCGCTCCTGGCGTTCACCCGATCCGAACCTGCCCGAAACGTGCCGCGAACGCCGGCGTGGTGATCTGGGTGGGTGCCGGCACTCACGGGGATCGGGGCGGACACCTTCGCCCCACGGATACGGGTGGTCCACGGGTACGAACGCGCCTACCGGATGGCCGGGCGCGGGCCTGCCCTGCTGTTCCTGCACGGCATCGGCGACGACTCGTCGACCTGGCTGGACCTGCTGGCGTCGCTGTCCGGCGACTACACGGTGATCGCGCCTGACCTGCTCGGCCACGGCGCGTCGGCCAAGCCGCGCGCGGACTACTCGGTCGCCGCCTACGCGTGCGGCATGCGGGACCTGCTGACGACTTTGGACGTCGACCGCGTGACGGTGGTCGGGCACTCGCTCGGCGGCGGTGTCGCGATGCAGTTCGCGTACCAGTTCCCGGAGCGCTGCGAACGCCTGGTGCTGGTGGGCTCGGGCGGGGTCGGCGCAAGCGTCCACCCGCTGCTGCGCCTGGCGGCGGCGCCCGGCGCGGGGCTGGTGATGCCGTTGCTGGGGACCAAACCGGCGCTGGCCGCGATGCGCGGGTTCGCCGAGCTGCTGCGGATCTCCGAAGGACTCGGGCTCGGCCCGGACCTCGACTACGTGCTGACGCGCTACGTCCGCCTGCTCCAGCCGAGCAGCCGCACGGCGTTCCTGCGGACGCTCCGCTCGGTCGTCGACTGGCGCGGCCAGGTCGTCAACATGCTCGACCGGTGCTACCTGACCGAGGGCATCCCGACGCTGCTGGTGTGGGGCACGGACGACGTCGTCGTGCCGAGCGGCCACGCGCTGCGCGCCCACCAGGCGATGCCGGGCAGCAAGCTGGTGCTGTTCGAGGGCGCCGGGCACTTCCCACACCGCTCCGACCCGAAGCGGTTCCTGGAGATCCTGCGCGAGTTCCTGACGACGACCCCGGCGGCGCACCACGACCGCTCCCGCTGGGGTGACCTGCTGCGCTCGGGCCGCCCGGCGGACCTGCCGAACCCGGAGGACGCTCCCGGCACCCCGACGGTCTCGTCGGGCACCTGAGCAGCCCCCGTTTCCACGCTACCGGCGGGCACCGACGGTTCCGGGTGGTCGCGGTCGAGTCCTGGCGGTTTGGCGACGTTTGCGTCCGGAAGTCACCGTTGGCGCGAGCCCGCGGCCTGGACCGGAAGTCGCTAAGCGAGCGTGCACGATCTGCGGACCGCGGAGCTGATGGGCGCACCGCTGGCGCGCGTGTCGCCGCTGAGGTCCGGAAGTCGCCGTTGGTGCGAGACCGCCGCCTGGGACTGGAAGTCGCTGGGCGAGTGCGCACGACCCTCGGGGCGTGGAGCTGACGGCTGCGCCAGTGGCGCGCATGCCGCCGCCTGGGGTTGGAAGTCGCCGTTGGCGCGATCTCGCGACTTGCGGCCGGAGTCGCTGGGCGAGTGCGCACGACCGCGGCTGCGGAGCTGATGGGTGCGCCGCCGGGGGCCGGAATCCACCGTTGGCGCGAGCCCGCCGACGCGCTCGGCGGCCGTTCAAGCGGGGTGCGAACGGTCGAACGCGGCACCGGTCGGGGCCGGCGTGCTGGTGGGGGACGGGTGAGCTGATCGAGCACCCCCTGAATTCCCACGTTACCGGCGGGCACCGACAGTTCCGCGCGGAAGCGGCCCCGGGGACGCGCCGAAGGCCGCCTGCCGAGGGAACGCCGAAGGCCACCTCGATCGGGGACACACCGAAGGCCACCTCCCTAGCTGGGAAGTGGCCTTCGAGAGGAAACCCGTCAGTGGCCGAACGCGCTTCGGGCGGCCAGGTCGGCCAGCAGCGCACGTCCCTTCTCCGCGTTGCGTGGCTGGGACAGGACGTCGTACCTGCGGGCGACCAGCTGGCTCTGCGAGATGAACCCGCGCTTGTTGCGGTTCGTCGCGTAACCCAGAGCGCCGAACAGCAGGTTGAACCCCAGGCCGGCGATCAGGCCGATCGCGATCGGGACCAGGCCGGCTCCCGGGTTGAGCAGGCTCAGCACCAGACCGAGGAACAGACCGAACATCGCGCCGGACATCGCCGCGCTGCTCAGGACCTTGCTCCACGACATCTTGCCCGCGATGCGCTCGACGAGCAGCGGCTCGACGCCCACGATCGTGACGTCGGTGACCGGGAAGTCCGTGCCCGCGAGGTGGTCGACCGCGCGCTGTGCCTGCTCGTAGGACTCGTACGAACCGATCGGCCAGCCCGTGGGCAGGGTCGGCAGCTGAGGCCGGGCCTGCTGCTGTTGCCCGATCGTGCTCTGCGTGAATGCTGTGGTCATCGATCTCACCTCTCTTGCCCCGTACAACGTGGGAGTACCCCGGATTCCTCCCGGTCGGACGGGATTCACAGACTCTTCTCAGCCGGGCATCCCGGACATTCCACCACGCCGCGACAACGTCACTGCAATGGGTCAAGAAAATACCTTTTCGAGGGTTGACCCGTCGCGCGCCACCAGGGTAGGAAGGACCGGCAAAGGATTCGCATCAAACCTTTGGGGTAGCTGATGGCACGCAGGCGAGGCATGCTCACCCTCGACGAACTCCGGGAGCTCGTCGAGGCGGGCACGATCGACACCGTGCTCGTCGCGATCACGGACATGCAGGGCAGGCTCCAGGGCAAGCGCTGCGCGGCGGAGTACTTCCTCGACGAGGTCGTCGGGCACGCGACCGAGGCCTGCAACTACCTGCTCGCGGTGGACGTCGACATGAACACCGTCGACGGCTACGCGCTCTCGTCGTGGGACAGCGGGTACGGCGACTTCGTGCTGCGGCCCGACTTCGAAACCCTGCGGCTGGTGCCGTGGCAGGAGGGCACCGCCCTGGTGCTGGCCGACGTCGAGCGCGTGCAGGGCGGGCCCGTGTCGGTGTCGCCGCGCCAGATCCTGCGCCGCCAGCTCGAACGGCTCGCCGAGCGCGGGCTCGGCGCCTTCGTCGGGACCGAGCTCGAGTTCATCGTCTTCGACGACACCTACGAAGCCGCCTGGGACAAGCGCTACCACGGCCTCAAGCCGGCCAACCAGTACAACGTCGACTACTCGATGCTCGGCACCGCGCGCCTCGAGCCGCTGCTGCGCCGCATCCGCAACGACATGGCCGGTGCCGGGCTCTACCCCGAGTCCGCCAAGGGCGAGTGCAACCCCGGCCAGCAGGAGATCGCCTTCCGCTTCACCGACGCGCTCGCCACCTGCGACAACCACAGCGTCTACAAGAACGGCGCCAAGGAGATCGCCGCGCAGGAGGGCAAGAGCCTCACCTTCATGGCGAAGTACAACGAGCGTGAGGGCAACTCCTGCCACATCCACATCAGCCTGCGCGCCACCGAAGGCGGCGCGGTGCTCGCCGGCGACCGTGAGCACGGCTTCTCGAAACTGATGGAGCACTTCCTCGCCGGGCAGCTGGCCGCGCTGCACGAGCTGACCTACTTCCTCGCGCCGAACATCAACTCCTACAAGCGGTTCGTGCCCGGCAGCTTCGCGCCGACGGCCATCGCCTGGGGCACCGACAACCGCACCTGCGCGCTGCGCGTCGTCGGGCACGGCGAGTCGCTGCGCGTCGAGAACCGCGTGCCGGGCGGGGACGTCAACCCGTACCTCGCCGTCGCCGCGCTGATCGCAGCCGGTCTGCACGGCATCGAGAACGAGCTGGAGCTGGAAGAACCCTTCACCGGCAACGCCTACAACTCCGGCCGCGACACGGTGCCGACCACCCTGCCCGAAGCCGCCGCCGCGCTCGCGGGCAGCGAGCTGGCCCGCGCGGCCTTCGGCGAGGACGTCGTCGAGCACTACCTGAACGCGGCGAAGATCGAGGTGGACGCGTACAACGCCGCCGTCACCGACTGGGAGCGGGTTCGTGGCTTCGAGCGCCTCTGACGACCGGCCGGTCATCGGGCTGACCACCTACCTCGAGCCCGCGAAGTTCCTCGTGTGGGACACGGAAGTCGCGCTGCTGCACCGCGTCTACGTCGAGTGCGTCGTCGCCGCGGGCGGCATTCCGGTGCTGCTGCCACCGATGAGTGACGCGTACGATCGGCTGATGTCCACAGTGGACGGCCTGGTGCTGACCGGCGGCGCCGACGTCGAGCCGCAGCGCTACGGCCAGGAGCAGCACCCCAAGACCTACGTCCGCCCGCAGCGCGACGCGTTCGAGTTCGGCCTGTTCGAAGCGGCGCGTCGCCACCAGAAGCCCGTGCTCGGCGTGTGCCGCGGCCTGCAGGTGATCAGCGTCGCCCTCGGCGGCACCCTGGTCCAGCACCTGCCCGAGGCCCGTGAATCCACCGAGCACCAGCCCGCGCCGGCGACGTTCGGCCAGGGCGTCGTCACCCTGGCCGACGGCAGCCGCGCCGCGCGGATCCTGGGGCCGGAGACCAAGACCCTGTGCTACCACCACCAGGCGATCGACCGGCTCGGCGAGGGCCTCGACCCGGTCGGCTGGTCCGCCGACGGCACCATCGAAGCCGCCGAGGCGCCGGGTGAGGACTTCCTGCTCGGCGTCCAGTGGCACCCCGAGCAGCACACCGACGACGTCCGGCTGTTCCAGGCCCTGGTCGCGGCAAGCAAGGAGAGGGCATGACCAGCTTCGAGGTGATCAACCCCGCCACCGAGCAGGTGGTGCGGTCGGTCGCGCTGACCAGCGCCGACGAGACCGACGCGGCGATCGCCCGCGCCCAGGCGGCGTTCCCGGCCTGGCGCGACGTCGCCCCCGGCGACCGCGCGCGGCTGCTGCGCCGCTTCGCCGACGCCGTCGAGGCCGACATCGAGCACCTCGCGCGGCTGGAGGTCGAGAACTCCGGGCACACCATCGGCAACGCGCGCTGGGAGGCGGGCAACGTCCGCGACGTGCTCAACTACTACTCCGCCGCGCCGGAACGCCTGATCGGACAGCAGATCCCGGCGCCGGGCGGGGTCAACGTCACCTTCCACGAGCCGCTCGGCGTGGTCGGCGTGATCGTGCCGTGGAACTTCCCGATGCCGATCGCCGGCTGGGGGTTCGCGCCCGCGCTCGCCGCCGGCAACACCGTCGTGCTCAAGCCCGCCGAACTGACCCCGCTCACCGCGATCCGGCTCGGCGAGCTGGCGCGCGAGGCCGGCATCCCGGAAGACGTCTTCCAGGTGCTGCCCGGCAAGGGATCCGTTGTCGGACAACGGTTCGTGGACCATCCGGCGGTGCGCAAGGTCGTCTTCACCGGCTCCACCGAGGTCGGCAAGCAGATCATGGCCGGCTGCGCGGCGCGGGTGAAGCGCGTGACGCTGGAGCTGGGCGGCAAGAACGCGAACGTCGTCTTCGCCGACGCCGACCTGGAGAAAGCCGCGGCGACCGCGCCCTACGGCGTCTTCGACAACGCCGGCCAGGACTGCTGCGCCCGGTCGCTGATCCTGGTGCAGGCGAGCGTCTACGACCGGTTCATGGAGCTGCTGGAACCCGCCGTCCACGGCGTCGTCGTCGGCGATCCCGCCGAGGAAAAGACGGAGATGGGGCCGCTGATCTCCGCGGCGCACCGGGAGAAGGTCGCGTCCTACGTGCCGGACGACGCGCCCGTCGCGTTCCGCGGCACCGCACCCGCCGGGCCCGGCTTCTGGTTCCCGCCGACCGTCCTGACCCCGCCGGACCTGCGGCACCCGGCCGCGGCCGACGAGGTCTTCGGCCCGGTCGTGGCCGTCGTGCCGTTCACCGACGAAGCGGACGCGGTGCGGCAGGCCAACACCACCGAGTACGGCCTGTCCGGCTCGATCTGGACCCGCGACACCGGCCGCGCGTTCCGCGTGGCGCGCGCCGTCGAGGCCGGCAACCTGTCGGTCAACTCGCACTCGTCGGTGCGCTACTGGACGCCCTTCGGCGGCTTCAAGCAGTCCGGCCTCGGCCGCGAGCTGGGCCCCGACGCCCCGACGGCGTTCACCGAGACCAAGAACGTTTTCATCAGCACGGAGGAGTAATGGTCCAGCGTTTCGAAGGCCGCGTCGCGGTGATCACGGGCGGCGCGAGCGGCATCGGCCTCGCCTCGGCCCGCCGTCTGGCGAGCGAAGGCGCGAAGGTCGTCATCGCCGACCTGACGCCGGAATCCGGCAAAGCCGCCGCCGACGAGGTCGACGGCCTGTTCGTGCAGGCCGACGTCACCGACGCCGAGCAGGTGGAAGCCCTCTACCGGACCACGGCCGAGCAGTTCGGCTCGATCGACGTCGCGTTCAACAACGCCGGCATCTCGCCGCCCGAGGACGACTCGATCCTGACCACCGGGATCGAGGCCTGGGAACGGGTCCAGCGCGTCAACCTGACGTCGGTCTACCTGTGCTGCAAGGCGGTCCTGCCCTACATGCAGCGCCAGGGCAAGGGCTCGATCGTCAACACGGCGTCGTTCGTGGCGGTGATGGGCGCGGCGACGTCGCAGATCTCCTACACCGCGTCGAAGGGCGGCGTGCTCGCCATGAGCCGCGAGCTCGGCGTGCAGTTCGCGCGGGAGAACATCCGCGTCAACGCGCTGTGCCCGGGGCCGGTGAACACGCCGCTGCTCAAGGAGCTGTTCGCGAAGGACCCGGAACGCGCGGCGCGGCGCCTGGTCCACGTCCCGGTCGGCCGGTTCGCCGAGCCCGACGAGATCGCGGCGGCCGTCGCGTTCCTGGCCAGCGACGACGCCAGCTTCATCACGGCGTCCCAGTTCCTGGTGGACGGCGGCATCTCCGGCGCTTACGTCACCCCGATCTAACGGCGCGTCGGTTTCTTGACGCCGTAGACCTCCCTCAGGTACTTCCACGCGGCGTTGAGCTTCTTGCGCTCTTCGGAGATCTCCCGTTCCCGCCGCCGCAGGATCCGCGTGGCGACCTCGGCGGCGAGGAACGCGCCGGCGGCGAAGGTGAGCACGCCGACGATCAGGGTCAGGGTGACGACAGTGGTGGTCATGCTCACCAGCGTCGGCGCCGTGTGGGCGGTTTGTCCCTGCGCAAAGCTAGCGGGTTTCGTTAGCTTTGTGAGGTGACGCACTGGCGCGCCGACGAGTGGGCGGAAGCGGTCCGGGCCGGGATCCGGGCCCGCGGGCTCTCCTTCGACGAAGCCGCGCGGCGGATCGGCGTGCCGACGTCCACCCTGCGCAGCTGGGTCGAGCACCGGCACGCGCCGAAGGTGACCGTCTTCGACCACTGGGCCCAGCTCGCCGAGGTCACCGGGCTCGGCGAGGCCGAGCTGCTGCGCGTCGCCGGCGTGCTGCCCGAGTCGCTGGCCACGCCGGTGCACGTCGCGCAGGCCGCGAAGTCGCTGCGGGAAGGCATCGAGCGGGCCGGGGACTTCCTGCGGCAGGCCACCGCGCTCGTCTACTCCTCGCCCGGCACGCAGGTGGCGAACGCGATCGCCGCGTCGCCGATCGACTGGGAGATGCGGATCCGCTCGGCCACCCGCGGCGACGAGATCCGCGTCACCTACCACCACTACGTCGGGATCGTGCCGCCCCGCGACTTCCCGCACTCCGACGCCGAGGCGCGGCGGATCATCGAACGCGAGATCCTCGGCGGCCTCTGGCAGCCGCTCGGGCTGTACTGGCGGGTCGCCGAGCCGCACGACTGGGACGACCCGCCGCGCCTCGTGATCCAGGTGCCCGAGCAGGAGGCGTCCCGCCCGCCGTCGCCGTCGCCGCCGTTCGTGACGGCACCGCCGATCGTGGTGCTGTCGCCGATCTGGGGCTACGGCGAGCTGCTCGCGTCGCTGGTCGCGGACGGCCTCGGGTTCGGCAACGTCGACTTCCGCTACTTCGGCCTGCCGGACGCGATGGCCGGCCGGCTCCGGATCACCGCGCGCGAGCTGGCCGAGCCGGCGCCGCGGCTGGTGCACGCGGTGCCGCCGATCATGCTGCTGCACGGCCTCGAGGTGCCGGACCTGACCGGCCGGCTCCCGGTCGTGGTCCGCTACGGCCCGCGGATGCGCGCCCGCGCCGCCCGGATCTACCGCGAGCCGCTGCTCGAGGCGGGTTTCACCGACCCGGCGGACGGCGCCCAGGCGATCGAGACGGCCGTCGACGCGGTGGTCGCCCGGCTGCCGGGCGAGTACTTCGAGGTGACCCTCGACGACACGGACGTCTTCGACGGCGACCGGCCGTCCCTGGACCGGCTCAACGACTCGGTGGCGTGGCTCGCGGAGCAGGTGGTGGAGCACGTCCTGCTGGGCGCGGGCCTTCCGCCGGTCCCGCTGGGCGGGCCGTTGAAACGGCTGGTGCTGCCCTCGGGCCGGGTCCGCCGCCCACCTGCGCTGGCGAGCGCGGTCACCCGCCGGTTCACCGACCGCTGACCCCGCAGGTCCCCTACGCCCCAATGTGGCGTTGGGTGCGTTCAACGCACCCAATGTGGCGTTCGGTGCGTCAGATGCACCCAACGCCACATTGGGGCGCTCGGTGCGGGGCCGGTCGAGGCGGGCTCGAGGGTCGGTGTGGTGTTGGCCGGGTGAAGTAGACGGGGGTTGAACCCGGCAGGTACGGTAGCCGCCATAACTGCAGATCGGGCCGTCGAGCCGAGGCGGGAGAGCCCTCACGAAGTCAGTGGGGCACCGAAGGAGCAAACTCCCCGGAATCTCTCAGGTACCTGCTACCGCTTCGTGCGAGGCCACTCTGGAAAGCAGGCGCACCCGCGCCTCACCCAAGGTGAAAGCCGTGTCTCACACGGTGAAACTCTCAGGTGCCATGACAGAGGGGGAGTTCCCAGCGCACCGTTGTGTCCGGTGCCCGGCCCGAGGAGCTCCCGATCACCTCTACGCAGTTCGACGCCCGCCACATCGGCCCCTCCGAGGCCGAACGCGCCAAGATGCTCGCCGAGTGCGGCTACGGATCCCTCGACGCGCTGCTCGAAGCGGCCGTGCCGAGTGCGATCCGCGTCACTCGCGACCTGGTCCTGCCGCCCGCCGCGTCCGAAGAGGACGCCACCGCGGAGCTGCGCGCGCTCGCCGCGCGTAACCGGCCGATGACGCAGATGATCGGGCTCGGCTACTCCGACACCGTCACCCCCGGCGTGATCCGGCGCAACGTCCTCGAAAACCCGGCCTGGTACACGGCCTACACGCCGTACCAGCCGGAAATCTCCCAGGGCCGCCTCGAAGCGCTGCTCAACTTCCAGACGATGGTCGCCGATCTCACCGGGCTGGCCACCGCGAACGCGTCCCTGCTCGACGAGTCGACCGCCGTCGCCGAGGCCGTCACGCTGATGCGCCGCGCGTCCAAGTCGAAGTCCAACAAGGTCGTGCTCGACGCCGAGTGCCTGCCGCAGACCATCGCCGTCGTGCGCACCCGCGTCGAGGCGCTGGGCATCGAGGTCGAGGTCCGCGACCTGCTCACCGGGCTGCCCGAGGACTTCTTCGGCGTCGTCGTCCAGTACCCGGGCGCGTCCGGCGTGCTGCGCGGGCGCGGTTTCTACCACGCGATCTCCGAGTCGGCGAAGGCCGCGGGCGCGCTGTTCACCGTCGCCGCCGACCTCCTCTCGCTGACGCTCATCACCTCGCCCGGCGAGTTCGGCGCCGACGTCGCCGCGGGGTCGACGCAGCGCTTCGGCGTCCCGCTCGGCTACGGCGGCCCGCACGCCGGGTTCATGTCGGTCCGCGCCGGGCTCGAGCGCTCGCTGCCCGGGCGCCTGGTCGGCGTCTCGGTCGACGCCGACGGCAACCCGGCCTACCGCCTCGCGCTGCAGACGCGTGAGCAGCACATCCGCCGCGAGAAGGCGACGTCCAACATCTGCACCGCGCAGGTCCTGCCGGCCGTGCTGGCCGCGATGTACGCGGTCTACCACGGCCCGGACGGCCTCAAGCGGATCGCCCGGCGCGTCCACGGCCTGGCCGCGGGCTTCGCCGACGCGCTGCGCAAGACCGGCGTCGAGGTCGTGCACGAGTCCTTCTTCGACACGGTCGTCGCGCACGTCCCGGGCCAGGCCGCCGACGTCCACGCCGCCGCCCGCGCGGCGGGCGTCAACCTCGGCCACGTCGACGCCGACCACGTGCGCGTCGCCTTCGACGAGGTCAGCACCCCCGCGATCACCGCGAAGGTCCTCAAGGCCTTCGGCGTCGAAGAGGACGCGCGGGACGGCGTCGCGCTCCCGAACGGCCTCGCCCGCGAGAGCGGCTTCATGGGTCACGAGGTCTTCGGCAGCCACCGCTCCGAGACGGCGATGCTGCGCTACCTGCGCCGGCTGTCCGACCAGGACTACGCGCTCGACCGCGGCATGATCCCGCTCGGCTCCTGCACGATGAAGCTCAACGCCACCACCGAGATGGAGCCGATCAGCTGGCGCGAGTTCGCCGGCATCCACCCCTTCGCGCCGGCCGAGGACGCCGAGGGCTACCACGTCCTCGTCGCGCAGCTGGCCGAGTGGCTGGCCGAGGTCACCGGCTACGACCAGGTGTCGCTGCAGCCGAACGCGGGCAGCCAGGGCGAGCTGGCCGGGCTCCTCGCGATCCGCGCCTACCACCGCTCCAACGGCGACGACGCCCGTGACGTCTGCCTGATCCCGTCGTCGGCGCACGGCACCAACGCCGCGTCCGCGGTGCTCGCCGGGATGCGCGTGGTCGTCGTCAAGTGCACCGACGAGGGCAACGTCGACCTGGCCGACCTGCGGTCCAAAGTGGACACCCACCGGGACACGCTCGCCGCGATCATGGTCACCTACCCGTCCACGCACGGCGTGTACGAGCACTCGATCGACGAGCTGGCCAAGATCGTCCACGACGGTGGCGGCCAGGTGTACGTCGACGGCGCGAACCTCAACGCCCTGCTGGGCCTGGCCAAGCCGGGCGAGTTCGGCGGCGACGTCTCGCACCTGAACCTGCACAAGACCTTCTGCATCCCGCACGGCGGTGGCGGCCCCGGTGTCGGCCCGGTCGCGGTGCGCGCGCACCTCGCGCCGTTCCTGCCCAACCACCCGCTGCTGGAGGCGGCCGGCCCGGCGACCGGCGTCGGCCCGATCAGCGGCGCGCCCTACGGCTCGGCGTCGATCCTGCCGATCTCCTGGGCCTACGTCCGGATGATGGGCGCGCCCGGCCTCACCGCCGCGACGAAGGTCGCCGTGCTGGCCGCGAACTACGTCGCGTCGCGGCTGGCCCCGCACTACCCGGTGCTCTACACGGGTCAGGACGGCCTGGTCGCGCACGAGTGCATCCTCGACCTGCGCCAGATCACCAAGGAGACCGGCGTGACGGTCGACGACGTCGCGAAGCGGCTCATCGACTACGGCTTCCACGCGCCGACCATGTCGTTCCCGGTCGCCGGCACGCTGATGGTCGAGCCGACCGAGTCGGAGGACCTGGGCGAGATCGACCGGTTCATCGCCGCGATGATCGCCATCCGCGGCGAGATCGACGAGGTCGCCAAGGGCACCTGGACGGCGGAGTCCTCGCCGCTGCGCGGTGCGCCGCACACCGCCGAGACGCTGGTCGGCGAGTGGGACAAGGCCTACGACCGCGAGCTGGCCGTGTTCCCGGCGGGCGTGTCGCGCAAGAACAAGTACTGGCCGCCGGTCCGCCGCATCGACGGCGCCCGCGGTGACCGCAACCTCGTCTGCTCCTGCCCGCCCCTCAACGCTTACGAAGGCTGAGCTCACACGTGTCGAAAGAGACCTCCCTGCACGGAGTCCACAAGGGACTCGGTGCGCTGTTCACCGACTTCGCCGGCTGGTCCATGCCGGTCCGCTACGCCAGCGAGCTGGCCGAGCACAAGGCCGTCCGCGAGGCGGCCGGGCTGTTCGACCTCTCGCACATGGCCGAAATCCACGTCACCGGCCCGCAGGCCGCCGACGTCCTGGACTTCGCGCTGGTCGGCAACCTCACCGGGGTCAAGCCGGGCCGGGCGCGCTACACGATGATCTGCGACGCCGGCGGCGGCGTGCTCGACGACCTGGTCGTCTACCGGCTGGCCGACGAGCACTACCTGGTCGTCGCCAACGCCGGCAACGCGAAGGTCGTCGCGGACGCGCTGGCCGAGCGGGTCGCGGGCTTCGACGCGGTGGTCGACGACCGGTCCGAGACGACCGCGCTGATCGCCGTCCAGGGCCCGAACGCCGTCAAGATCCTCGGCGCGGTCACCGACGCCGACCTCGACGCGCTCAAGTACTACGCCAGCGTGCCGGCGGTCGTGAAGGGCCACGAGGTCCTGCTCGCCCGCACCGGCTACACCGGCGAGGACGGCTTCGAGCTGTTCGTCCCGGCCGACGAGGCCCCGGCGGTGTGGCGCATCCTGTCCGAGGCCGGCGAGGGTCACGGGCTCGTCCCGGCCGGGCTGGCCTGCCGCGACACGCTGCGGCTCGAAGCCGGGATGCCGTTGTACGGCAACGAACTCACCCTCGGCCAGAGCCCGTTCGAAGCCGGGCTCGGGCGCGTCGTCAAGTTCGAGAAGCCGGGCGACTTCGTCGGCCGCGCGGCCCTGGAAGAGCGGTCCAAGGCCGACGTCCCGCGCGTACGCGTCGGGCTCAAGGGCCAGGGCCGTCGCGCCCCGCGGCACGGCTACAAGCTGCTGGCCGACGGGGTCGAGATCGGCGAGGTCACCAGTGGGGCGCTGTCGCCCACGCTGGGTCACCCGATCGCCATGGCGTACGTCGATCGGGCGTACACCGAGCCCGGCACCGAACTTTCCGTCGACATCCGGGGCAGGATCGAGCCCGTCGAGGTCGTCGCCCTGCCCTTCTACTCCCGCGCGTAAAGGACTCTTGCACCGTGAGCATCCCCGAGAACCTGAAGTACACCAAGGAACACGAGTGGCTGAACGTCGAAGGTGACGTCGCCACCGTCGGCATCACCGCCTTCGCCGCCGAGTCGCTCGGCGACATCGTGTTCGTCCAGCTGCCCGACGTCGGCGCCACGATCACCTCCGGCGAGGTGTTCGGCGAGGTCGAGTCGACCAAGTCCGTCAGCGAGCTGTACGCGCCGGTCTCCGGCGAGGTCGTCGAGGTCAACGGCACCACGTCGGACACCCCCGAGGTGATCAACTCGGACCCGTACGCCGAAGGGTGGCTGCTCAAGGTGCGTCTCTCCGGTGACGTGCCCGAGCTGCTCGACGCCGCCGCCTACGCCGCACTCACCCAGGAGAGCTGATGACGACCTTCGACGCCCACCTCGCCGACGTCGACCCCGAGGTCGCGGCGGCCGTCGCCGACGAGCTTACCCGCCAGCAGTCGACCCTGGAGATGATCGCCTCCGAGAACTTCGCCCCGGTGGGCGTGCTCGAGGCGCAGGGTTCGGTGCTGACCAACAAGTACGCCGAGGGCTACCCCGGCCGCCGCTACTACGGCGGCTGCGAGCACGTCGACGTCGTCGAGCAGCTCGCCATCGACCGCGCGAAGGCGCTGTTCGGTGCGGAGCACGCCAACGTGCAGCCGCACTCGGGCGCGCAGGCCAACGCCGCCGCGATGTTCGCCGTGCTCAAGCCGGGCGACACCATCCTCGGCCTCGACCTGGCGCACGGCGGCCACCTGACGCACGGGATGAAGATCAACTTCTCGGGCAAGCTCTACAACGTCGTCGCCTACCACGTCGACAAAGAGACCGGCATCGTCGACCTGGCCGAGATCGAGCGCCTCGCCGTCGAGCACCAGCCGAAGCTGATCATCGCCGGCTGGTCGGCGTACCCGCGTCAGCTCGACTTCGCCGAGTTCCGCCGCATCGCGGACCTGGTGGAAGCCAAGCTGATGGTGGACATGGCGCACTTCGCCGGGCTGGTCGCGACCGGGCTGCACCCGTCGCCGGTGCCGCACGCCGACATCGTCACCACGACCACGCACAAGACCCTCGGCGGCCCGCGCGGCGGCTTGATCCTGTGCCGCCAGGAGCTGGCGAAGAAGATCAACTCGGCGGTGTTCCCCGGCCAGCAGGGCGGGCCGCTGGAGCACGTCATCGCGGCCAAGGCCGTCGCGCTGAAGATCGCCGCGAGCGAGGAGTTCAAGGAGCGCCAGCAGCGCACCCTGGACGGCTCGCGCATCCTGGCGTCGCGGCTGTCGCAGGAGGACTGCGCTTCAGCCGGCGTGCGCGTGCTGACCGGCGGCACCGACGTCCACCTGGTGCTCGTCGACCTCGTCCAGTCCACTCTGGACGGTCAGCAGGCCGAGGACCGGCTGCACGAGGTCGGCATCACGGTCAACCGCAACGCCGTCCCGTTCGACCCGCGTCCGCCGATGATCACCTCCGGCCTGCGCATCGGCACCCCGGCGCTGGCCACCCGCGGCTTCCAGGCCGAGGACTTCACCGAGGTCGCCGACGTCATCGCCGAGGCCCTCAAGCCCGACTTCGACGACGCCCTCCGCGCGAAGCTGCGCGATCGCGTCGAGACCTTGGCCAAGAAGCACCCGCTGTACGCGGACCTGTCCCGGTGAGCGCTCTGCCCGAGGGCCGGAAGCTGCTGCGCCTCGAAGTCCGCAACAGCGAGACGCCGATTGAGAAGAAGCCGCCGTGGATCAAGACGCGGGTGCGGATGGGGCCGGAGTTCACCGAACTCAAGGGCCTCGTGCGCCGCGAGGGTCTGCACACGGTCTGTGAAGAAGCGGGCTGTCCCAACATTTACGAGTGCTGGGAAGACCGCGAAGCCACGTTTCTCATCGGTGGTGACCAGTGCACGCGCCGGTGTGATTTCTGTCAGATCGACACGGGTAAACCGGCGGAGCTGGACCGGACCGAGCCGCGGAAGGTCGCGGAGTCCGTCCAGGCCATGGGGCTGCGCTACTCGACGATCACCGGCGTGGCTCGTGACGACCTGGCCGATGGTGGGGCGTGGCTGTACGCCGAGACCGTCCGCCAGATCCACTCGCTCAACCCGGGCACCGGCGTGGAGCTGCTGACCCCGGACTTCAACGCGGACCCAGAGCAGCTGGCCGAGGTGTTCGGCTCGCGGCCGGAAGTGTTGGCCCACAACGTCGAAACGGTCCCGCGGATCTTCAAGCGGATCCGTCCCGGCTTCCGCTACGCGCGGTCGCTGGAGGTCATTACCAAGGCGCGTGAGTTCGGCCTGGTCACGAAGTCCAACCTGATCCTCGGCATGGGGGAGACCCCGGACGAGGTCGCGCCGGCGATGCGGGACCTGGTCGACGCGGGCTGCGAGATCCTGACGATCACGCAGTACCTGCGCCCCTCGCCGCGCCACCACCCGGTGGACCGGTGGGTCAAGCCGGAGGAGTTCGTGGAGCACTCGAACGCCGCCGAGGCGATGGGCTTCGCCGGTGTCATGGCGGGTCCGCTCGTGCGCTCGTCGTACCGCGCGGGACGGCTCTACGCCCAGACCAAGGCCCACCGTGGTGAGGAGCTGCCGGAGAACCTGCAGCACCTCACCGACCAGGGGCCGGCCGCGCAAGAAGCCAGCTCCCTGCTGGCGAGATAGGAGAGGCGGATCAATGGCGATCAGCGTCTTCGACCTGTTTTCCATCGGCATCGGGCCGTCGAGTTCCCACACCGTCGGCCCGATGCGCGCGGCACTGACCTTTGTGGACGGTCTCGGCGACGACCTCGGCCGGACCGCGCGGGTGCAGGCCGAGCTGTTCGGCTCGCTCGGCGCGACCGGCTTCGGCCACGGCAGCGACAAAGCCGTCCTGCTCGGGCTTTCGGGTGAGCGTCCCGAGGCCATCGACACCGACACCGTGCCGGTGCGCGTCGCGGAGATCCGCGAGTCCGGCCGGCTGAAGGTGGGCGGCACGCACGAGATCGCGTTCGACGAGGACACCGACCTCACCATGCACCGCCGCAAGTCCCTGCCGGCGCACCCGAACGGCATGATCTTCCGCGCGTTCGACGCGGACGGCGTGCTGCTGCGTGAGCGGACGTACTACTCGGTGGGCGGCGGCTTCGTCCGCGACGAGTCGTACGAGACGGACGCGGTGTTCGTCGAGGACGCGACGCCGGTGCCGTACCCGTTCCGCACCGGCGCGGATCTGCTCGGGCACTGCGCGGCGACGGGCCTGCCGATCAGCGAGATCATGATGGCGAACGAGCTGTCGTGGCGTTCGCGCGAAGAGGTGCGGGACGGCCTGCTGCGGATCTGGGCGGTCATGGCCGAGTGCGTCCGCAACGGCTGCGTCCACGAAGGCGTGCTGCCGGGCGGGCTGAAGGTGCCGCGCCGGGCTCGCGCGCTGCACGAGAAGCTGCTGGCCGAGGACGGCCTGGACGACCCGCTGTACGCGATGGACTGGGTCAGTCTCTACGCGCTGGCGGTCAACGAGGAGAACGCCGCGGGCGGGCGCGTCGTCACCGCGCCGACCAACGGCGCGGCCGGCATCATCCCCGCGGTCCTGCACTACTACCAGCGGTTCATCCGGCACTCGTCGGACGACGGCATCGTCACGTTCATGCTCACGGCGGCCGCGATCGGCTCGATCCTCAAGCAGACCGGCTCGATCTCCGGCGCCGAGGTCGGCTGCCAGGGCGAGGTCGGCTCGGCGTCCGCGATGGCGGCGGCCGGGCTCACCGAGGTGCTCGGCGGCTCCCCGGCGCAGGTCGAGAACGCGGCGGAGATCGGCGTCGAGCACCACTTGGGCCTGACGTGCGACCCGGTGGGCGGCCTGGTGCAGATCCCGTGCATCGAGCGCAACGCGGTCGGCGCGTCGAAGGCCATCCACGCGGCCCGGATGGCGATGCGCGGCGACGGCAGTCACGTGGTGACGCTGGACAAGGCGATCAAGACGATGCGCGAGACGGGCGCGGACATGAGCGTGAAGTACAAGGAAACCGCCCGCGGCGGCCTGGCGGTGAACGTCATCGAGTGCTGAGGGCGTCACTTTCGCAGGGAAAGATACGTCCAGGCGGGGTCGAGAGCCATCTTTCATAGGGAAAGATACGACCTGGCGGCGATAGGGCGGCACTTTCACCGGGAAAGTGCGGCTCAGGTGCGGCGGGCCTCGTCGTCGGACTCGGTGGCCAGCCGCAGGCCGACCTCCACGAGGGTCCAGCCGAACTGCTGGCGCCGGGTCCCGGTGTGGCGGCGCGGTGTCGCCCGGCCCGGCGGACGGTTGCGCACGCCGTGGCGCAACTCGTTCTCGCGCTCATGTACCAGATCCTCGGCCATCAGAAAGTGCACCGGCTCGCCCCCTGCGTCGCTCATCGGTGTCGTGCGGCCCATCGTCGCCGACTGTGCCCGTTCGGTTCCACAGGTTTTTCACACCGCGAACACAGTGTGATCGCCGCGCGAGCCTCGGTCCACTTCGAAGGTGCGAGGCGTACCGTGACGGACACCCAGCGTGCCCGGGTCGCGCGCGGCGGGTGAACCACCCGGCCGCCGTGGCCCGCGGCCTAAACTCGCGGGATGGAGTCGACCTCGGTGGTGAATGCCGGCGAAGCGCTGTTCCGGCCGGTCCGCGCGGGCAACGCTTTCGAGGAGACCGTCGAGCGGCTGCTGCAGGCGATCCGGCTGGGCGTGGTCGGCGCGGGGGAGCGGCTCCCGTCGGAGCGTGAGCTCGCCGAACGGCTCGGGGTCAGCCGCGTCACGCTGCGCGAGGCCATCCGTGCACTCTCCGACGCCGGTTACGTCGAGTCACGTCGAGGTCGCTACGGCGGCACGTTCGTGAACGAGACCCTCCCCGGCCCGCCGGAACACGCACCCGACGCGGTCGCCGTCGACTCCGTGGTGCTGGAGGACGCGCTGAGCCTGCGCTACGTCCTGGAGACGGGCGCGGCGGAGATGGCCGCGGCCCGCTCGCTGAGCCCGGCCGACCGCCAGCACCTCACGGGCACCCTGGCCGAGGCGGCGGGCGCCGACCTCGACGACTACCGCCGCAAGGACTCCCGCCTCCACTTGGCGATCGCCGAGGTCACGGCATCCGGCTCACTGACCACGGCGATGGCCGACGCGCGCACCCGGGTGAACCAGCTGCTGGACCGGATCCCGCTGCTGCAGCCGAACCTGGAGCACTCGAACGCCCAGCACGAGGCGATAGTGGACGCGATCCTGGCCGGCGACGCGGTCGCGGCCCGCCACGCGATGGCGGAGCACATCGAAGGAACGGCCTCGCTGCTGCGCGCCTTCCTGGCCTGACGAGCGCGGCGCATGAGGCCGAGCCGTCTTGACAGGATTCGAACAACTCCGTTAATTCCCCACAGAACCTTTTCACCCAACCGGACGTCATCCATTCGTGACCTCGACGACGACGGAACCCGACGGTGCCGATGACGCCGAAGCGAAGCCCGACACCCCGCGGCGCCGGCGGTGGCGGCGGATCCGGCGGATCGGTTACTGGAGCTTCGGGCTCCTCGTCGGTGTGCCGCTGATCGCGTTCTGGATCGCCTACCTCGTGCTCGACGTGCGCAGCCCGCAGGAGGTGCTCGCCGGGCTCGACAAGACCGTCGTGCTGAACTACGCCGACGGATCGCCGCTGCTCAAGGTGATTCCGGCCGACGGCGACCGGATGTTCGTGCCCTACGCGCAGGTCCCCTCGAAGCTGCGCGACGCGATCATCGCCACCGAGGACCCGACCTTCTGGGACAACCAGGGTTTCGACCCGACCGGCATCGGCCGCGCGTTCCTCACCGGCGTCGGCGGCGGTTCCGGGATCACCCAGCAGTACATCAAGAAGTCCACCGGCGACGACGACGCCACGGTCGGGCGCAAGTTCGCCGAGCTCGTGCTGGCCACGAAGATCACCCAGGAACAGAGCAAGGAACAGATCTTCGAGAGCTACGTCAACATCATCTCCTTCGGCCGCGGCACGTTCGGGCCCGCCGCGGCGATGAACGCCTACTTCGGCAAGAAGCTCGACGACTCCATGACCTGGAGCGAAGCCGCGTTCCTGGCCGGGATGATCCAGTCGCCGTCGGTGCACGACCCGGCGGCCTCCGGCGACGCGCACGCCGCGCGGCGCTGGCAGTACGTGCACGACAAGCTCGTCGAGCGCGGTTACGTGAAGAGCGACGAAAGCATGGCCTACCCCGGCACGGAGGTCCAGCCACCGTCGGAAACCCGCGCCGGCCGCGTCACCTACGACGAATTCCACGTCAAGCAGCAGGTGCTGGCCGAGCTCGAGCAGGACGGCTTCCCGCTCGGCCGACTCCAGCAGGGCAACATGACGGTCGAGACGACGCTGGACCGGACCGCGCAGGCCGCCGCGACGAAAGCGTTGCAGGACAAGCTGAAGGGCGAGCCGAAGGAGTTCCGCGGCGCCGTCGTCGCCGTCGACCCGAAGACCGGCGCCGTGCGCGCCTACCAGGGCGGTGACCAGGGCGTCCGCGACTACGCGAGCACCCCGCACGCGGCCGGCTCGGCGTTCTACCCGTTCACGCTCGCCGCGGCCCTGCGCCGCGGGTACGGCGTGGACCAGCCGATCCCGTCGCCGGAGAAACAGGAGTTCCTCGGCGAGACCTTCCAGTATCCCGACGTCTGCGGCCCGAAGTGCACGCCGGGCACCGCGATGCGGTCCCAGGCCGACGGCCCGTTCATCGCCATGGCCAGGAAACTCGGCCCGGACGCGCTGAGCGAGGCCGCGCGGCAGGCGGGCATCCCGGAGACCGTCGACGGCGTGCCGACCATGCGGGAGAAGGACGGCTTCCTGATCGGCGCGGGCATCGCGATCGGCCGGTACCCGTTGCGGCCGCTGGACATGGCGGGCGCGTACGCGACTTTCGCCGCCGACGGGCAGCGCGCCACCCCGCACTTCGTGGCGAAGGTGCGCGACGAGAGCGGCGCGGTCGTCTGGGAGCACACCGGCACCGCGCGGCCCGCGTTCGACGACGACGGCGACGCGAGCCGCCGCATCGCGCAGGACGTCACCGCGACGCTGGACACGTCACTGCCGGACGGGCGCCCGGCGGCGCTGCGGTCCGGCGCGGCCGAGCACGGCAACTCCCCGGACAACCAGGACGCCTGGGCCGTCGGCTACACGCCGCAGCTGGCGACCGCGGTCTGGATCGGCTCCGACGACGACCGGCTGCTCAAGGACGCGACCGGCGCCAAGCTCACCGGCGACGTCGTCCCGGCCGGCATCTGGCGCGCGTTCATGGCCGCGGCACACGAAGGGCAGCCGATCCGGCCGCTCGGCGACGCGAAGCGGGGCGTGGCGCTCGCGCCGCCGCCGGAGATCCGCCCGCGACGGTGACGGCTCAGCGGACCAGGGCCAGCAGGAAGCCGTCGTAGCTCTTGCCGCCGACCGTCTGGACGGCGGTCGCGTCCAGCCTCGGTTCGGCGGCGATCAGCTCGGCCATCCGCCGCACGCCCTGGACGTTCGGGTCGGTGCTGCCGGCGTCGACCACCGCGCCGCCGCGCACGACGTTGTCGACGACGATCGTCGTGCCCGGCCGGGACAGCGCCAGGGCCTCGCGGACGTAGTTGTCGAGGTTGGCCTTGTCGGCGTCGATGAACACGAAGTCGAACGGCCCGGTGAGCGTCGGCAGGGTGTCCAGCGCGGCGCCGACCCGGATGTCGACGACCTCTTCGCCGAAGCCCGCGCGCGCCAGGTTCGCCCGCGCGACGTCGGCGTGCTTGGGCTCGTACTCGCAGGTCACCAGCTTGCCGCCGGCCGGGAGCGCGCGGGCCAGCCAGATCGTGCTGTACCCGCCGAGCGTGCCGATCTCCAGGATCGACCGCGCGCCGGCGAGGCGGGCCAGCAGGTTCAGCAGCTTGCCCTGGTTCGGGGCGACGGCGATCGACGGCAGGCCGGCGGCCGCGGAGTCGGCCAGCGCGGCGTCGAGCACCGGATCGGGGCTCAGCACGGCGGCGGCGAAGTAGTCGTCGACCGCGGCCCAGGTGTTGTCGCTCATGGGACCCAACCTAGCGGGATCCACGCCGGTGGGATCATGGCCGGGACGGCCGGGGAGGAAGGTGGACATGGACGACTACCGCGTCGTCGCGGACACCCTCGCCGCCGACGTCGAAGCCGGCCGCCTGCGCCCCGGCGACCGGCTCCCGCCGCAGCGCCGCTTCGCGCGGGAGCGCGGCATCGCGAACTCCACGGCCGCCCGCGTCTACGGCGAGCTGGTCCGGCGCGGCCTGGCCGTCGGCGAGGTCGGCCGCGGCACGTTCATCCGGGCCGCGAAGCCGCCGCCGGAACCCGCGCTCGCCGAGCCCGGCGACGCCCGCGTCGACCTCGAGCTCAACTTCGCCGTGCTGCCGGGGCAGTCCGCGAGCCTCGCCCGCGCGCTGGAACCGTTGCTGCGCCAGGACGTCCTGACCGCGGCCCTGCACCCGATCGGCGCCGCCGGCACCCCGGTCGCGCGTGACGCCGCGGCCGCGCTGCTCACCCGCGGCGACTGGCGCCCGGACCCGGCGACGCTGCTGTTCACCGGCAACGGCCGGCAGGCCATCGCGGCGGCGATCGCCGCGTTCGTGCCGGTGGGGGAGCGGCTCGCGGTCGAGTCGCTGACGTATCCGGTGGTGAAGGGCGTCGCCGCGCGGCTCGGCGTGGAGCTGGTGCCGATCGAGACGGACGACGACGGCCTGGTGCCCGCGGCGCTGCTGGCGGCCGGGCCGGTGCGGGCGCTGTACGTCCAGCCGACGCTGCACAACCCGCTCGGCACGACGATGCCCGCGTCCCGGCGCGCGGCCCTCGCCGAGGTCGTGACGCGGCTGGACCTGCCGGTGATCGAGGACGGCATCTACACCTTCCTGCGCGCCGGCGTCCGCCCGTTCGCCGCGTTCGCGCCGGAGCGGACGGTGTTCGTGGACAGCCTGTCCAAGCGTGTCGCCCCGGGGCTGACGGCGGGGTTCCTGGTGCCGCCGCCGGCGTGGACGGCCCGGCTGGCGTCGGCGGTCCGCTCGGGCGGCTGGGCGGCGCCGCGGTTCGCGGTCGAGGCGGCGACGCAGTGGATCACGACGGGCACCTTGGCGGAGGTGGAGACGGCGAAGCGTGCTGACGCGGCTTCGCGGGCCGCGGTGCTGGCGGGGCGGCTGGCCGGGTTCGACGTCCACGGCGACCCGGCGTCGTACCACCGCTGGTGGGTGCTGCCGGAGCGGTGGCGCGCGGAGACGTTCGTCGCGGCGGCGGCGCGTCGCGGGATCGCGTTGTCCCCGGCGTCGGCGTTCGCGGTGCTGCCCGGGCACGCGCCGAACGCGGTGCGGATCGCGGTGTCGGCGCCGCCTCCCGAAACGCTCGACGCGGCCCTGAAAGTCCTCGCCGAGCTGGCGTCCGGCACGCCCGACGACTTGCTCGTGGACTAGATCACGCAACCATCTCGGCCTGGCGTACGTACTCATAAGAGTGAGGAAGAAATCGCGCGGCCGCCGCGGGCCGAGGCTGGGGGCTGCCGCTGTCGCGGCTGTCGTGGGAGCCGGGCTGGCCTGCGCTTACACCACTTTCGGCGCGTCGCTGATCGCGAGCGCCGACGCTCCGCGTCACACCGCGGTCACCGAAAGCAGAACTACCGGGAGTAGCCCGACGACTCCGGTGCTCAGTCGTCCGGTACCGGATCCCATCCTGCCGTTCAACGCGAAGCTGACTTCCACGGACATCCCGGTCCCCGGCGGCGGTGTCCGCAGCGGTGCCTGCAGCGGCTCGCTCGTCGACGCCCGGTGGGTCGTGACCGCCGGGCACTGCTTCCACGACGTCAACGACGTCCGGGTCGGGGGCAAGCCGCGCTACGACATGACCGTGACGCTCGGGAAGCTCAAGGACAGCGACACCGGCGGCGAGTCGGCGCAGGTCGTCGACGTCCGGCAGTCCGCGGTCAACGACCTCGCCGTGGTGAAGCTCAGCGCGCCCATCACCGGCATCACCCCGCTGAAGCTGGCGACCGAGCCGCCGTCGAAGGGGCAGCCGCTGCGGTTCATCGGCTGGGGCTCGGTCTCGGCCACCGTCGTCGCGCCCTCGGACCACCTCAAGCGCGGTCAGTTCACCGTCGCGAAGATCCGGCAGACCACCCTGGAAGCCGCGCCGGTCGTGACGCGGACCGTCGAGAACAGCCCGTGCAAGGATGACTCGGGCGGCCCGTTCTTCACCTCCGACGACGACCGCACCGGCACCCTCGTGGCCATCGTCAACGACGGCCCGGCGTGCCCCCAGCCCGGGCTCGAGGTCATCGCGCGGGTGGACGTCGTCGCCGGCTGGATCCGGGAGCAGATCGCCGGCGGGTGACTCAGCGCGCGTACTTCCCGACGAAGCTGCCGCAGGTGACCGCTTGCCCGGTGAGCTTCGCCTGGATCGCCTTCTCCAGCCCCAGGTAGTCGAACACCGGGGTGTCGAGCGGGATCTGCGCCGGCACCGGGCCGCCGGTGGCGAGCTGCCGGATCGAGTCCGTCTGGAACAGCACCAGGTAGTCGCCCTCGCGGTTGAGGTCGTCGGCCTCCGCGAGCATGCGCTGCGGGGCGTCGCCGACGATCTCCAGCGGCAGCGGCCACTCCAGCGGGAACGGGTTGCGCAGGCCGAACGCCGGGTAGGCGAACGAGCTGTCCGGCAGGATCGCCGTGCGGCCCGCCGGGAACTCCGCCAGGCAGTCGCGGATCTGCCGGACGTAGGTGAACGTCGAGGGGTTGGTGCGGATCCCGCTCATCGCCGGGGTCACCGCGCCGAGGTCCTCGGTCAGCTTGTCGTGGCTCAGGTCGAGGTAGGCCGCCTGGTCGTGGCGCGCGACGACGACCCAGCCGCACACCGCCACCGCCGTCAGCCCCGCCGTCGCCGTCACCCAGCGCCGCGCCAGCCGCGGCCGCGGCGGAACCACCGCGCTCAGCAACAGCAACGCCGTCAGCGCGAGCGTCCCGGTGAGCAGGGTCGGTGTGTCGTTGCCCCAGGACAGGCTGGTCATGAACCCGGTCGCGAGCACCAGCAGCCCGGCCCACGGCACCTTCCGCGTCACGGCCGCGTTGACCAGCACGCTCACCGCGACGATCCACCACAGCACGTCCGCCCAGCGCGACGAGCCGGTGAACCGGCCGTCGACCACGGTCAGGACCACGGCCGTCGCGCCGGCCAGCACCAGCACCCAGGACGCCACCCGGCCGGCCGCGCCGAGCCGGTCGCCCGGCAGCCGGACCGCGAGCAGCACCACGGCGATCGCGGCGAAGAAGCTCAGCTCCCGCACCGGCGCCCGGGTCAGCACCTCCGGGTCCTCCAGCCACAGCCCGAGCAGCCGCTGGCCGTACGCGGGCACGCCGCCGGTGAGCTGCTCGACCATCTCCGCGAACCCGCCGCCCAGGCTCACCCAGGCCACGTACGCGAGCCCGGGCGCGCCGAGGGACAGCAGGTCGAGGACCAGCCGGCGCCACCAGCGCGCCGTCCGCAGCGCGCCGGCCCGCGTCGACGGGTGCAGCAGCAGCCAGCAGACGCCGATCACCGCGGCCAGCGCGAAGCTCTGCTTGACGAACACCGCG